>NZ_CP017479.1:1257884-1572355 GCF_001761465.1 Flavobacterium gilvum | reverse complement strand
GTAGCTATTTCTGCCTTTGTCATTTTATTTGTCGGTCTATATGCCATTCGAATTATCAATAGATTTATGAGAAAATTAATGGTGAAACAAAATTTGGATCCCACTTTAACCAAATTTCTCGCCGACATCTTACTCTGGATTTTAAGAGGACTATTATTTGTAACTGTCATCGATAAATTAGGCATCGGAACTACTTCCTTTGTTACTATTTTGGCAACTATGGGGTTTGCAATCGGTATGTCATTGCAGGGTTCTTTATCCAATTTTGCTGGTGGAATTTTAATCATTCTCTTCAAACCTTTCAAAGTGGGAGACACAATCGAAGCGCAGGGAGTTATGGCAACTGTACTTGAAATACAAATTTTTGTAACCAAGTTGGTCACCGGAAACAACCAAACTATTTTTGTTCCAAACGGTGCTTTGTCCAACGGAACCATTACCAATTATTCGATGCAAGGAACAAGAAGAGCAGACTTAACAATTGCCATATCTTATGGAACTGATCTAAAAAAAGCCAAAGACATTATTACCAATGTTTTATCACAAGACACAAAAGTATTAACCACACCTGTTGCAGAAGTTTCAGTTAAAAACCTAACAGACAGTGCAATTCAATTAGCGGTAAGACCTTGGGCAAAAACTGAAGATTATGCTGCTGTTGTAGCTTCTACCTTGGAAAACTGTAAATTGGCTTTTGACGAAGCCGGAATTGTTTTCCAACCTTTTGTTTCGGAACTAAGTAATACGAAGAAACCAGAACAACAATAAAAAACAATTACTGTTTTTTAGGACTAGCCACTAAGAAATCCTTCAAATAATAAGGTTCAAAATAAGCGACATCAACGGTGTCGCTTATTTTGTATTTGTCAAAACTCAAAACACTCATTTCATTGGCTGAAGGATATTTTATGTTATCCAAAAAAACAAAATTATCTTTGGTCAGTACACTTTTGCATTTTTCATTGCAATCTCCAACAAAATATACCTTTCCTTTTATCTCCGCAAAAGAATTTTCATCAATTATTTCGGCTAGAATTTCTCTATTTTTCTCCAAAGTTGAAGAAAAAACAGCGCTATACACTTCCATTCTGCGCGCATCAAGCATCGGAACTATCACACCATCTGTCACCGAAACTTTTGAAGCCAATGCCAACAAAGTATCCACCGCAATTAAAGGTATATTTAAAGCGTAACACAAACCTTTTGCAGCAGAAACACCGATACGTAATCCGGTATATGATCCTGGACCCTGACTTACTGCGATAGCCTCCAAATCTTTCATCCCTATTCCGGATTCCTGAATAATTTCCTCAATAAAAACATGCAAACGCTCTGCATGCGAATAACCTTCATCGGCTATTTCTTTGCACAATATTGTTTTTCCTCCTTTTGCCAAAGCAACAGAACAATTTTTGGTAGCGGTTTCTATGTTTAGAATATAAGACACTTTTTTTTGAATTTAGATTTTAGACTGCAGATTTTAGAATTGCAAATTTACACGGATTTTTGATAAATCCTTTATTAAAACAAAACACGCCTTGAAAATTCAAGACGTGCCCCTTTTTATTAATTTAAAATGAAAATTATTTCTTTTTATCGTCTGGCTTTGCAATAAACACTTTGTCGCCAGAATTTAATTCTTTGGCTACTGTTGTGTATGGGCCGGTGATTACAACATCACCTTTTTTGAGACCAGACATTACCTCAATATTAGTATCGTCCTGAATACCGGTTTTAATGATTCTGATTTTGGCCTTATCACCCGATTTAACAAAAACACACTCCAACTTTTTATCATTTTTGGGTGCTGGCTTTTTATCATCAGAAACTGGTACTTGACCAATTTTAACAGCAGTTGTATCTGATTTTACAACAACCGAACTGATTGGAACATAAACCACATTATTCTTTGTTGTGGTAATGATATCAACCGTTGCAGTCATACCTGGACGGAATGGAGAATACGTAGCTGGCTGACCCTCCAGTAAATCCTGATAAGATTCTTTCAAAATTCTGACTTTTACTTTAAAATTGGTCACTTGGTCTGCTGTCAAAGCAGTACTTGCCGAATTGGAAATACTGGTCACAACACCCTTGAATTGTTTTTTCAAATAGGCATCTACTTCAACATTGGCAGCATCTCCTACCTTTATTTTTACGATGTCATTTTCGTTGACGTCTACTTCAACTTCCATATTGTTTAGATTGGCAACTCTCAAAAGCTCTGTTCCCGCCATTTGTTGCGTTCCCAAAACCCTTTCCCCCAATTCTACATTCAGCACAGATATTGTTCCGTCTGCAGGAGCGTAAATTACGGTTCTTCCTAAATTATCCTTCGCTTCATTGACAGAAGCCGAAGCACTTTGCACATTGTAATAAGCTGATTGTTTGTTGGCTTTTGCCACCTCAAAAGAAGCTATAGATTTATCCCAGTCTGATTTGGAAATAATCCCTTTTTCAAACAAAATTTTATTTCTTTCATAATTGGATTTTGCTTCATTGAAAGAAGCATCAGACTGGCTTAAACTTGCTTTGGAACCTGACAAATTCGCTACTGAACGATTCAATCCGGAAGTGTATAAATCTGGATTTATCTTCAATAACAAATCACCTTTTTTTACTACTTGTCCCTCTTTGATAGGCAAATCAATAATCTCGCCCGAAACCATTGAAGCCATTTTTACTTCAATTTCAGGTTGGATTTTTCCAGTTGCCGAAACCGTTTCTACTATTGTGCCGGTTTCAGCATCTGCAATTTCTACTTCTTTGCCTTTGTCTTTATTACCAATAATTCCAGCTTTTGAAAGCCCCACTAAAACTCCAATAATTACTATCGCTGAGCCTATTAAAATGTAAATTGTTTTTTTTGACATGGTATTATTTTTTCATGATTTGGTCGATTGGAATTCCGAAATAAAATTCTAAAATTTTTATCTTAAATATATAATCGTATTTGGTTCTCAGCACTTCCGATTGCGCATTGGTCAACAAAGTCTGCGATTGATTAAAGTCGAAAGAATTCATCAAACCGACGGCATATTTTTCTTTGGCATAATTATAAGCTTCCTCTCTGGATTCAAGTGCAACAATAGCCGATTCGTGTGCATTCATTGCTCCCTTAGCATCTGTAAAAGCAGTATAAACATTTCGTTGTAAATCCAAGTCAGCTTTTTCCAATGCTATTTTAGACTTTTCAAATGCAACTTTGGAACGATCTACATTATTTTTTACAGAAAAACCATTAAATACCGGAATTTGCAATTGTAATCCAAAATTTTGTCCTTTATTGTTATTTAATTGTTCCAAGGGTGGTTTAGCCGATTCGATTTGACCAGTTTGAGGGTTAAAAGTATCTGCATACGACACACGGCTGTCAAAACCATAAAATGCTCTTAACGAAGGTTGAAAAGCTCCTTTGGAAATGGATATATCTTTTTCGGCTATTTCCAAATTTGTTTTTGCTATCTTCAGTTCGGTTCTGCTTTCTTTTGCCTTAGCATAAATATCAATCGGTTTAACCGACATCAGATTATTTTCGTCATTGATATTAGTATCATCAACCACATCAAAATCCCAAAATTCTTTTAACTGTAGCAATTGTGCCAAACTCAATTTAGAGATTAACAAATTATTCTCGGCAGCAATAACATTTTGTTTATTGGTTGCAACCGTAGCCTTTACATCCAATAAATCCCCACGCGGTATTGAACCCGCTTTCACCATTTCTTGAGAACGGGTATATTGTTTCTCATTAATAGCCAATTGTTCCTGTTGCACTTTTAAATTTTCTTTATTAAAAAGTACCTGCAAAAAGGCATTTGCCACATTAAGCGCAATGTCTTCCTGCATTTTCTGCAAGTTATATTTTGTAGCTACAATCGAAAGATTTGCTCTTCGCAATGTGTTTTGATTTTGCATCCCTTTATAAATATCAACCCCAACATTGGCACCAACACCAGAAAACTGAGTTGTTTGATTTCTCAAAAGCCCAGTTGTAATATCCTGGTTCAAACCAATGTTCCAGGAATGGTTGGCGCTTAAATTTGCACTTGGCAAAAATCGCCCGAAAGCACCTCTTTTATCAATATTTGCAGAGATTGTATCCAATTCTGTATTTTTTATGGAGATATTATTTTTTATGGCATACTTCACACACTCTTCCAGAGTCCATGCCTTGGTTTGTGCCTGAGACGCGAATCCAATCAGGAAGACAAAAGCAATACTAAAATAGTTTATTTTTTTCATTTGTAATTTATTAAAAGGCAGTTAACGTACTGCTAAATTTATTTTTATCAAAAATCTTCTTCAGCATTATTTTGTTTTATTCTCTTCGGGTTTCAACAAGCCTTGATTCCAGATTTTTATTTTGTCCAAAGCTTTAAGACCACTTTTAACATGAACATAAATTCCATCACTAACTCCAAGAACGACATCTTTTCTCTGAAATTTTTGTGGTCCGGTCTCAATTTCCACGTAAGGTTTCGAAGTTTTTTTGTCAAATTGAACCAAGGATTCCTTCAAAGCCGGAACTTTATCTGCTTTATCCAGAATAATAGAAGCATTGGCACTCAGACCAGCTCTGATAAAAGTGTTGTCTCTGTTTGTCAATGTTGCTTTTATTTCGAATTGAATAGCGCCATTTTCAGTTTTCCCTTTTGGAGCAATATCAGTCAACACTGCCGTAAATTTTTTATTTTCGATGGCTCCAACAGTAATTTCGATAGGCATATTCAATTTTATTTTTCCTACTTCAGATTCATCAACTTTACCTACGAAAATCATTTTTCCAACATCGGCAACACTGGCGATAGTAGTTCCTTCGTTAAAATTATTGCTTTCAATTACCTGGTTCCCCACTTTTACAGGAACGTCCAAAACCATTCCGTTTACGGTTGAGCGAATCAAGGTATTGGCATAATTTCCTAAACCTGATGATGTTCCTGTTTTTATAATATCAAATCCCTGTAGGGAAGCGTTATAATCTTGTTTTGCACGACTATAAGCCAATTGAGCTGCATCAAAATCATTTGCAGAAATTACTCCTTTATCAAATAATGTTTTTTGTCGTTGATATAATTTCTCTTGATTATCCAATTGTATTTTTGCCATTCTTACTTGGTTTTGAGAATTACTCAAATTGGAAACGTTGGCAACCACTTTAATTTTAGCAATCATATCTCCCGCTTTCACCGATTCTCCGGCTTTAATATACACGTGCTCTATAATTCCCGAAATATTTGGTTTGATTAACACCTCTTCATCGGGCACTATATTTCCTGTAGCGAGGGTACTTTTTACAATAGTTTTCACTTCCAGCTTATCAGTTTCAAAAACAATAGGAGATTGTTGGTTTTTTGCATACAAATAATACAAAGCCCCGAAAAAAACTATTGCGATCAAAATCAATGCTGTTATGGTTACTCCTTTTTTCATTTTAAAAATTTTAATTCGATTATTATATGTTTTTTGATTGCGTAAATTATTCTGTTCTTAATGCATCTATTGGCTTCACTTTTATAGCGGTTTGTGCTGGAATTAGCCCTGCCAACAATCCCGAGCCAACTAAAATGAGGAGTGCTATGAAAACAACCACCAAATCCACATTGGGATTCACAAACATCATCCCATCAGTAGGCATTGACTCCAAAATCATATTTAGCACCGCCAATAAACCCGTGGCAACAGCAATACCAAACATTCCGGCAATTATGGTCAGGAAAATGGCTTCCAATAATATTTGAGATCTAATGGCTCCTGGAGTTGCTCCCAGTGCTCTCCGGATTCCTATTTCGTTGGTTCGTTCTTTTACAACAATCAGCATAATATTTGAGATTCCGATAATTCCAGAAAGCAACACTAAAGTCCCAACGAAATACGCAATGAATTTAAGTACTTTGAACAAGTCTTGCACTTTTTGAAATTCGGCAAACAGGTCAAAATTGCCCACCGCACGTTCATCATCGGGGTGTATAGAATGTTGTTCTCTCAAAAATGCCAAAATTCCGGGTTTAAGTTCAGTAATCGACGCATCATCATTGGCCGTAAGCGCCATCCATCCTACTCTATCGCCATAGTTAAATGCCTGCTGAAAAGTGGTAAACGGAATAAAAATATTTTTCTGGGCTTCTTCTGCGTTACCATTATTATTGCCTTTCTTTTTATAAACCCCAACCACCATAAAATTGACACCGTTTATTTTGATATAAGTGCCAATAACTTCTTCAGCATTCGCATACAATTCATTGACAACTCCACTGCCAATAACAGCAACTTTTCGTTTTGCTAATATATCCTGTTGATTCACAAAACGACCTTTAACAACATCCATTTGCTCTTGCTTGACCAATTCTGGATAATCTCCATTAACATTATAAGCACCTGTTTTTGTTCCTCTTACAACATTATTTACTCCATTAAAATTTCCTAATTGATTGCGTGGAGAAACATATAATAAGTCCGGAAATTTTTGTTTTAAGCCATCAACATCACTATTTTTAAAATCATATCGGCGGGTTTTAGGCAAGCCTTTGTAAGCCTTTGATGTAGTTTGTGTCCATATAAACATGGTATTTGTGGCAATACCATCAAATCCTTTTTTCACGCCATTCTCCAAACCATTCGAAGCTGCCAATAAAATAACCAAAATGAATATCCCCCAAAACACTCCAAAAGCCGTAAGCAGCGTTCGGAAGGTATTGGCGGTAAGAGCCTCTAAAATTTCATTCCATTTTTCTCTGTCAAACATAATTATTCGTCTCTAAGTGCTACAATAGGTTTGATTTGTGCTGCGCGATAAGCCGGAAAAAATCCTGCCAGAGCACCCGCAACTACTAAGATAATTAAGGTTGATAAGGCCACGGTAAAATCGACTTGCGGGTTCACAAAATATTCACTTTGCGCATGTGGGCCAATTAATTCCAAAAGGCTCAATCCTGTCAACAACCCAACAAAACCTGAAAAAGCAGTAATAAAGATTGACTCATGCAAAATCATTCCAATTATCGAAAGTGGAGAAGCGCCAAGCGCTTTTCGAATACCAATTTCCTTGGTTCTTTCTTTGACAATAATCATCATAATATTACTGACACCAACAACTCCGGCAATAATGGTACAGATACCAACCCACCAAAAAAACAATCGGATATAAAGGTTCAAATCATAAAACTTCTTGACTTCTTCAGTTGAATTATAAATACCTATTCCACTTTCATCATCGGGAGCAACGCCATTTTTGCCTCTTAACAACACTCCTAAATCATTTGTGAATTTATTACTTTCGGCCAAAGCCTCTTCATAAGTGTCTTTCTTTTTAGGAATGTAGGCCATATAAGTGATTTTATCTCCTCCTCCAAAAACCTTTTGTGCAGTAGTCAAAGGCAGGAACACTCTGGACTCTTCTCTTTCTCCTCCAGGATCAGTATATACACCAACCACTTTGAAATTAATATTACTTATTACTATCTGCTCTCCTATTGGATTTTTTTCCTTAAACAAATCCAACTTTATTTTCATCCCAATGACTGCTACTTTTTCATTATGAATAATGTCATTGGTATTTAAGGCTCTACCTTGTACAACAGAGGTGTTTTCAATCGCCATAAAATCAGGATTGACTCCGCGATATTGATAATTTCCGGATTCTTTGCCGTAGCTCATAGTGATTCCCCAACCATTCAAACTAGCCGCATTTTTATCTAATTTATCGCCAAATTTTTGAACCGGAATTTCATAATCGCTGTTTCTAAACTGGATTTCCCTTCCAGGATTCATTCCTTTGTAGGCTTTTGTAGTTGTCCCAGCCCAAACTTCGATAATCCCAGCTGCATCCTGCTCGAATTGTTTTTCAATTCCGTTTTGCAATCCTTTTCCAACCCCAAGAAGAATCACCAAAATAAAAATACCCGAAGCCACCGAAACTCCCGTAAGGAAAGTTCTCAGTTTATTTTTGGACATAGCCTCAAATATTTCCTGCCAGCGTTCAATATTAAACATAAGAAGAAGCTCTAACTTGTTCTACCATTTTATCATCGATGATTACTCCGTCTTTTAGGACTACATTTCGTTTGCACATAGCTGCAATATCGGGTTCGTGAGTCACTATCAAAATAGTTTTCCCTTCATCATTTATTCCTTGTATCAAATCCATCACCTCGTAGGAAGTCAATGTATCCAAAGCTCCTGTAGGTTCATCTGCCAACAATACTTTTGGGTTGGATGCCAAAGCTCTGGCGATGGCCACTCGTTGTTTTTGCCCTCCCGAAAGTTCATTGGGCAAATGATGCGAATGGGTGGCCAATCCAACTTTCTCAAGATATTTCATTGCTATTTCGTTGCGCTCTTTTCGTTTGACACCTTGATAATACAAAGGCAAAGCCACATTATCCAACGCACTTTTGTAATTAATCAGGTTGAAAGACTGGAAAACAAAACCAAGAAATTGGTTTCTATATTTGGAAGCGATAGTTTCGTTTAACTTTTTGATTGGAACGTTGTCAAGAGTATAAAGCCCCGAGTCTGCTTCGTCAAGAATTCCAAGAATATTAAGCAAGGTAGATTTTCCCGATCCTGAAGACCCCATAATGGCAACCAATTCCCCTTCTTTTATATTGAAATTAATTCCTTTCAGAACATGCAACTCGGTATGTCCCATTTTGTAAGATTTGTGTAAGTCTTTAATTTCAATCATAATTTATTTATTTTAAAAAAACAGTACCACGAAAAATAAAATACTAAAAATCACTAATTATTTCATATTCTGTTTTAATTATTTCCAATTGACATTCACCAATTTGTAAACTATCGGCAACATTCATATATCCTTCTTTGGCGAAACCCATTACATAAGACTTATGACTCATAAAAATGTTACACCCATAGCCAAGAAATATATTTGTTTTATTAAATTTGCATAAAAAAAAACGCACAAATGTTAAAGCCCTTTTCCATTCTTGTTGCTTCCTTATGCATATTGACACTCATAGCGAGCTGCTCTTCAACACAGCAAAAAATTGAAGCATTAAAACCCGAACCGGACGACGCTATACCATTGACCTACACAACCACACCTTCGTTTATAAACCTGCCAGTCAGCATCAAATTAAAAGACATTCAAAACAAAACCAATACTTTATTGAATGGCTTAATCTATGAAGACAATAATATTGAAGACGATAACATTGAAATCAAAGTTTGGAAACAAGCCCCTATAACCATCAGCAATGACAATAACAAAGACGGTGAAAAATTAAAAACTGTTTTACCTCTGAAAATTTGGGCGAAATACCGAATGGGAACCAAAACTATGGGAGTTGACCTGTACAAAACTCAGGAATTTAATCTAAACGGCGTGGTTACTTTACTCAGCACCGTTAGTCTAAACAATTGGAAATTAAGCTCAAAAACAAATTTAAAATCATTGGACTGGGTAGAAAGCCCAACAATGACGGTTTTCGGAAAAAACATGCCAATAACTTATCTTATCAATCCAGCTATAAGTCTCTTTAAAAAGGACATTGAAAAAAGCATTGATTCAGCCATAGAAAATTCCATGGATTTCAAGCCCAATGTAATGGATGCTCTGTCAAAAGTATGTACTCCATTCGAAATGAGCGAAGCCTATAAAAGCTGGCTCAGAATTATTCCTATCGAAGCTTATTCAACCAATGCCAAATTAAAAAACGATTCCTTCCTAATTAATATGGGAATGAAATGCAACATGGAAACGCTGATTGGAAAAAAACCGGAAGCAAAATTTGAAGCCAATAAAATAGCTCTGAAAGCAGTTGAAAAAATACCAGAGCAAATCTCGGCAAACATAGCAGCTGTTTCTACCTACCAAGAGGCTTCAAAGTTGATGGTGGCCAACTTTGCCGGTCAGGAATTTGGATCCGGAGGCAAAAAAGTAAAAGTTCAAAATGTTGCTCTTTGGCACAAAGAAGGAAAACTGGTAATAGCCCTGGATTTACAAGGCTCTGTAAATGGTACAATTTACCTAAACGGTTTTCCACAATACAACGACACCTCCAAAGAAATCTATTTTGACAAACTGGATTATGTTTTGGATACCAAAAGCCGATTGATGCGAACCGCAAACTGGCTGGCACAGGGAATTATTTTAAAAAAAATACAGGAAAACTGTCGCTATTCAATCAAACAAAATCTTGATGAAGCCAAACAAAGCATGATGACTTATCTGAAAAACTATTCTCCGATGCCCGGTGTTTTCATTAACGGAAAAATGGAAGATATTAAATTTGAAAAAATAGAACTTACAAATCAAGCGATGATTGCTTTCATAAAAATAAACGGAAATATAAACGTTTCCATCGACGGACTTAAATAAAGTAAGCCTTTTTTAGTTTTTTAGAATTCCGTTTTAAAAAAGTCAGTCTCAAAAAAAATATTAGAGACTGACTTTTTTATTAAATATTGCTATTGTTTTTAACCTACTGTTTCTTCTTTTTCATTCGATAAACATAATAGCCCACAGCCGCAACAAGCACATACGGAATCACCATAAGATAAACGATTCCGTCGTTTACAGCCGCCGCTTGAGTTTTGTTCTCATTACCTGTCAAAGCTGCACGGCACATGGCACATTGGGCATAAGAAGAGACAGAAAAGAATATAGAACATAGAATATAAAAACATACTCTCCCTCTCACTTTTCTTTTTTCTATTCTCTTATTTCTATTTTCTCTACTAAACATAATAAGGCGAAATCATTAAATACACAATCACTCCCGTAACAGCAACATATAACCAAATTGGGAAAGTAATTTTGGCTATTTTTTTATGTTTATCAAATTTGCTTGCCAAGGCTTTTACATAAGTAATTAATACTAATGGAATAACGGCAATTGATAAAATAATATGCGAAATCAATATAAAAAAGTATACTAATCTTACATACCCAACTTGTGCTTTTTCATTCAAATCCAAAAGACCATCATGATTAACATCTCCAAATTTAGTAGAATCTGACGTCATGTGATAAGCAACATACATCACAAGAAAAGTTACAGACAAGCAAATAGCACCTGTCATTAATCTTTCATGAAGCTTTCTGTTTCCTTTTTTAATAGACGCAACCGCAACTACCAAAACAATCGCTGTAAGCCCGTTTATTGATGCATATATTGGCGGTAAAAAGGACAAAGGTTGAACACTATACCCAAAATCTTTTAATTTCACCCCAAAAAGAATGGCAACTACCAACGGAATAAGAATAGAAACCGTAATTATAAATTTATTAAACTTTTGATCAATTGTATTTTCTTCCATTTTTATTCTTTTAACAATGCTTGAATATCCTGCTGAATATCCCTAATCCCTTTTTTTTCTAATCCATCATAATACAAAATCGGATTTCCGTAGTCGTCTTTTCTACATCGGATATTTCCTTTTTTGTCAATTAAAGCAAAAAGACCTGAATGTTCAAAACCGCCTTGAACTCTGCTGTTTTCACCAACATAGATATTAAATCCTTTATTAGACAAACTATAAATATATTCTTTGTCACCAGTCAGAAAATTCCAATTGGATGATTTCACTCCTAATAATTTTGCATGTTCTTTCAAAACAGCGGGAGTATCATGAACCGGGTCAATAGTTATTGAGGCAATTCCGAAATTAGGATTTCCAAAAAAATCATTTTGAAGCGTTACCATATTGGCATTCATTTTTGGACAAATAGAAGGACATGTAGCAAAGAAAAACTCCAAAACATATACTTTCCCTTTATAAAAGTCATTTGAAATTTTGGCGTTATCCTGATTGATTAATTCAAATTTTGGAGCCGGCCCAATGGTCACCAACTTTCCATCTACAGACTTGGAACCACTCACCTTGTCCAATCGGTCACCCTGAACGACATTGTTATTTTCCATTCTACCAATAATTTTCGGAATCGCATAAATCCCAAAAATAAGAATAACAAAAGAAATCCCTATGTATGATTTATTTTTAAGCATTTTTATAATTGTTTTGTGGCGTTATGATTCTTTTTCAAAGCGGCGCGATATTCATACAAGATGACCTTGAAATCATCCAACATTTCGTTGCTTAACTCTGCCGGATGAAAAGTATCATAACCTTCTTTATATTCTTTCACAGCTTTTCTTCCTCTCAAATTTCTTTCCTTATCAACGATATAAACATTGGCAGTCCCAAAATCAGGATTCAAATTCCCTTTTAATTTTAGCTGACCAAAATAAGCTTTAATTTCTTCTGGTTGGGCAAAAACAAAATGCCATTGGCTCACATCTGTAAAAGCGCCTAAGGCATCAACGACTGTTTTAACATCCTTCTCTGTTCCCAAAGGTGAAATAACGACAAACTGCAAGTCTTTGAATTCGTGGTATCTCTGGTAAATTTTTTCATTTAAATTAAAATAGTTTCCTCTATTTTTCAGAATTTCAGTACCCGAAAAACCCAAAATAGTTATTTTATTATCCAAACTTACTTCTTCGCCGTTCAAAGATTTCCATTCACCAAGATCAGGAATCTTCGGGGTTATTACAGGTAATTTTGTAAAACTATTAACCCCTGAAGCAAAAAAAAGATAGGCAACAATAGGCAGAATAAATAAAACGAAAAGAACAATATTTTTCTTCATCAGGATTTAATAAAATTTAGTGTATTAAAATAAAAAAAGGCATCCGCCGCGACGGATACCTTTTTCATTGAATTAATATCGTGTTAAAAATTCCATTTGATGGTAGAATTTCTAAAAACCTCAAATACATAATCCCCTTCTGTCAACAGAATAAAGATTAAATAACAAACTAAGAATATTAAAGGTAAAACAACAGCGTTTTTCAACACCTTTTTTTCACCTTCCATGTGCATAAATGCCCATACAATGTAATATGCTTTAACCAATGTAAGTATAATAAACAACCAGTTTAATAAACTCATGCTTACAAAAGCATTTTCAGCTAGTACAGCTGGTCTAATGATACCAAAAGCAACCTCAACTGTAGTGATTAAAGACAATAGACCGAATACAGTCCAAATTCTTTTTGTATTAGAAACATGTTCGTGTGACATAATGATAAATCTAAGAATTAAACTAAATAGAAGAATGTGAAAACAAATACCCAAACCAAGTCAACAAAGTGCCAGTATAACCCCACTTTCTCGACCATTTCGTAGCTTCCTCTTTTTTCATAAGTTCCCAAAAGAACATTAAAAAAGATAATGATATTAATTACGATACCAGAGAATACGTGGAATCCGTGGAAACCTGTAATAAAGAAGAAGAAATCAGCAAAAAGCTTACTTCCATACTCATTGTGAGTTAGGTTTGCTCCTTCAATTACGATTTTGGCTTGATCCAAACGAGCTAGAGATTCTTCTCTTGAAAGGATTACTTTCTTTTTGTCTTTATTTAATTTTTCAATTCGTACCAAAACTTCAGGATGTGCTTTAAATCCTGCCTGAACTTCAGCTACTGTATAAGTAGGAATTGCAGATTCATCCATGAACCATTTCCCTTTGTCTCTTGACAATTGCTCTCTTTCTACCGGCAATGTTGCAGCAAAATCCTCCAAAGCAACACGATGACCTTCTTTGTCAACAAACTGTAATAAACTACCTCCACTAGTTTCAACAGCACCGTATTCTCCTTTGATGAAGTTTTTCCATTCCCAGGCTTGAGAACCAACGAAAATCATACCTCCGATGATTGTTAGAAACATATAAAGGGCTACTTTATCCTTTTTCATTTGATGACCAGCATCAACAGCCAACACCATAGTAACAGATGAGAAAATCAAAATAAACGTCATCAATGCTACATAATACATTGGAGCAGATACTCCGTGTAAAAATGGGAAGTGCGTAAACACCTCATCGGCCAATGGCCAAGTTTCAATAAATTTAAATCTAGAAAAACCGTAAGCAGCTAAAAATCCAGAGAAAGTCAAAGCATCTGATACGATAAAAAACCACATCATCAACTTACCATAACTTGCTCCCATAGGCTCATTGCCGCCTCCCCAAGTTTTTTCATTATTTGCAGTAGTAACTGTCGCTTCCATAAAAGTAATTGGTTAAAAAAGGTTTCAAATTTACGTTTTTTTCTTATTTAAAGAAATATAAAAACAAAAATAAATAAAGCCACAAAAAATCCAGAAAGTGCCAGTACATCGCACCTAGCTCAATTCCAAGAGTTTGAGTTGCATTATATTTCTGTTTAAAATGATTATAAATAATAACTAACAAAGATATCATCCCACCTGCAAGGTGCAGTAAATGAACAACAACGACAATATATAAAAAAGTTGTAGTAATTGAACTGGCACTTCCGGTAAAATAATATCCATTTTCTACAATTTGCCCAAATCCAACAAATTGTAACACCACAAAAGCAATTCCTAAAGCTAATGTTGCCAAAAGAAAGGCTGTAGTCTTACTTTGATTGTCTTTTTGAATCGCTTTTTTAGCTAAGTGAAAAGTAACACTACATCCCAAAATAACAACGGTACTTGCAAAAAAAGCGGAAGGCAATTCAAAATTCTTCAACCAGTCTGCTCTTGACTGACTTACGACATAAGCACTCGTAAGTCCAGCAAACATCATTGTCATGCTTACCATGGCAAACAATAAAATCAGTTTATACGATTTTGCCGTTCTCAATTTATGATCTTCGGCGGTCATTGTCATTTCCATAATTATCTTAAAAATTTATCTAATATGTACACTAATTGTAATAACGTTATATAAGAAACACTCACAAGCATCAGTGTTCTGGCTGCTTTTGCTGTTTTTATCTGATACAGGCGAACTCCATAAAATAACATCCAAAGTCCTAAACACAATACAAAAATTGCTGCTACCGGAGTAATAAATAATTGTCCTGTATAACCCAATGCAGGCAATAGAGATGCTATAATTAACCAAACGGTATATAATATAATCTGCAAGGAAGTACCTCTATCTTTCTTTCCAGTTGGCAACATAAAAAAACCGGCTTTTTCATAATCTTCGTACAAAAACCAACCTATCGCCCAAAAATGTGGAAATTGCCAAAAAAACTGAATTAAAAACAACGTTCCCGCCTCGATTCCGAACTCTCCTGTAGCTGCCACCCATCCCAACATAAAAGGAATAGCGCCCGGAAAAGCCCCAACAAAAACCGAAAGCGATGTTACCGTTTTTAGTGGCGTATAAATACTGGTATATAAAAAAATAGAGATTGCACCAAACATTGCTGTTTTTGGATTAATCGTGTAAAGAAGAGCCACTCCGAGAATGGTAAGAAGACTTGCCACAAGCACAGCCAATCCAGGAGTCATTCGCCCTGATGCAACCGGACGATTCTTGGTACGATCCATCAATGCATCCAAATCTCTTTCTATCACCTGATTGTATGCATTGGAAGCTCCAACCATGCAGTAACCGCCAATTGCCAGTTTCAACAAAACCAACCAATCAAATGAATGTGTGGAATCAAAACCGAGAACATAACCCGCAATGGAAGAAAAAACAACACTAATAGCCAAACCAGCCTTTGTAATTGCTTTAAAATCAATATAAATAGACTTAATTGAAGTTGGATTTGATGTTGTAGTCAATGCAGATAAAATTGGTAGATTTTTTGAAATTTGGTGCAAATATACAAATTAGATTCAAAAATGGTCTATCAAAATCAAATTTGAAAAATTAGTTAACTCATTAGTCGGTTTTTACTGTCTAAATCGTTCTCGGAAAGAAAATAGTTTTATTTCTATATAAAAAAATTATCACTTGGTTTTCAATTTATAAATTGCATTCACCATACCATCTCTTTCAGTATCCTGACCAAGTTCCCAAAACATAATACCTCCTAATTTCTTTTTCATGACATACGAAGTTTTAGCTTTGATTGAAGCGATATCATCACTTGTTGCAAATTTTTGTTCTTTCTCATTGTACCAATAGGGCGCTTTTGCCTTTTTATCCCAAAAATACTTCCATCCTTTTTCTTCTCTCAATTTGTTTTTATAATTTTTAAAATCCACACCACCGGTTACTACCCCAGACTGATACAATCCATTATTAACATTGGCTACATCTTTCCATGTTCTCGTATAAAAAGCGGCACCTATAACAATTTTATGCGGTGGAATTCCAAGTTTTAATAAATATTTGACCGCTCTGTCTGTAGACTCTTCATCCTTATTCGTACTAAAAAGTGGCGTATGATGTCCTGTCACTTTCGAATAACCATTAACCAAATCGTAACTCATAATATTCACCCGATCCACGAGTGGCATCACCAATTCCCATTCTACCGACTCGTCTAGGTATTTCTGGAATCCTCCGGCAGCAAAACTTAATTCGTTTGAATTACCGAGTTCATCTCTTAGAACTTTCACTAACTCCGTGAAATTTTTCCTATCTGCCTGCTGATATAAATGTCCGGGATGACCTTCAATAGTTGGATATTCCCAATCCAAGTCTAATCCATCAGTTTTAAAAAAATCATTAACTTCCTTAACTGATTTTGCAAAAATTGCTCTCCCTGAATCTGTCGAAAAGACATTTGAACACTCTGGACAACCTCCCCAGCCTCCTAACGATAACATTATTTTGAGTTGTGGGTTTCTAGCCTTCAACGACACTAAATGCTTAATTGTTATAGAATCATTAGCATTATCGACATTTAGTTTTCCATCTTTCAAATGACAAAAACTATAGATTATATGAGTTAATTTTTCAATTTCGAAATTATCAATCTGCTTATCATCTCCAGTATAATAAGCCAAAACAGAAAAGTTTTTACTTTTTTGAGCTTGCAGGCTCAAACAGCTTATTATTAAAAAAAAAGTCAATATTATCTTTCTCATACTTTCTATTTTATTTAGTCTAAAAAAATCACTTTCTGAATAAAAAAATCAATAATCAAAATACCAATTAAACACATCCGATCTAAAACCAAGCGTAAACCAAGTGGTTTGCTCCTTAAAAACGGTTGCCGTATTTGCTGTAGGATCAAAATTTCGATATAAAAAATTACCAAAAAATTTCAAATTAGTAGCCGGATTTACCAAATAACCAACCTGAACTTCAGATATAAAAACACTTGTTTTATTACCTTGTCCAACTTCGACTCCTTTATCATAAGGTCTATTTAGATCATAGTCTTTATAAAAGTTTTGTCCGTAATTAAATTTATTATCCACAGTATCAAAATCCAAACCGCGTGTTCCCAAAGTAAACTTGGCATTCGAATAAAACCTGTCTTTATGATAGTATCCTAACAAAACCAGCTCCTGGAAATTTCCTCCCCATTGATGTCCCAAACTTTGATTATTATGCCCGTAATTGGTAATCGGTTCACTATGCGAATACACATAAGGGCGAACATGATTGAACTCCAACTGCAACAACAGATTATCAACATGAAATGCATTGAAATATTTTGCACCAAATTGATAGCCTAATTTATTTTTCCAACTCTTTTCTCCTCCAAAAATATCTCCGGTAGAAAACTCATCAATCAAAAATTGTCCATAGAGATTTACTTTATTATTCCATTTGTATTTACCGCTTAAACCCAAAAGAGCGTTCCCGCTTTTGGAAGAAGACGAAAACTCAACGGCCCTATAAAATACAATCGGATTCACAAAATTGGCATCAAAACCTCTGCCGTTTGAATTGGTCCAAACCACAGATTCAAAAAATCCTAAATTCAATCGATTTGAAACGTTCCAACTCAAATAATGGTTTACCATATATTTGGTCGCATAGGTTTTATCAACAGTAACTTCGGGACGCACATCCTTTAGCCACATATAATTTACCGTATATTTAATTTTCCAAAAATTGGCATCAATCTTAAAAAAAGGATAAGGACTGGCTCCATCACTCAAAAACAAAGAACGATAACCATCTCCGATGAAATTTTTGCCATATCCCAATTGCAAGTCCAGAAATTTGGCGGCATTATAGGAAATATTAGCATCAGCCATCGGAAAATCATACGCATCCGAATTATACGATTTTGCAATACCAATTCCCGGAACAATCGCAGGATTCCCTCCAGAGGGTTTTATCGAATTGGCATAGGCATTGTAATAATCGGCAAAGCGACCTTGGCTTTCATAGAAAGTAGTCGTAAAATTCAAACGGTTTCCAAGACCTCCTTTAAAATTAAGCGCTCTGGTATTGACAAAAGTATAATCGGTTTTACTAGGATTGGAAATTCCTCCTTGAACATTAAACAAAAAATTCAAAGCAAACCAATAGCCTTCACCTTTAATTTCGGCTAGATTTTCATTCCAAGTTTTACGCCCCCACCAACTTGACTTGTTTTTCATCAAACTGGCATTGACTTTCTGGAAATTATAATATTTTTCGACTTCAGAATACGTGTAAGGTTTTGAAGCCGTATGATTATTGCTTCCCACTTTATTTATATCACCATCAAACTGGGCATAATAACTATGCGAGAAAGGAATAGCCAAATGGCTTGAAAATTGTGGATTATCAAAACGTTTGTAAACAATGCTGTCCAACTCTGTCAAACCAGCATTCACGTTAATATTTTCTTTCTTTGCCGATGCAGCAGCAGCAATTTGCTCAGGAGACTGCAACGGAATATCAATATTTATGTTAAACTTAGAATAAGTAGGATTTCCAGCATAAGTAGGTGGTACAATTTTTGGAAAACCGGCAAAAACTCGCTTAGTTTCGGCAATAAGCTCTTCGCTATTAGAATTAACATACAACACTTTGAAAGTACCCGCAATATCAACTTCAAAAAGCACCTTTACAAGTCCTTTGTAATTATTCTGTTGTACCTTTTCGGGGACTTTAAAATTATGATAAACAAATTGCTGTACTTCATTATAGAAGCAATTTTTTAAATCCTGCCCCTCTAAATTCTGGCAATTTAAAAAAACAGGAAATCGTTCATCCGAAAATTCCTTTTGATTCGAAACTGGAGTCTGCGCATTACTAGCCCACGCACATAAAAAAAGAAAAAAAGAAAAATATTTTTTAATCATTTGAAATTTTTATCTAATCAATACTGAGACGAAGATGCTGTGCCATTTGCAATGGCCTTGGCTCCAGAAGTCCCAATACGTTTTACCCCAAGATTAACCATTTGTATTGCTTCGTCATAAGTACGTACACCTCCAGCCGCTTTAACTGGAAGCGGAGCACCATTTTCCAACATTATTTTTATGGAAGGAACTGTAGCGCCGTTAGGCAAATTATTCTCAGTTTGATAAAAACCTGTTGAAGATTTTACAAAAACAGAAGGGAATGAATCCTTATCAAAATTAGAAATCACAACATCTCTTATCAATGCGGTCAATTCGGCAATCTGCAAATCTGTAAGCGCTGCAACCTCAATAATCCATTTTACAGTTTTATTACTATCCAAACCAAGTTGGGTAGCTTTAAGAATTTCATCCTTTACAAGATTAATCTCTCCCGCTTTAAAAGCCTCATAATTACAGACAAAATCCAAATCATCGGCTCCATTTTGAATACATTCAAGAGCTTCTTCAAGCTTTTTCTCTAAAGAAGACTTCCCGTCTGGAAAATCAATCACGGTTCCAACCAATACATTTGAGTGTGCCGCATCAATCATTTTCTTTGCCAGGGCAACTCTATCGGGACGGATCATTATCAATTTAAAACCCTCATCAATGGCTTCTTGTATAAAACCTTGGGCTACAACTATATTATCGCTCTCGCTCAAGCCGGATTGAACATTGGTTTTCAAATAAGTCGAATCCAAATAATCTTTAATGTTCATCTTTGAAAATTTAAAAGTTTAAACAGAGTAAAAATACATTATTCGAATGATATGACCTCAATCATATTTCATTCAAAATAAAAAAACCCACCGTAGTGGGTATTATTTCTTTATTATCAAATTTAGGATATTGGTTTTATTACAAATCATAGCTGTAAAAACCGCCAGTGTTGTCCCAATTAAATTGGCTACAACATCAAGTACATCGGCACTTCTTGTCGTGGTTAGTAGGCTTTGCAATATTTCAATCGTTATTCCAAAGGCAAATGAAAGCCCAGCCGAAAATATCAAAGGTTTTGCTATTGAATCGTATCGCAAATGTTTACAAAAAAACAAAAACCAAACAAATGTAAATACTAAATGAAAAAAAGTATGAATACACTTGTCTAAATTTGGAATGGTAATAACCGGAATTTCATTTGAATTAACCAAACATAAATAACTCACAATCCCAGTCCACAACAATGCTATCGAAAGCAAAAAATATTTAGGCACCTATAAGTTCTTTATAAGCTTCATCTGAAAGTAGCTCTTCAATTTCTGAAGGATTGGAAATTTTCACTTTAATCATCCATCCAGCACCGTAAGGATCATTGTTTACACTTTCTGGAGTACTTTCCAAAGCATCGTTGAATTCAATAATTTCTCCAGACAAAGGAAGAAACAAATCCGATACTGTTTTCACAGCCTCAACTGTTCCAAAAACTTCATCTTTGCTTAAAGTCTGATCCAAAGTTTCTACCTCAACATATACAATATCCCCTAATTCTTTTTGTGCAAAATGAGTAATTCCCACTGTAGCAATATCTCCTTCAAGACTAACCCACTCGTGATCTTTTGTGTATTTTAAATTTGCTGGTATGCTCATAAAATGATAATTGATAATTAATATTATTTTTTTGTGCAAATGTAACAATCTTACACACAATTATAGTTTAGATTTTAAAAAATTAATTCCCAAAATTATAACGGAAAGTAAATCCTGAACGGATATTCGTCATAGGAAATGAAGTTGAAATAACTGGTTTTGAAAAATTGTGAGTGTAATAAAAAATAACAGTTAAATTTTTACTTAGGGAATAATCAGCGGTGGTATTCAATGTCCAATTATTATTACCCCCTCCCAATTGGTTGTTATCATAATCCAGATAACGAACAATCGTTTGGCTATTTCTATAAGTCAAATCCACTTTGATATTAATATCGCTTTTCAGAATCCCCATTGGGTTATCTGCCAATCTGGAGGTAAAAGTAACATCTTTTATACGATATCCTAAACCAACCACATAGTCAACTCCATGAACTTCTGTCAACAAATTATTATCAAAACTCATTGACAAAGCTCTGTCTCTGTTGATTTGTGTCAATAATTTAATGGAATTTTTTAATTCAAAATCCACTTTTATCAACGGATTAAACTGCTCTACCAAAGTGACATTTGACATAATGGTAGGATTATAAAAATTACCACTATCGTCAAAACCGTTTGGATTCTCATTGTATTTAAAATTCGATCTGAACGAATTTACTGTATAAGATGCCCTATAATTTTGTTGCAAAGAGAAACGCTTGAAATTTTTCTTGAAAAACTCATAACGCATCAATCCTGTATATCGGATAGCCCAGTTGGGCAACGGAATACTTTTAAAAATATCAAACGATGCATGGTCTGGGCTTTTTCCAGAATATGCAGCCAAAAATGCGGGTAACAAAACAGCCTGATTGGAACTCGAGAACCCTTTTGGATATCCTTTTGAATCAATATTAGCAGGGTCATTAACATCTATCCCTCTTTCTGTAGCCAACCTATTAGCTACAACAAGTCTATTATTTCTAAACTCATCAAAAGCAGTAGATCGAACTTCATTACTGGTCGAAAAAGAAGTTCCAATCAATATTGTCGAAATCGAAAAATTACCAAAACTATAAGGTGATCTCGAATTATAACTTCCATCTGCTGCTACATCATACTGCTCAGAGAAACTTTCAGAATAAGAACGATCTCCCAATAAATCAATTTTTAAATCGGGTGTCAACTCCAAATTAGCCGACCCTTTAAATATCCGATTATCTATAGTTGTATAATTTTGATTAAACTCCTGATAATTGGTCAACCAACCATTTTTGGCCGCTTCGTATCGAACATCACTTTGATCCCCAAAGACAAATCCCAAAGTTGGTTTCGAAGAACCAAAGAATCCAACGCTAGGCAGGTAACCTGGCAAAACAGTTCCTTCGTTTTCTGTAAAACTAAGATTAATACTCTTAACACTGGTCAACACCCCTTTTAAACCATCAATAAACTGATTTTGATTTATTTTTTTGGCCGGATCGACTTTTACAATTTTCTCTCCCGGTTTAGGAGCAGCAACTGGCTTTGGCGTGCTACTAGAACTTTTGGAAATCCCTAAATATTTATACAGGTTTTCCATATTGAAAGTAGAATTAAAAGTAGTTGCCCTCGCATTCTGAACCGTATTTCCTAAATTATAATTTACCCCTCCTAACTGAATATTACTCAATGCCAGTGAAGCCTGCTGCCAGCTGTAATCACCAGTATAGGAATAATTGGCCTTGATAAAATTCAAAAATGGTATTTTATCAAAAGGAATTTCATAATTTAAAACAAATTGCTGCATATGGTAATTGGCTGTTCCAGTATCAAAATAACCATCCCAAATAGTCACATCGTTCAGAGGTTCATTATTCTCATCCAAATAATTTTTTACTAAATTTCTGGAAGCCGCCGTATAGTTAATTTTCAATGATTTGGTCAAGTTGAAATTAAATCCATACTGATAATTAAAACCAAAGTTTCTTCTATACAAAGGCTCAAAGCCAATACCGATGTCTTCTACCTGTCTAAATTGCTGTTCGTTGCTTTGTCGAATTACATTGGTATTAAAAGTGATATTTGAAGGCAGATAATTAAAGTTGAAATCTTTCAAAAACTTCCAATAACTGCTTTTTGAAACAAATTTTGTTTTCTGGAAAGGCTCCACCGGTTTGGGTTGAAATGAGTAAGCATAATCCAATGTCGTTCTGGATTGTTGATCCTTATTTGTTTCGATTTCAAAGTCGTGACGCTCTACTTCATTATAATATTGCGAAAAAGTAAAGTTCTCAGCATCATACGGCATCGGTTTCTTTTCGGCTGGTCTTTCTTTACGAACTCCAATCAAATTGATACTTTTACGCTTGGTATAATCAATTGCCTGATCCAGTTTGCTTTTTCTGTCAGCTTCATTTTCGGCATTATCCAAAACCTGTTTCAACTTGATATCTTCATAAACAGGATCGTATTCTGGTTTGATAATTTCTTCCCCTACAGAATAATTAAAAGGCACATTTACACCCCATTTTTTAGGCAAAAATTTACCTAAATTGATATTTGTAACCACATTATATTGTTGGATATCTTCCCTGCTTCTTTCATTTGGACCTTGTTCTATAGTTCCAAAACCGATATTCTTCATATTTCCGGTTAATGAAACAGTCGCCAAATCGGCAAAATTGGTATCAATATTCAACAAAGCAGCCATTCCTCCTTTGTTGTCCATATCAGCCAAACGAAGTTCGTTGAACCACACTTCTCCTTTAATATCCTGATGCAGTTCATTACTTTTCAAACCAAGCATAATATTTCGAATCAAACCTAAATTAGGATTTCCCTTGATTCCTATACGCAGTTTACTATTCCCGTCACCATTTG
The DNA here is from genome assembly GCF_001761465.1 of Flavobacterium gilvum. Taxonomy (NCBI): domain Bacteria; kingdom Pseudomonadati; phylum Bacteroidota; class Flavobacteriia; order Flavobacteriales; family Flavobacteriaceae; genus Flavobacterium; species Flavobacterium gilvum. Next base: position 1,548,887 of record NZ_CP017479.1, on the reverse strand, counting down.
TTTCATTTGGGTCATCATCTGAATAATAAATTCCATCTGGAGGCAATGTTGATTTGTCTATTTTTAAAGATTTAAGTTTTATTTGTGTCAATAATTCTAATGACAAATCGATTTCATTCTCAGTTGGCCAAACCAATTCGGGATTCAATGGAGAGCAGTCTTTCCCTCCAGAAGAAGAAGGCACAGTAACTTTCAAAGGTATTTCAACCTGATAAAAATCGTTCGAATAATCGGCTCCAAAACGCAGGAAAGCTACCATTTGATCGTCCTGCAAAGCAATTTCCCCCGGCAAAGATTCAGCATGCAAGAACATCTTCAATTTATTGTACTGACGCATATCAATATTGAAACTCTTAAAAGCTCCACGTCCATCCTTAGGTTCAAGTCCATTTCCGGAAACCCTCATCGACAAGGATTGCTCGTTCTGACGAATAAGCGTATTATTATTATACAATTCCTCTCTTACCACACTTGGCGGAGTTACGTAATTGATTGGACATCTGGCGGAATTCTCCTCAATGTTCACCGAAGCAGTTTCAAAAATAGTTCCGTCATCATCTATATTTTGATCGTTAAAATCCAATGCCTGAGTATACCGTCTCCATTCTGCCCTAATCAAATCCAATGCTCCAAAACGCAAAGTAACCTGATCTGCGAAATTGGTCATAAACATTCTCATGAATCGGATGGACCTAAAATCTGTTATTTTCCCAATAGTATTCTCTGGTTGGGAAATAGGAATCTTAAACTGAATCCATCTGGCTTCAGTAGTGCTTCCGTTTGGCAACGTAACAGATGTATTTCTTATGTCAGCAATGTAATTTTGCCCTACGACCATATCGGGTTTCATTTCAACACTATATTCATAATAGGCGTTGATGGTATTCATTGTATTATCCCTATTCACATCTTCCACATCTGGAACTGTTGAAGAACCTCTGTTGGCCGAATCAATATTAACATCAGAATTCCCATCAATTCCATTGTAATTTTTATATCGGTTTAATATTCCTCCTGAAGAATTCAAATAATAGGTGTAATCATCACCTGCTGGATCGGGATCAGAAGCATAATTGGTATATACTTTACCTTCCTGACTGGAAGAAAGCCCATCAAAACCTATATCCTGACTGGAACGATTACCTTGATTATTGTCAAAAGCATATATCAATGATTGTGATGCTGGCGCATTTCCCCAAACCGGAGAAGGATTTACCAAAACTTGATTGGGTCCAAAACCATTTTCATATACTTTTCTTCCATCTTTCAAAACATCTTCTGAGATTTCTCCAAGGTTAAAATATACTTTTCCAGTATTGGATTTTGGAATACTGCCCGTACCCACATAAGGATCCATAACCCAAAACTGAATATACTCTACGTTACTTTGCTCAAAATTTGTTGAACTTAATGATCTCACGATTCCTCCAAAATTCTCACTTGGATTATCACTTATCGTTGAAGAGTTATTATAAGGACCTCGTTCTTTTGGATAATAACTCATGTCCAAAGTATTAACAACTAGTGACTGCCCCTGAACAATATCTGTCAATGGATATAATTCTTCACTATAAACCCTTCTGGTTGAATTCAAAGACAAATCATCGTTGGTTATTCCAGATGGTTTTTGTGTATAAAAAACAGGATCTATACTATACCAAGATAATTTGGCTCTTTTGAAACCATAATCCAATCCGTCTAAGTTTCCGTTAAAATTATAAGGGCTATTCGAATTATTCTCTGGTGTCGAAGACATAGACCAGGCATAAGGCGAACGCAAATCGATTGAAGCTTGTGAACTTTCAAAATCATCAACATAAATTGTGGATTCCCCTTGAAATTTATCTCCATTTGAAGCATTAGGCATCAAATAAGCTACTTCCCCTCTTACCGAAATATTGGAAGGAACATCGGTATCTATATTTGGTAATTTATTTACCAAACGGGTAAAAAATGGTATTTCCGAAGAAAAATTTCCATGCAATCCAACAATTGAATTATTTACAGATTCCTGACCATAGCTGGATTTTTGGGTAAAAGGTTTCTCTTTCATGTTTAAGAAAGTAGCTCCTACCATAAAATTTTCCGAAATTAAATGATCTACATTCAGTCCAAAAAACCTTCTGGTTTGTTGACCAAAGACGGAGTTGTTTTCCAATGAAATTTCGATTGGCGTGTTTGAAGCCTGTAATGATGGATCCAAAATCTGAACTCTTCCCAATTGATAGTTTACGCTATAATCAACTCCCTCTACCAATCTTCTTCCAGCAGCGGTTACTTTTACAGATCCCAAAGGAACATTGAATGCGCCAATTGCAATTCCTTCGCCTCCCACAGATTTATATTTTCCTCTCAAAAGAAATTTATTTACCTCCGGATTTTGAATCGCTGCGGCCTGTGTCAGCCTGTACATATATGGGTTTACGTATTTTTTTTGATTTTCGTTATAGGTCTTAACATCATTATAATCTTGGGTAGAACCTTGATCTTTCAATTTATTAAACAACAATTCCCCAAATGGTTCTTTACTTGTAAAAATAATTCTACCATTTTGAGTATCAATAGTTAATCCCGGAATAAAATCAAAAAAACCATCTCCCCCAGCTTGCGGGTCATTATTATAATTTAATTTATCCAAATTAAGCACTTTCAGCAAAGTGGTATTCTCTATGGTATTTTCGGGAGTTGGATTGGCTGGAAAAGGATGTCCTTCTACAGGGGTAATGTAATTTAAAGCTGATGGGTTTTTATATAAAACATTCAACCTAAAATCTTCCTGCTGCAATTGATAAGCTCCCGGAATCTGGTAAACGTTTTTCATCATCAGATTCCAAACCGGATCCGTTACATTGGTCAAACTGCTTTTCAGCATTTTTAGAATTAAGGTCTGAGAAATGATTGTTTGATCTGAGGGTTGAGAACCATTGACAACTGTTGCTTCGATACCATCATTACCAAACTCACCCACCTGATACACTTTGTCCCCAATAGAATATTCGAAGGCTACCGCCAAAATTTCATCATTTCCCAATCGTTGCTGCAGGGAAATATACCCTAACTGCGGATGGAAAGTATATTCATTTGGCAATAACTTTCTGGCATTCTCCAATTTCGAATAATCCCGTCCCTCGCTTACACTGATTGAAGGCGTGAAACCGGAACTTGCTGTTACGATTTCACGAATATTATTGTTTAAATATCCGTTATTAGTCTTTATTAAAGCCGGGTCATAAAGGTTGTTTGTGTTATCTGAAGGAGAGTCAATCGGTTTAACAAACATTCCAGTAGAAGGATTAAGAACAACTACTTTATCATCAGGAACTCCTGACAACTGCGCTTCTCCCAAATCCTGGAGCGCTATAATGTTTCTTAAATTATTACTGGTTGTATTTACTCTGTTTTGTTTATTGGTAACCCAAACCTCAAGTCTTGTTACTTGAATTCTGGAATCAATAAAAGGGTAGTTTTTTAGCGAAGCGTCGTATTTGTCTCTAAAATATTGAGACAAAAAGAAGTGTCGGTCATTATCGTAATCTAGACCATACATATCAAATTCTTGTATAGTTCCTCCTCCTTGTGCAATTACGCTTTTGGCCTGAGATTTTTGTTCTGAAAAAACGCCAGTAACTGTTGTTTTTCCAAACTGCAATTCTGTTTTTACCCCAAATAAACTTTGTGCTCCCTGAATCAAAGTACTGTTTACGGGCATACTAACATTTCCTACTTCAATTTTTCGGACTATATCATCTTCATCGGGAGTATATTCCAGTTTTAATAAATTTTGAAAAGCAAAAGTGGACTGAGTGTCAAAATTGGCATTTACCTGAAGTCTAGTTCCCACTTTTCCCAGCAAACTCATACTTATCCTTTGATTAAAATCAAATGAAGTATTCGTTCTGTTTCGCGGAGAGAATGCTGGGTTATCTTGTTTGGTATACAACATTCCCAAATCAATTTCGATGGATCCTGTAGGTTTCACATCGATGGTATTACTTCCAAAAATAGATTCAAAAAGCCCTGATCTAATATAATATCGAGGCAACAAATCTTTTTTGGCTGCATCACTTCCTTTTTTGTTCCCGTCAATAGCATCAGCTTTTTTGGCAAAATATTGATTCATTGACTCTTTCAGCATTAGTTTTTCGTACTCTGCCGGAGTCAAAACAATAGGGTAACTGATATTGTAATCGTCTATTGAGCTGCTATAAACATAAGTATCCGTAACAGGATCATAGGTATAGGCTGACAAAATGCTTTTAGGGTTTGCAATTTTGATTTCCCCTACATCATACCCTTTTTTCACGGTATCTTGAACAACACCTTGCACTTGAGCCTGTGATACGAAACCACAAAAAAATACCAGCAAAAAAATGTAAATTTTATGCATAACGTTCAGGCTTCAAATGTCCTATTATAAATTTTTTAAAGCTTTTTTAATTATAGCCTCCACAGTGGCTTCTGGGTCTTCTTTGATGATTTTTTCAACAACTTTTTCAGATGTTTTTCTAACAAATCCAAGAACTTCCAGTGCAGATAACGCTTCATCTCTGTTCGTATTGTTCAGAGACATTGAAACTTCATCTAAATCATATAATTTTAACACTTTGTCTTTTAAATCAAGAATTACCCTTTGTGCCGTTTTACCCCCAATTCCTTTTATTTTTTGAATGGTGGCCACGTCTCCTGAAGCAATTGCATTAATGATTTGTTTGGGGTCTAAAGACGAAAGCATCGTTCGTGCGATACCGGCTCCAATTCCAGAAACCGACAATAACATTTTAAAAATTTCCCTTTCTGATTTTTCAACAAATCCAAATAAAGTATGAGCATCTTCCTTTATTTGAAGGTAGGTATAAAGTTTTACAAAATCAACATTGGGCAACAATGAATAAGTATGTAATGATATATTGACGTGATAACCAACTCCTCCGCAGTCTATCACGACATCTGTCGGAGTTTTCTCCACTAACTTCCCTTGTAAATGTGCTATCATAAAATAAATTATCTATCAAATATAATAAAAATTTGAGATTAAAAGACAAATGATTTGTGCTTATTGGACTACTCTTATAAGTATAAACCAACACATTACATTTTTAGTCTTAAAATCTCAAATTATGAATTCGAGGTGTTTTTTGTTTTATTTACCTTTTAACCTCATGCTTTTTTCTTGTGCATCGATAACTGCAATAGCAGCCATATTTACCATTTCTTCAACACTGGCGCCCAATTGGAAAACGTGAACAGGATGTTTCATTCCCATCATAATTGGTCCGATAGAACCCACTTTATCCAACTCTTTCAAAAGTTTATAAGTAATATTGGCCGATTCCAGATTTGGAAAAACCAATGTATTCACTTTTTGTCCTGCTAGTTTTGAGAAAGGAAATTTTGCTGCCAACATCTCTGGATTCAAAGCAAAATCTGCCTGAACTTCTCCATCAACAATAATTTCAGGGTGATTTTTATGTAAATAAGCTACTGCTTCCTGCACTTTTGTCGCACTTTTGTTTCCTGATGATCCAAAATTTGAATAAGACACCATTGCAATTACTGGCTCAACACCAAACATTTTTGCTGCATTGGCAGTCATTACAGCAATTTTGGCTAATTCCTCGGCCGTTGGATCAACGTTTATCGCTGTATCCGCCAAAAACATAGGCCCACGATTGGTCATCATTATATTTGTGGTCGCAACCAAAGAAACATTTGGCGCCTTACCAATGATTTGCAACATCGGTTTCACTACTGATGGATAACTACGTGAATGCCCGGAAACCAATGCATCAGCTTCGCCAGCACTAACCATCATGGCGGCAAAATAATTTCTTTCTCTCATGAACTTTTCAGCATCAAAAAGAGATATTCCGTTTCTTTTTCTAGACTCCCACAATGCAACAGCATATCTTGACCTTCTTTCTTTTTCTTCATCAAGTTTAGGATCAACAATTGGAATATCTGCATCAAAACCAAGCTCTTGCTTCAACTCCATTATGATTTCCTTATTACCTAATAAAATTGGGAAACCGATACCTTCTTCATAAACAATCTGAGCCGCTTTTAACACATCCAATTGTTCCGCTTCCGCAAAAACTACTCGTTTTGGATCTGTTTTGGCCCTATTGGTAATCATTCGAACCATTTTATTGTCGTTGCCCAAACGATTCAAAAGTTCTTCTTCGTATTTCTCCCAATCCGTAATTGGATTCAATGCCACGCCCGATTCCATTGCAGCTTTGGCAACAGCTGGGGCAACAACAGCAATCAACCTAGGATCAAAAGGTTTTGGAATAATATAATCTCTACCAAAAACCAATTTGGTAGCTCCATAAGCAATGTTTACCTGCTCCGGAACGTTCTCTTTCGCAAGTGCCGCAAGGGATTTCACTGCCGCCATTTTCATTGCCTCGTTAATTTTTGTAGCACGTACATCGAGTGCTCCTCTAAAAATATATGGAAATCCAAGTACGTTATTTACTTGATTAGGATGATCGGAACGACCTGTTGCCATAATAACATCTTTTCGAGTTGAAATGGCAAGATTGTAATCAATTTCTGGATTTGGATTCGCCATTGCAAATACAATTGGGCTATCTGCCATTGACAACAACATTTGAGCACTCAAAACATCGGAAGAGGAAAGTCCTATGAAAACATCGGCTCCTTTTACAGCATCTTCTAGACTGATACGTTCTCCTTCTACTGCATACTTTTGCTGTAATTCAGACAAAGAAGGGTTATCTTTGGTCAAAAGTCCTTTACTGTTATACATCAAAATATTCTCTTTTTTTACTCCCAGCAAAACATACAAATCAGTACAGGCAATTGCAGCCGATCCTGCTCCGGACACCACCACTTTTACCTCTTCTGCCTTTTTTTCGGCCAACTCCAAAGCATTGATTAAAGCAGCCGAAGATATAATTGCCGTACCGTGTTGATCATCATGCATTACAGGAATATTTAACTCTTCAACCAATCTACGTTCGATTTCAAAAGATTCGGGAGCTTTAATGTCTTCCAAATTAATTCCACCAAAAGTAGGTGCAATATTCTTTACTGTCTGAATAAACTCTTCAACATTTTCGGTTCCAATTTCAATATCAAACACATCGATATCTGAAAATATTTTAAACAAAAGCCCCTTCCCTTCCATTACTGGTTTTCCAGCTTCGGGACCAATATTGCCCAGTCCCAAAACTGCAGTTCCGTTTGAAATAACGGCTACCAAATTCCCTTTGGCTGTATATTTATAAACATTATTGATGTCTTTTACAATTTCCAAACACGGTTCTGCAACTCCCGGAGAATATGCCAAGGACAAATCTCTTTGTGTTGCATATTTTTTAGTAGGAACTACTTGGATCTTTCCTGGAGTGGGTTTTGCGTGATACAATAACGCCTCTCTTCTTTTACTATCTTTATCCATTTTACTTATTTTTTTTATCGGCAAAGATAAAGGACTTCGTTCAAAACCGAAGCTTTATTCTTGTTCTTTTGCTTACTCTTAACATAATTTATAACCAAAAAAAATAGCCACACATCTATGTAGCTATTTCTTAAATTTAATAATTAACTGTTATTGCGATATATAGGAATCCAAATGTTTAATAGTTTCTTTTTGGATTTCAATTATAGTTTTTACGACATCCCCAATAGATACGAGTCCAATTACTGCATTATTTTCAACAACTGGTAAATGTCTGATTCTTCTTTTACTCATTAATTCCATACAATAATCCACATTATCTGAAGGCTTAACGGTAACAACCTCTCTTTCCATAATTTCACTTACGAGTGTTTCCTTGGAAGATTTATCCTTTAAAACAATTTTTCTGGCATAATCTCTTTCAGACAGAATCCCTTTCAAGAGTCCATCTTCAATCACAGGAATAGCCCCAATATTTTTTTCTCCTAAAACCTTCAGTGCTTCGTATACGGTAATGGTAGAAACAATAGAATAAACCTCTTTCCCTTTTGTGCTTAATATTTGATTTACAGTCATAATAAAAAAAATTTAGAACGTTAAATTTAAAAAAAAATCACATACAAAAATCAAAATAGAATAATTTTTTCATTGTAAATCTGATTATTCTATATTAAATACCCAAAAAATCTTAGCAAAATCAATTCAATAAAAATCCCCACTTTTAAAAAGTTTAAAAGTGAGGATGTGGTCGTGGTAGTTGTTTTTAAATAAATTATCAGTGCATTGAAACAATAATAAATTCGCTTCTTCTATTAGCCTGATGTTCTTCTTCTGTACATTTTACTCCATCGGAACAATTGTTTACCAATTGTGATTCTCCATATCCGTTCCCTATTAATCGGGCAGCATTTATTCCGTTTTTCACTAGCCAATCTACAGTAGATTTGGCTCTTTTATTCGATAATTTTTCATTATACTTAGCTGTTTGTCTGCTGTCTGTATGGGAACGAACTTCGATTTTCATCTCGGGAAATTCCTCCATTACAGCTAATACTTTGGCTAATTCATAAGCCGCATCTTTACGAATATCAGATTTATCAACATCAAAATAAATAATTGGAATATTCAATGTTTTTGCCAAATCTGTTCCAACACCAACCGGTTTTATACGTCGTTCAAGGACTATAGGCACTTCTTTATTTCCAGATTGGATCGTTTTTGTTTTGACAAAAACTTCATTGGTCATATACTCTTCTTTTTCACCTCTGATATAGTACGATTTACCGCAATTTGCTGGAAAACTATAACGCCCTTGCCAATCGGCTTGAACCTCTTGAATTAACTTAAAACTGGCATCGAACAAACTTATTTTGGCATTTGGAAGTATTGCACCCGAATCCTTGTCGTTTACATATCCAGAAATTGTTTGTTCGCAGGTCAGTTTTTTGTTCTCAACAAATCGGTAAATATCATCGTATCCTTTCCCGCCTTCTCTATTTGAACTAAAAAAACCATTTCTGCTTTTACTATTGATTATAAAACCAAAATCATCTTGCTTACTATTTATTGGCTCGCCGACATTTTGAATATTGTAAAAACTTTGATCCACCTCAATTTTTGCCATAAAAACATCAAGTCCTCCCAAGCCGGGTCTTCCATCACTAGCAAAAAACAGTTCATTATCATTTGAAATAAAAGGAAAAGTTTCTCGTCCTTCTGTATTGATTTCTGGGCCAAGATTTTCGGGAGTACCATAACTACCATCAGGATTGATTTTTACTCTAAACAAATCAGACTGTCCCAATGTTCCAGGCATATCCGAAGCAAAATACAACTCTTTTTCATCTGGACTCAAAGCAGGATGAGCTACACTGTATTGGTTACTATTAAAAGACAATTCGGTTACTTTATCCCATTTCCCTTCAGCGTTTAGAGTTGCTTTATACAACTTCAATAAAGTATTTTGATTGGTATCCCTTCCTCTTTTTCCTCCCGAATAATTATTTCTGGTAAAATACATCGTCTTTCCATCTTGTGTAAATACAGGAGTTGACTCATTAAACTTAGAATTAATCTTGCGTTCAAAACTTTGAGGAGAAGTCATTTCTCCATCAGGCTTGATTTCTGACCAATACAAATTGGTAAACGATTTATTAGTCCATTTAAATACATTTTTGGAAACACCTCCGGTATCTCTGGCCGAAGTAAACACTAATTTATTTCCAAAAAAAGCACTTCCATAATCTGAAAATTGAGAATTTACACCTGCATCAACTACCTGAAAACGCCCTGAATTTGCTTTAATTTCCTCGAGATAATCTTTATTTTCTTTAAACAACAATCCTCTTTTGTCGTTGACACTTTTTTGATTAAACTGTTCCAACATTTGATCTGCTTTTGCATAATCACCATTGGATTTTAAAGTCTGGGAATAACGATAAAAATACTCCGGTTCCTGATTGGGATACAATTCAAAAAGTTGTTTGTACCATTTTAAGGCCTGAGAAAATTCGCCCATGAAATAATAAGCATTTCCAAGTTTTTGGAACATCTTCTCATTTTGATACCCCTTATTTGCAACTTTTTCATAATTTTCTACAGCATCAACATAGGCAAAACGATCATAATTATTGTCGCCTCTAGACTCGGTTCCTTTTTGGGCAAATCCATGTAAAAATAAAACACTCAAGAACAGACTATATCGTAATTTTTTAATTTTCATAGGAATCAGTTTTAAAAAAATCTTGGAGAGATAATTTTGTCGTATCTATTAAACAATTCAAATCGTAAAAATAATTCGTGGGAACCCGAATTGTATTTTGCAAATTCAGTAGTATCAAAATCATAGGCATAACCAATAAACCATGAATCGCTAACTTGGAACCCAACCATGGCGCTCATGGCTGCATTCCATCTATAAGCAAGTCCGGCAACAAATTTTTCGTTCAGCATAAAATTGGCTGAAACATCAACTTGCAAAGGAGCGCCTTGAACATACTTTGTTTCCAATGATGGCTTAAATTTCAGACTTGGGCTCAAATCAAATACGTATCCTGCAATTAAGTAATAATTGATTTTCTCTTTGGCAATATGACTTGAAGAATTCGAATTATCAGATTTATCAAAATGTTCTGTTTCGATCAAATTTGGAGCCGATAATCCAACGTAACCATTATCAGAATGTAAATAGAATCCAACTCCAATATTTGGCGAAAACTTATTGTCAATATTATCCTGATAAGCATTTGGGTCTCCGGGCTGATAACTAAGTTTACTAAAATCTAAACTTAATAGATTGGCACTTGCTTTTAATCCAAAGGAAAGTTTATACTTCTCTGATGCTGGTATAGTATACGAAAAGTCCGCCGCAATATTATTCTCTGTCGAAATTCCAATTTTATCATTTACAACAGACAATCCCAAACCTACTTTACTTTCTTTAAACGGAGTATTTATAGAAAAAGCATTAGTTACCGGAGCTCCATCGACTCCAACCCATTGGTTTCGGTGCAAAGCAAAAATACTCATCGCTTGTCTTGATCCCGCATAAGCAGGGTTTACCACAATAGTATTATACATATATTGGGTATATTGTGCGTCTTGTTGGGCCGAACTGACAATTGTAAAAAGCAATGCTACCAATCCGATTATTCTTGTTTTCATATTCTGATTTTTTTTATAAAAGCTTGGACACATTGATTATTTTCTATTCAAATACAAATAGCCTGATTTCTCATAAGCATTGGATTCAGTATCTCTGTATTTCAATATATAGAAATAAGTTCCAACAGGTAATTCCTGAGATTTTTCGACAGTAACCCTACCCTCTGAGATTCCTTTAAACACTACATCATTATTATTATAATGCTCACGTTCAAAAACTAAAACTCCCCATCGGTTAAAAATCTGTATCGAATTATCCGGATAACATTCTATTCCGCGTATAACCAATTTATCATACTTATCGCTTCCATCTGGTGTAACCGCGTTGTACACTTCAATTACGCATCCTGATACTGGTACTACAGTAGGATTTTCTTTATCAAAATCTGATTCATCTGATTTATCTTGAACCACAACTCCAGTTGAACTGGTACCATAAGCAATAGCCTGATTTGAAACAGATTTTGCGTTTATATCCGTTTGTTTAATCGTATAAACACCTTTGAAATTGGCAGTATTCTTTTCCCCAACCGCCAAAGTCAATGGACTTCCTGTCATCTTAACTCCTGGCAATGGATCACTTATTGTTACATTTGTTAATGGAACATTTCCTTTATTTAGCACTTCAAAGCTGTAAGTAATAGTTTCCCCAGCTTGTGCGTAACCATCCCCATTCTCATCATTGAAATTGGCTTTTTTCACCAATCCGATACTTGGATTTTCGATAAACAAATTCACGGTTGCTGAGCTGCAATTATTTGAATTTCCTTTTTCGCAAATGGTATATGTCAAAGTATAATTTCCTGTAGGAGTACTATTAGAAGCATTAAGTACACCGTCACTTTTCATAGTGAAATTTGAATTTGGTGCAAAAGTCAAATCTACATCTGAAATTTTTAATGGCAAACCATTAAAAATATCATTATCCAATACATTCAAAATACCATTCATCGCTTTGGAAATACTTACAACACCAATATCATCGTTTTTCGCAATTAGATCATTATACAACTTACAACTAACTCCAAAATCCAAATCCAAATGAACATTATCAGCAGCAGTAAAGTCGGCAAACAAAATATTGTTGCTGGTTACTCCACAATCTAGATAACTACTTGTCTTGTTGTTATTGTCCTGCTTAGTTGTCACACCAGGCAATACTTTCACTAAACCAGACGCCGACATAGCCTCAGAGGCTGCTTCAAAATTTGATTCTTTTATAAACTCGATTTTGTACTTCCCGTAGGCGTCATTATCAGCTCTAGCTCTCCAATAACCCTCTACCCCCATGGTAATGCCTCTTGAAAAATTATTTGGCCCTGTTATAAATATATTAGGAACATTGGTAGTACCGTTTCCGAAACCTGCAGCATTCAACTCTCCTGCATTTTCTTTTCCTGTATATTTCCCATCGCCGTTAAAATCAATCCATTCCCATTTAGAATAATCAACAATACCGTTAGCATCAGGAATATTTTTTGTCACAAGACCATCATTGTTTGCATCATACCACTCGTCTTGTTTTCCATTATTATTCAAATCATACCAAACAAAATCTCCGAATATTAACTGATCTGTTTTATCATATCCAAAATCATATTTTTTATAATTACAATCTTCAACCTCAATAATCAAGAAACTTGGTGTTGTATTGTATAACTCCTGAGAAATATTCAAATTCGCATCCTGAACCTGCAAAACATAATCACCAGCTACCATTCCTGAAAAAGAATAAAACCCATCTGAATTGGTGATACTTAACAGAACAGGACCTTTTGTAGCGTTAATTGGTTTCAAAGTTACTGGCACATGAGCCAAAGGAACATTTGTACCCTCATTCATAATTACCCCCGATACAGATGTTGATGAATTACAAGTAACCTCAATTTTTACCGTTGCTGTATCACAATTAGCCAGATTCGATTTCTCACAGATAGAATAAGTTAAGGTATAAGTACCAACTGGTGTATTTTCAGGAACAATCACCTGGCCAGTTTTCACATCTATACTTGGCACTGGTGAACCCTGTGCTTTCGAAGTAGCCTGAGTTACTACTGTCAAATCGACTAATCCTATTGCAACGTCTGAACCATTTAAGGTATCTGGATTAGGATTTCCCGCTAAAACGTTTCCTGCAATAAAAGCTGTATTCTTTGCCACAACTGTCAAAGCATCATCCTTAGCACAAATCACAGAAGCGTTGCTAAACGAAGCCGAAGCTGTTGATGAACAACCACCACCATTAGTTGCAATAACAATATAGGAGACACCTGCTGCCATTCCACTTATAACTCCTCCCGTGCCTACAGTTGGCCCACTTGGAGTGAATATATAGGTGTTCGAAGCACTGTAATTACTGATTGTAGTAGTGCCAACAGCTGAACAGGTTCCTGTCGTCGAAGTTATAGTTGGGACTGCTGGGGTTGCCAACTTGTCTGCATTGCTGAACGTGGCCGATGCCGATGAGGTACAGCTTCCATTTCTAGAAATCATTGTATAAGAAGTTCCTATAGCCATTCCTGTTATCGATCCACCTGCTCCAACCGTAGGACCCGAAGGACTGAAGGTATACACATTTGCCGAGTTGTAATTGGTGATTGACATGCTTCCCGCTGACAAACACGTAGCGGCAACCGTCAAAACAGTTGGCTGGACAGGTGTCGGCAAGATCGTGGTGTTGATTATCGTAAAGTCCATGGATGCAACAGAGCTGCAGTTCGAACCGTTTTTGGCCGTAACCGAATAGGTGCTGCCAACCGTTCCCCCTGTTATCACGCCCGTTGCGTCAACCGTCGGACCCGAAGGACTGAAGGTATACACATTTGCCGAGTTGTAATTGGTGATTGACATGCTTCCCGCTGACAAACACGTAGCGGCAACCGTCAAAACAGTTGGCTGGACAGGTGTCGGCAAGATCGTGGTGTTGATTATCGTAAAGTCCATGGATGCAACAGAGCTGCAGTTCGAACCGTTTTTGGCCGTAACCGAATAGGTGCTGCCAACCGTTCCCCCTGTTATCACGCCCGTTGCTTCAACCGTCGGACCCGAAGGACTGAAGGTATACACATTTGCCGAGTTGTAATTGGTGATTGACATGCTTCCCGCTGACAAACACGTAGCGGCAACCGTCAAAACAGTTGGCTGGGCAGGTGTCGGCAAGATCGTGGTGTTGATTATCGTAAAGTCCATGGATGCAACAGAGCTGCAGTTCGAACCGTTTTTGGCCGTAACCGAATAGGTGCTGCCAACCGTTCCCCCTGTTATCACGCCCGTTGCGTCAACCGTCGGACCCGAAGGACTGAAGGTATACACATTTGCCGAGTTGTAATTGGTGATTGACATGCTTCCCGCTGACAAACACGTAGCGGCAACCGTCAAAACAGTTGGCTGGACAGGTGTCGGCAAGATCGTGGTGTTGATTATCGTAAAGTCCATGGATGCAACAGAGCTGCAGTTCGAACCGTTTTTGGCCGTAACCGAATAGGTGCTGCCAACCGTTCCCCCTGTTATCACGCCCGTTGCTTCAACCGTCGGACCCGAAGGACTGAAGGTATACACATTTGCCGAGTTGTAATTGGTGATTGACATGCTTCCCGCTGACAAACACGTAGCGGCAACCGTCAAAACAGTTGGCTGGGCAGGTGTCGGCAAGATCGTGGTGTTGATTATCGTAAAGTCCATGGATGCAACAGAGCTGCAGTTCGAACCGTTTTTGGCCGTAACCGAATAGGTGCTGCCAACCGTTCCCCCTGTTATCACGCCCGTTGCGTCAACCGTCGGACCCGAAGGACTGAAGGTATACACATTTGCCGAGTTGTAATTGGTGATTGACATGCTTCCCGCTGACAAACACGTAGCGGCAACCGTCAAAACAGTTGGCTGGGCAGGTGTCGGCAAGATCGTGGTGTTGATTATCGTAAAGTCCATGGATGCAACAGAGCTGCAGTTCGAACCGTTTTTGGCCGTAACCGAATAGGTGCTGCCAACCGTTCCCCCTGTTATCACGCCCGTTGCGTCAACCGTCGGACCCGAAGGACTGAAGGTATACACATTTGCCGAGTTGTAATTGGTGATTGACATGCTTCCCGCTGACAAACACGTAGCGGCAACCGTCAAAACAGTTGGCTGGGCAGGTGTCGGCAAGATCGTGGTGTTGATTATCGTAAAGTCCATGGATGCAACAGAGCTGCAGTTCGAACCGTTTTTGGCCGTAACCGAATAGGTGCTGCCAACCGTTCCCCCTGTTATCACGCCCGTTGCGTCAACCGTCGGACCCGAAGGACTGAAGGTATACACATTTGCCGAGTTGTAATTGGTGATTGACATGCTTCCTGCTGACAAACACGTAGCGGCAACCGTCAAAACAGTTGGCTGGACAGGTGTCGGCAAGATCGTGGTGTTGATTATCGTAAAGTCCATGGATGCAACAGAGCTGCAGTTCGAACCGTTTTTGGCCGTAACCGAATAGGTGCTGCCAACCGTTCCCCCTGTTATCACGCCCGTTGCGTCAACCGTCGGACCCGAAGGACTGAAGGTATACACATTTGCCGAGTTGTAATTGGTGATTGACATGCTTCCTGCTGACAAACACGTAGCGGCAACCGTCAAAACAGTTGGCTGGACAGGTGTCGGCAAGATCGTGGTGTTGATTATCGTAAAGTCCATGGATGCAACAGAGCTGCAGTTCGAACCGTTTTTGGCCGTAACCGAATAGGTGCTGCCAACCGTTCCCCCTGTTATCACGCCCGTTGCGTCAACCGTCGGACCCGAAGGACTGAAGGTATACACATTTGCCGAGTTGTAATTGGTGATTGACATGCTTCCCGCTGACAAACACGTAGCGGCAACCGTCAAAACAGTTGGCTGGGCAGGTGTCGGCAAGATCGTGGTGTTGATTATCGTAAAGTCCATAGATGCAACAGAGCTGCAGTTCGAACCGTTTTTGGCCGTAACCGAATAGGTGCTGCCAACCGTTCCCCCTGTTATCACGCCCGTTGCGTCAACCGTCGGACCCGAAGGACTGAAGGTATACACATTTGCCGAGTTGTAATTGGTGATTGACATGCTTCCCGCTGACAAACACGTAGCGGCAACCGTCAAAACAGTTGGCTGGGCAGGTGTCGGCAAGATCGTGGTGTTGATTATCGTAAAGTCCATGGATGCAACAGAGCTGCAGTTCGAACCGTTTTTGGCCGTAACCGAATAGGTGCTGCCAACCGTTCCCCCTGTTATCACGCCCGTTGCGTCAACCGTCGGACCCGAAGGACTGAAGGTATACACATTTGCCGAGTTGTAATTGGTGATTGACATGCTTCCTGCTGACAAACACGTAGCGGCAACCGTCAAAACAGTTGGCTGGACAGGTGTCGGCAAGATCGTGGTGTTGATTATCGTAAAGTCCATGGATGCAACAGAGCTGCAGTTCGAACCGTTTTTGGCCGTAACCGAATAGGTGCTGCCAACCGTTCCCCCTGTTATCACGCCCGTTGCGTCAACCGTCGGACCCGAAGGACTGAAGGTATACACATTTGCCGAGTTGTAATTGGTGATTGACATGCTTCCCGCTGACAAACACGTAGCGGCAACCGTCAAAACAGTTGGCTGGGCAGGTGTCGGCAAGATCGTGGTGTTGATTATCGTAAAGTCCATAGATGCAACAGAGCTGCAGTTCGAACCGTTTTTGGCCGTAACCGAATAGGTGCTGCCAACCGTTCCCCCTGTTATCACGCCCGTTGCGTCAACCGTCGGACCCGAAGGACTGAAGGTATACACATTTGCCGAGTTGTAATTGGTGATTGACATGCTTCCCGCTGACAAACACGTAGCGGCAACCGTCAAAACAGTTGGCTGGACAGGTGTCGGCAAGATCGTGGTGTTGATTATCGTAAAGTCCATGGATGCAACAGAGCTGCAGTTCGAACCGTTTTTGGCCGTAACCGAATAGGTGCTGCCAACCGTTCCCCCTGTTATCACGCCCGTTGCGTCAACCGTCGGACCCGAAGGACTGAAGGTATACACATTTGCCGAGTTGTAATTGGTGATTGACATGCTTCCCGCTGACAAACACGTAGCGGCAACCGTCAAAACAGTTGGCTGGGCAGGTGTCGGCAAGATTGTGGTGTTGCTGAACGCAGCCGAAGCTGAAGAAGTACATCCTCCACTAGTGGATTTTACGGTGTAAGAAGTGCCAACTGTCATTCCGCTGATTAAACCAGTACTCGCGTTTATCGTAATTCCTGTCGTTGCCGGTGTAAATGCATATGTTGTGGATGCACTGTAATTGCTAATCGTACTTGTGCCATCAGACACACACGTTGGAGCTACTGATGCAATTGTCGGAACCGCCGGAGTGGCCAACATCGCAGCATTACCAAAAGGTGCCGAAAATGAAGAAGTACATCCTCCACTAGTGGATTTTACAGTATAAGAAGTCCCAACTGTCATTCCGCTGATTAAACCTGTACTCGTGTTTATCGTAATTCCTGCTGTTGCCGGTGTAAATGTATAAGTAGTGGATGCACTGTAATTGCTAATCGCACTTGTGCCATCGGACACGCACGTTGGAGCTACTGATACAATTGTCGGAACCGCTGGCAGTGCTGTTACCGTTACCGTTCTACTGGCTGTGGCGTTTGCGCAACCTCCTGTTCCTGTTACCATATAGGTGATGGTAGCCGTTCCACTGGCTATACCAAGAACTGCTCCGGTCGAAGCATTAACTGTGGCTATTGCAGTATCACTGCTTGTCCATGTTCCGCCAGTATCTCCATCTGATGTGAATGCTGTGGTTCCCAATGCACAGATGTTTTGAACTCCCGCTATTGTTCCTGCGTTTGCTGGTGTCGTTACTGATATAGTCGCCGTACCACTTTGATTTTGTGAACAGGTTGTTGAACTCGCATCTTTTACACTTACTAAATTATAAACAAATGTCCCGACAGCTGAAGTTGGAGCCGATACAAGTATCGAATTACCCGAAGTTGTTGTTACTGTAAAATTGCTACCTCCATTGATATTATATGTAAAAATATATGGTGCGGTTCCACCTGCTCCAGTAAAAGTTATGTTTGGCGCTGTTCCATTCTTGCATACTGTTGTGGTTCCAGTAATCGAGGCCGTTGGTAGAGTATTCACCGACAATAATGCTTGATTACTATTCACATTTGAACAATTATTGCTAACAACAGCATTATATTTTTTACCATTTAATCCTGTAACATTACTAATAGATAATGTCCCAGTAGTTGCTCCACTGTAAACACCACCATCTGTAATATCAACATTATCCACCTGCCATTTAATTGAAGTTCCTCCCGATTGACTAATACTAAAACTAGCTCCATTTCCAGTGCATACAGATAAATCCGAAGGTTGAGAAGTAATATTAGGATTCGAAAGAACAGTTAAAGTAGCCTGATTTGAAGCTGTGCTACCATATGTATTAGTAGCAATACACCTGTATTTATAGCCATTATAAGCAGTTGATACTGCATTAGAAATAGAGAGTATTTGATTAGTCGCATTAGAATAAGGAGCAACATTTGACAAATTAGACCAGGAAAATCCATTATCAATACTCACCTGCCATTGATAGCTAACGGCTGTTGAACTTGTTGCTGAAACACTAAAAGATGTTGCGACAGTAGGACATATTGTTTTATCTAAAGGGTGCATATCAATAATCGGTGCACTTCCACTAGTATAAACAATTATTGAAATTGGATAAGTACTTGAGCATGCTCCTCCTCCTGTTATTACTAAAACTGCATTATATGTCCCAACCGCGGCTCCAGCCGGAACCAGTACGTTTATTGGGCTAGATGACAGTGTAGCGCTACTAACATCTGAAAATCCCTGACTTTTGGCTGCAATAGAAAAAGCAATACTATAATTTGTTGGCGAATTAACTGGAGACGTATAGGCAAATGCAGCAGTCGTATCCCCTTTTAAAACAGATACATTTGAATTGGTTAAAGTAATTCCAGGTGATGGCGATTGATTATCAAAATTAATTGGTACCGTAGACGTTATTGAACAAGTAGTATTTAATAATTTATATGCTTTCACAAATACATTTGTTAAATTAGTTGTCAATGCATTAGTAAACAGGTTTATTATACCTCCCGTACCCACTGCAGAAGGCCCTACAGCAGTTCCTGCACCATTAACCAATTGATAAATTACCCCTGATTCCGAAGAATCTAGAGTAACAAACCCAGCCTGACCATTACAATAACTATGACTGCCACCTGCGTAAGTTTGAAGTGTTGGAGGTGTACATTGTACCGTTACAGAGGAAGTTGACAAAGGACTCTCACAACCTCCTGTTGATGCAGTAGATGTTGTAACTTTTAGAACAGCATCTAAATAAATTGAGTTTTTATCTACAGTTACCGACCAAACATTTCCACTGACTTGAACACGACCAATTGGAGTTAGAGTTCCTGCAACATTTTTATAAGGAATAGATCCATCAACATACAATTGAATCCATTCCCCGTTTACACCAGTTCCTGAAACAGTGGTTGAATTTTCATATACTGGTCCAGTTACTGTTGTCGAAGTATTTATTGAAGGTGCTGTAGTTAATACAATAGGATCAGAATAAGTACTTTCAGTTTTACACTTAGTAGCATCAGTAACAGTAGCGACAATAGTCCCAGCAGAAAAGGAACTTGTCGGTGTAAAAATCCAAACACCAGGTGCATATGAACTTGTGCCAGCTATAGGATCATAAGTTGATGAAGAAGTAAAAGAATATAATTTTACGGTAGCGGTACTAGATTCGGAAGCAGTTACTTTGATAGAAGTCAAGGAAGTGCTCATACAAGCGTCTTGCAAAATACTTGGCTTGGAGGAAACCCCATCTGAGACTTTTATTGCTGTTGGACTTGCTGAAATACATTTTCCAGACTCAATTTGCTTTACTGTTATACTTTGACAAGCCAACAAACCCGAAACAGGAACTGTCCAAACTCCACTACTTACACTTGCTGATCCAACTTGAATACCATCAGCATACAAATATACAATTGCCCCATTAACACCTGTTCCAGAAACTGAACTTGTTGTTGTTGCTATTGTAGAAGTTGTAAAACTAGGAATTGAAGAAGTTCCAGTTGCATAAAGGCAACTTAAAAGATAATCTGAAGTACATTTCCCTGGCTCTTTAAATGTAAAATAATAGGTACCACTAGGAAAACATTGTCCTGTTTTACATTGAAAGGAAACTGTTTGATTCGAAGCGGTCGTTGTTACTGGATTAGGAATATTCCCACCATTACCGCTTACAATGTTTGCTAAAGTTAAATCTGAGTTATACCATGTTATTATAGTTCCTAAAGGAAAATTATTAGCAATATCAAAACCTTTACCCCCGCTAATTGAAGTTATCGTAACAGAAGAAGAACTCGTTTGTCCAGAACAATTTGCAACAGTTCTCGAACTACAATTATCAATAGACACACCTTTTCCTGGTGCCTGTGCAGTAGCTCCAATACTATTTCCAGTAGAAACAGCAGTTACAGTTATACTTAAAGTTTGTGGACTAGTAGTAGTCGCAGCAGAAGTTCCAATTAATGTAGAACCATTGTAAACTTTTATAATTGTGCCAATTGCTTCATTTGTTGTCACGCTAACACTTGTTGCACCATTTACTATAGGCCCATTAATCGCAGGACATGAAGTACGATCCTGACACACTTGACCAGGCGCACAAGGTGTATAATTATCAATTATATCTCCCATACAAGAATCCATATCTTTGGTACAGCTTGATCCACCTAAATCGGAGCGAGAACTTGTTTTCACAATACTTGAAGCATTAGCAGACATATTATCTACAAGAACCATACGAATAGGAGAAGTCTTTGTAAGGCTTGGAAACAGCGGTGTGATATCATCAAAATCTACAAAAAAATCATAGAAATAATCAGGATCACCACATTCATTGGTTAGTGCAATTGACTTCTGATAATTCGTATGTCCAAGATATTCTTTTAAAAGATTGGCAGTCGCCATATTATTATTCACATTGTACACATAAACCCCAAAATTAGTAGCCAAAACAATTTCAATTTCAAACCCAGGATTTCCAACACACCAATCTGGATCAGCATTTGGTCCTGTCTGGCCAAATTTACCATCGGTATCTATCAAAATACTGTAACTTTTAGAATTTGAAGACGTTTTACCCAACCTCATTCGAAAAAGCCATTCATTAGTTACTGGAACTAAATAGTTTTGTGCAGCATCCTGCACACCAACTGTTTGTTGCACAAAATCTGTAAAACCACAATTAGGGCCAGAACCTAAATCACTACTTCCCTCATCTGCTGGAAACACCAATGAAGCATACGGTATTTCACTTTCAGTCTCATCATTGGATACAAAACCAGATGGTGAAAAAGAAACATAACCGTCACCATTCGGATCAAGGATATTTTTTCCTCCACCGGGAATGGGATCAAAAATCAATCCGCGAGTCTGACCTGTTACCTTAGTCAAAGACAGAATTAAAAATAGCGTAATTAAAGCGATGTTTTTTGTCATTACAAATTTAATGTTCATAAAGTATCGTTTTTTGAGACTTAAATTATTTATACGATTGGTTTATACGATAGTTTTTCCAATACCAAAACCGGGTCCTTTTGTTTATAAAATTCCTGAGTAAATTTTTTAATCACATCAAATAAAAAACACATGATGTTTCTTACTCCCAAAATCTAGAAAGTAACTTTGAATGACTGAAAGTGATTTTTTGGAAAAAAAAGAGATTTTGATTAACCAGTAACGAAGTATAACTTCATTGCAAAATGAAGTTTGTGAGAATAAATCCTTCTTTGAGCTATTGAATAAAAAGACACACTTTTTTACAGCAAAAAAAGATTTTGCAGTAAAAAAAGAAGAAAATAAAAATTCTGAAAATGATTTTTGGTTAATCCCGAAAGTAGTTTTTTTCAATATAATTCCTTTTAGTAATGTTAATAAGTAGATAAGGTTGAGGCGAAAGTATAAAAATTCATTTTAACTAATCAACAAGTGTCGATAAATGACACCATTAAACGATAAAGTGCATTGTTTAACAAATTCAACAAGTAAACCGCTGATAAATAGGAAAATGAAAAAACACTAAAAGAAAGTGAAATAGTGAAAACAAAAAACACTAAAAAAAGCAAAATTATATTTTGCACTTATTTTTAAGAAAAACTCAAGCTTGAAAAAATTGTTAAAAACTATTTATCAAGAAAAGTAATATTTCTTTTTAGTCCTTGAAATTTTGATCGCTTGAGAGGAGAATTTTTAAATACCGATTTGAAAGTTTCTTCGGTGATTTCGAGCCAATCTTTTTTTGACATCGAAATTAATTCGGGATTAGGATTGAACAAAGGTTCACTATGTGGTTTTGAAAACCGATTCCACGGACAAACATCTTGACAAGTGTCACAACCAAAGGCCCAATTGTCAAATTTTCCTTTCATCTCGGCTGGAATATTGTCTTTCAGTTCAATTGTAAAATAAGAAATACATTTACTACCATCGACAACATAAGGCGCCACAATTGCCTCTGTGGGACAGGCATCAATACAAGCTGTACAGGTTCCGCAATGGTCTGTGACAGCATGGTCATATTCTAAATCTAAATCAATAATAAGTTCAGCGATAAAATAAAACGAACCCACTTTTTGTGTCAACAAATTACTGTTTTTCCCAATCCAGCCCAAACCACTTTTGGCTGCCCAGGCTTTATCCAAAACAGGCGCAGAATCAACAAAAGCTCGTCCAGAAACAGTTCCAATAGAAGACTCAATTGAAAACAACAATTCTTTCAGTTTGTCTTTTATGACAAAATGATAATCTTGCCCATAAGCATATTTGGATATTTTATAAGAGTCAGAATCCTGAAATTCGGAGGGATAATAATTCAACAAAAGAGAAACAACACTTTTGGCATCATCAACCAATAAAGTTGGATCCAAACGCTTGTCAAAATGATTCTCCATATAGGACATTTGACCATTGTAATTCTTATTCAGCCAATTTTCCAAACGAGGTGCTTCTTGTTCAAGGAAACCGGCTTTAGATATACCACAAGATAAAAATCCAAGACGTTTGGCCTCGGATTTAATAAATTGCGTGTATTTTGATTTATTATTTATCACTTCTTTTTTTAAAGAAAACATCTTAATAGCACAAATGCCCTAGCCCTGATAGAAACGGCATTCTTTTCCTGCTTCCTTTAAGCAGGAAAAGATATAGTGGATAGCAGGAATAGCTTCATAAAATTAAAACAATCCGCCTTGAACGCCTCCCCTGATTTTTCCTAAATGCTTATAGGCTTTTTCGGTTACTTCACGTCCTCTAGGCGTACGCATTATAAACCCTTCCTGAATTAAGAAAGGCTCATAAACTTCCTCGACGGTTTCACTGCTTTCGGACACGGCTGTAGCCAGTGTAGAAAGACCAACAGGACCACCTTTGAATTTATCGATGATTGTATTCAAAATTTTATTGTCCATTTCGTCCAGACCGTGTGCATCGACATTTAGAGCTTTCAAAGCATATCTAGCAATTTCTATATCGATAGTTCCATTCCCTTTTATTTGGGCAAAATCACGAACTCGGCGCAACAAAGCATTTGCAATACGAGGTGTTCCTCGACTTCTGCCAGCAATTTCAATAGCCGCTTCCATAGTAATTGGCATTTTGAAAATCATTGCACTGCGTTCTACAATGGTGGTCAAAAGTTCAGTGGTGTAATATTGTAGTCTGGACGAAATACCAAACCTCGCACGCATTGGTGCTGTCAAAAGACCTGAACGGGTTGTCGCTCCGATAAGAGTAAAAGGATTCAAATTAATCTGAACTGTTCTGGCATTTGGCCCAGATTCAATCATGATGTCAATCTTAAAATCTTCCATCGCAGAATACAGATACTCTTCTACAATTGGACTTAAACGATGGATTTCATCAATAAAAAGGACATCTCTTTCTTCAAGATTAGTAAGTAGTCCCGCCAAATCACCCGGTTTATCAAGAACTGGTCCAGAAGTGATTTTAATTCCTACCTCAAGTTCATTTGCCAGAATATTAGCCAAAGTAGTTTTTCCCAAACCAGGAGGGCCATGAAAAAGTGTATGATCAAGAGCCTCTCTCCTTTGATTGGCTGCCGCAACGAAAACCTTCAGATTTTCCAATACTTGATCCTGCCCCGAAAAATCATCAAAAGACAACGGCCTCAATCTTTTCTCGATATCCAGTTCTTCTGAACTTAAATTATAATTTGTTGGATCTAAGTTTGTATTCATGGGATAAAGATAAAAAAAGTAATCATTCAATATAAAAAAAATGCCTCTCAATTAAGAAAGGCATTTATATGATTTTTGAAATTTTAGTGATGTAAAATTACTTCTCCTTCTTTCATAGGAACAGTTTGAGGAACAAAATCCTCATCATGTCCAGGATTACTGTAGTCATAAGGCCAACGGTGAACCTCAGGAATTTCTCCAGGCCAGTTACCGTGAATATGCTCTACTGGAGTAGTCCACTCTAAAGTATTAGATTTCCATGGATTTTGAACAGCTTTTTTACCGTAGAAAATACTGCTGAAGAAGTTATACAAGAACACTAATTGGAAAGCTCCACCAATCAAAGCAAATGTTGTAATCAATACGTTTACATTTTGCAAATCATCAAATAATGGAAAGTTTGTGTTAGTATAATAACGTCTTGGCAAACCAGCTAATCCAATAAAGTGCATTGGGAAAAATACTCCGTAAGCACAAATTGCAGTTACCCAAAAGTGAACATATCCTAAATTCTTATTCAACATTCTACCAAACATTTTTGGGTACCAGTGGTAAATTCCGGCAAACATTCCATAAAGAGCAGATATACCCATTACTAAGTGGAAGTGAGCTACAACAAAATAAGTATCGTGAACGTTAATATCCAATGTACTATCCCCCAAAATGATTCCAGTTAAACCTCCAGTGATGAAAGTTGAAACCAAACCAATTGAGAACAACATTGCAGGATTCATTTGAAGATTCCCTTTCCAAAGCGTTGTAATATAGTTAAATGCTTTTACTGCAGAAGGAATTGCAATCAACAATGTTGTAAAGGTAAATACAGATCCTAAGAATGGGTTCATACCCGATATAAACATATGGTGACCCCAAACGATTGTAGATAAAAATGCAATAGCAATAATTGACATAATCATCGCTCTGTAACCAAAAATTGGTTTACGAGAGTTTGTAGCAATAATTTCAGAAGTAATACCTAATGCAGGTAAGATTACGATATATACCTCAGGGTGACCCAAGAACCAGAACAAGTGTTCAAAAAGAACGGGAGAACCTCCCTGGTAATGTAAAACTTCACCAGCAATGTAAATATCAGATAAGAAGAATGAAGTACCGAAGCTTCTGTCAAAAATCAACAACAAAGCTGCAGACAATAAAACAGGGAAAGAAACAATACCAATAATTGCAGTCACAAAGAACGCCCAAATAGTAAGAGGCAATCTTGTCATTGACATTCCTTTTGTTCTCAAATTAATAACAGTTACCACATAGTTCAATGATCCCATCAAAGAAGATGCAATGAAAACCGCCATGGAAACCAACCACAAAGTCATACCTGCTCCAGAACCAGAAATAGCCTGAGGAAGCGCACTCAAAGGTGGGTAAATTGTCCAACCGGCATTTGCAGGACCTGATTCAACAAATAATGAACAAAGCATCAAAACACTGGATAAAAAGAACAACCAGTATGAAATCATATTCATGAATCCAGAGGCCATATCCCTAGCACCAATTTGCAGAGGAATCAATAAATTACTAAACGTTCCACTTAATCCAGCTGTAAGAACAAAAAACACCATGATAGTTCCGTGAATGGTAACTAACGAAAGGTAAATATCATTTGCCATTACGCCGTTTGGAGCCCATTTATCTCCTAGTAATATATTGAAAATCTTAAAAGATTCTTCTGGCCAAGCCAATTGCATTCTGAAAAGCATAGACATACCAACACCAATAACTCCCATAATAATACCGGTAAGTAAGTATTGCTTGGCAATCATTTTGTGGTCAATACTAAAAATATATTTAGTAATGAATGTGTCCTTGTGGTGGTGTTCGTGTTCTTGATCGTGTCCGTGATCGTGACCTACTGCTGACATATATTTATACTTTAAATTTTCTTAATAATTATTTCATAGCTATTTTTGCAACAGCTGCTGTATCTTTGGAAAGAGTTGAATCTTTACCAGGAGTTGCATCTGTAGCAGCTGGTTCAGCTTTTGAAGCTTTTACTTCGCTAACCAAAGTTGCTTTTTCGCTCAACCATTTTTTATAATCCTCTGGAGTATCAACAACAACTTTCATTTGCATATTGTAGTGAGACGCTCCACAAATTTTATTACATAATAACAAATATTCAAAAGTGTAAGGATCTAAAGCGGGTTCCCCTTTAGCAACCAACTCAGCACTTTTCTTAGCTCTGATAGCATTAATATTAGCAACTTTCTCAATAATATAAGGCATTGCTTGATATTCAGCTGTTGTATAAATTGGAGTAAAAGCAAATTCTGTTACCATACCTGGCACGCAGTTCATTTGAGCTCTGAAGTAAGGGAAGTAAGCAGAGTGCAATACATCCTGCGATCTCATTTTGAAATGAATCTTTTTTCCTTTAGGAATATGTAATTCTGTAACTACAATATCATCTTGTGCATAAGGGTCAGACAAATCAACCCCAAGAGTATTAACTCCTTCAATTAATCTAACATTCGCTTTACCTAAAACATTATCTGCACCAGCATATCTTGCTGTCCATTTGAATTGTTGTGCATATAACTCGATTACAACAGTATCTTCATCTTCATCGATAAACATAATATTTGTCCATGCATAAAGACCGTAAAGAATCAAACCTGCTAAAACCACAGCTGGAATAGCACTCCAGATTGCTTCCAATTTATTATTGTCAGCAAAATATAAGGCTCTTTTATCTTTATTCCCTCTGTATTTAAATGCGAAATAGTGCAACAGTACTTGGGTGATTGCCTGTACTGTAAAAATCAATACCCAAGTAATGTTCATTAAATTATCAATCAATGCTCCGTGCTCCGAAGCAGGAGTATGAAGAACCAATGGTCCCCAAGTGTACACACCATATATTGTGAAGATATAAATGAAGGCCAAGAAACCAAACATCAAATATCCTTGTACATTGTTATCATCATCATTTGCAACTTGGGAATTGTCCGAAGTCGAAGCAACTTGCGTTAAATCGAATATTTTCGTCAATTGCCACACAGCAACCGCTAATAAAACTAAAACTATAATTACCAACAAACTTGTCATCTGTTTATCTCTTTAAATATTAATAATGAAAATGTTTACTTTCTTCAATGAAAGGATTTCTCTTTGCTACCAAAGGAACTTTAGATAATGCTGAGAATACAACAAAAATAAATAATCCAAGAAAGAATAAAACCGATGCAATTTCTGGAACACCAATAAACCAGCTGTTACCAACAGTACCAGGCATAATCATGTTAAAGAAGTCTACATAATGACCTAACAATATCACAATTCCAGCCATTACCAAAATCCATGTGATTCTTTTGAAATCTGTATTAATCAAAATTAAAACAGGAAACAAGAAGTTCATAACTACAGCTCCAAAGAATGGTACTCTAAATTCCTGAATTCTAGTGATGAAGTAAGTAATCTCCTCAGGAATATCTGCATACCAAATCAACATAAATTGAGAGAACCACAAATACGTCCAAAAGATACTAATCCCGAACATGAATTTAGCTAAATCATGAATATGGCTTGAATTTACATTTTCAAGATATCCTCTTGATTTCAAATAAACAGTAACCATACAAATCATTGTAATACCGCTTACAAAGAAACTAGCAAACACATACCATCCAAACAAAGTACTAAACCAGTGAGGATCTATAGACATAATCCAGTCCCAAGACATAATAGATTCAGTAACGATAAAGAATACTAAAAATCCTGCTGAGTAATTAAAGTTCTTTTTATAGAAACTATTGTCATTTGATTCATCTTGAGCCAAACAATTTTTTCTTGAAAAATAACGGTATGCATTCCAACCGGCCAAAAATATAGCAGCTCTAACAATCCAGAAAGGAAAGTTTAAAAAACCTGATTTCGTTTGAATAAGTTCGTCGTGTTTTACAACTTCAGGATCTAACCAAATAAATAAATGATTAAAGTGTAGTCCGCAAAGCACTAATATAATAAAGAATATCACCGAACCTACTGGCAAGTAAGCAGTAATCCCTTGCATAACTCTAAACAACACTGGAGACCAACCAGCCTGTGCCACTTGTTGAATGGCATAAAAAGCTAAAGTTCCTAATGAAATCAACATAAAGAAAATACAAGCCACATATAATGCTGCCCAAGGCTTATTACTCAATTGGTGAAAAACATGTTCTAAATGCTCTTTATGTTCAGACTCAGCTTTTGCTTCATGTTTACCAGCATCAGCTTTTGCATGATCAGCAGAAACAGCCTCGTGAGTAGTTTCAGAACCATGTGCAACAGAAGCTGCTTCATGATTTCCTTCACCATGACCACCGTGAGATTCAGCAGCAAGAAGAGCTTCTACTTCTTGAATATTTTTTGGTGCAGTCAAAAAACCATATCCTATTCCTAAAAGACCAACAGCCATTAAGACAAAAGAAAAAGTTTTTAATTTACTTGAAAATGTATACATATCTATTACGATCAGTTAGTTCAACAATTATTATTGTGCTTTTAGTTTAAGAACATAGTCAGCAACTAACCAACGTTCGTGAGCACTCATTTGATTAGCATGTGAACCCATAGCATTCAAACCATAAGTTTCAACGAAGAAAATACTTCCTTCAGTAATGTCTCTGTCTTTGTAATTAGGAACACCCAGAAATTTTTCTCTTTCTACTAATTTTCCTTTTCCGTCTCCTGCAACACCGTGACAGCTAATACAGTAAATTTCAAAAAGCTCTTTTCCTTTACCAGAATTTCTATCCAAAGAATCCAAAGGAGATTTTAAATTGGCTTTCGCCAATGCATAATCCGCAGGAGTATTTTCATATTCGAATGGTTCAAAACCCCTGTTGATTGAACCAACAGCAGGAAGTTGACCTTCTTTACCATTTTTGAATACACTAACTGAAGCCGGAGCATAAGTTTCTCCACTTACCCCTTCATACATATTTGGCATATACTGATAATTTGGTTTGTCATTATGAAAACATGATGAAACCATTACCATTAATCCCAATACAAGTGTTATTTTATATAAACTTTTCATATCTACTATTAATGCTTTTCAATTACTTTAACTTCTACTGCTCCAGTACCTTCAAAGAAAGAAACCAATTCTTCTTCATTATTGTTAATAGCTACTTCCATCAAAAAGTGATCATCAGTAGTTCTTACATCAGGATTTTCAGCTTCTTTAAAAGGCCACATTCTACTTCTCATATAAAAGGTAATTACCATTAAGTGAGCAGCAAAAAACACTGTTTCTTCAAACATAATAGGCACAAAAGAAGGCATATTATCGATATAACTAAAACTTGGCTTACCTCCAATATCTTGAGGCCAATCTTGGATCATAATATAATTCATCATCCAAGTAGCAAAAGACAAACCACACAAACCATAGATAAAAGAACATATCGCTAAACGTGTAGGTGCAAGTCCCATTGCTTTATCCAATCCGTGAACTGGGAAAGGCGTAAATACTTCTTCAATATGGTGATGAGCTGCACGTGTCTTTTTTACAGCGTCCATCAAAATATCATCGTCATTATAAATGGCGTATATAACTTTATTACTCATGATGTGAATGTTTATTAGCTTCTCTTTCTTTAATATAATTTTCTCCTGTAGCTTTCAAAATTGTCTTAACCTCTGCTTGAGCAATAACCGGGAATGTTCTCGCATACAATAAGAATAACACAAAGAAGAAACCTATTGTTCCGATAAAAATTCCAATATCAACAAATGTTGGAGAGAACATAGTCCATGATGATGGCAAGTAATCTCTGTGCAAAGAAGTCACGATAATTACAAACCTTTCGAACCACATTCCAATGTTTACAACAATTGAAATTATAAAAGAAAACATAATACTAGTTCTTAATTTTTTGAACCACATAAATTGCGGAGAGAACACGTTACAGGTCATCATCGCCCAGTAAGCCCACCAGTATGGTCCTGTTGCTCTGTTCAAGAAAGCATATTGCTCATATTCAACACCAGAATACCAAGCAATAAATAATTCAGTAATATAAGCCACCCCAACGATAGAACCCGTAATCATGATAATGATGTTCATCAATTCTATATGTTGTATAGTGATATACGCTTCAAGATTAGAAACTTTTCTCATAATGATAAGCAAGGTGTTTACCATTGCAAATCCTGAGAATACCGCCCCAGCAACAAAATATGGAGGGAAAATTGTTGTATGCCATCCTGGAATTACCGAAGTAGCAAAGTCCATGGATACAATTGTGTGTACCGAAAGTACAAGAGGAGTAGCTAAACCAGCAAGAACTAGAGAAACTTCTTCAAAACGTTGCCAATCTTTAGCTCTACCACTCCATCCAAAACTTAAGATAGAATAAACTCTTTTGTTAAAAGGTGTGATAGCTCTATCACGCAACATTGCAAAATCAGGCAATAAACCAGTCCACCAGAAAACCAATGAAACAGAAAGATAAGTTGAGATTGCGAATACGTCCCAAAGCAATGGAGAGTTAAAGTTCACCCAAAGTGATCCAAACTGGTTAGGAATTGGTAACACCCAATAAGCTAACCAAGGACGTCCCATGTGTATAATTGGGAACAACCCTGCTTGAATTACAGAGAAAATGGTCATAGCCTCTGCAGAACGGTTAATCGCCATTCTCCATCGTTGACGGAATAACAAAAGTACAGCAGAGATAAGTGTACCAGCGTGACCGATACCAACCCACCAAACGAAGTTAGTGATATCCCAAGCCCAACCAACTGTTTTATTTAATCCCCAAGTACCAATACCTGTAGACACTGTGTATATAATACAGCCTAATCCCCAAAGGAAAGCTGTTAATGCAATTGTAAATACAATCCACCATTGTTTATTGGCCTTACCTTCAATAGGTGCGGCTACATCAACAGTTATATCGTGATAAGATTTATCACCTATAACTAAGGGTTTTCTAATGGCTGCTTCGTAGTGAGACGACATAATCCTTTATTTGATTCTTAATTAATAATTTTTGTACTAGGTATTTCTAACTTTAACGTGGTATACAACATTTGGTCTTGTACCAACATGCTCCAATAAGTGATAACTTCTGTCATCTTCTGCTAATTTAGCAACAACAGACTCTTTATCATTTACATCTCCAAATATCATTGCTCCAGTAGAACAAGCATTTGAACAAGCAGTTTGGAATTCACCATCTTTAATTGCTCTTCCTTCGTTTTTAGCTTTCAAAATAGTTGCTTGTGTCATTTGAATACACATAGAACATTTTTCCATAACCCCACGAGAACGAACATTTACATCAGGATTTAAAACCATACGTCCTAAATCATCATTCATATGATAATCAAATTCACTGTTTTTGTTGTATAAGAACCAGTTGAAACGACGTACTTTATAAGGACAGTTGTTAGCACAGTAACGAGTACCAACACATCTGTTATATGCCATTTGGTTTTGGCCTTGACGACCGTGTGAAGTAGCAGCAACTGGACAAACAGTCTCACATGGTGCGTGATTACAGTGTTGACACATTACTGGTTGGAAAGCAACTTGTGGATTGTCACCCGCTTTTTCCATTTCATTAAATGTAGATAACGAGCTGCCTAATCCGGCGATATGCTCTTTTCTTTCGTTATCTCCTTCAAATGTACTTTCAGAAGAATAGTATCTGTCAATACGCAACCAGTGCATATCTCTACTTCTTCTTACTTCAGATTTTCCAACTACAGGAACGTTATTTTCAGCGTGACAAGCAATTACACAAGCACCACATCCTGTACAAGCATTCAAATCGATAGAAAGGTTAAAGTGATGTCCTGTCGAACGATCAAAAGAACCCCACAAATCTACTTCTGTAGTTTTAACTTCTTTATGATCCAAAGATACTTCTGGTTTTTCATTCCAAATCTCAGCATCTTTTGTATTAAAAATTTCTAAGGTAGTTTCTTTAATAATATCTCCTCTACCCATCAATGTTTTCTGTCCTTGAACACAAGCAAATTCATGAACACCATTTGCTTTTTCGATCGTAACAGACTGCACATTATTGAACCCTGCGTATAAAGCATAAGCATTAATACCCACTTGCATTTCTTCTTTTAAAGCAGCTTTACGACCATATCCCAAAGCCATTCCGATAGTTCCGACAGCCTGACCTGGTTGAACGATTACAGGAACATTTTCAAGTTTCACACCGTTTACGGTCAAAGTAGCATAACTACCGTTTAATCCACCGTTTGCAACAATTTCATTTGATAATCCTAATTTCTTAGCATCAGCATTTGAAACAGTAACATAATTATCCCAAGAAACTCTTGTCAATGGATCTGGAAACTCTTGCAACCATGGGTTATTAGCTTGTTGACCATCTCCCATACCTGTTTTTGTATACAATACTAACTCAGTAGCAACCGGTTTTGCTTGAGCCAATGTACTTGCTGCAGTGTTATAATCAGCAGTACCGGCAGCAGCTGTTGGTATAACACCTACATAAACACCATCATGTAATACTTTATTCCAAGTTGTACCAGCAATTATTGAAGGCGAAAACGCTTTCAAATAATCATAATACGTTCCAGGAATTCCATTTAAAGACAATAAAATATCTTGAAATTGTTTAGTATTAAATAATGGACGGATAGTTGGCTGGGTAATATTGTAAGTTCCTTTTGTCAAAGTTAAATCTCCCCAAGCTTCCAAATAATGAGGAACAGGAGCAGCGATTGTAGACAATGAAGCAGTTTCATCTTCTCTTAATGATAACGAAACTGAAGCTTTAACTTTTTTCAATCCTTCAACAAACAATTTGCTGTCTGCCAAAGTATAAACTGGGTTAACACCACTCATAATCAAAGTATGAACAGTACCAGCATTCATATCTTTAATTAATTGAGCTACTTTTTCATTAGACCCTTTACGGATTTGTCTTGTTCCTGAAGTTACAAATGCTTCACTTGACAAAACTTGGTTAATAGCAAGAACTAATAATTGAGCATTTTTATCCTGAATACCAGATACCAAAACCGACTTAGAACCACCAGCTTTCAATTGTTGAGCTGCTTTAGTAACATCAGCTTTGAAAGCGGCATCTAATGAAGTAGCAATAGACGAACCTGTAATAACATTATAAATTTGAACTAATGCCTGTTTTTGATTGGCAGTAGACATTGCAATACGCTTATCAGCTGCAGCACCAGATAAAGTCATATTAGACTCTAACTGAATGTGTTTTGAAATCGTTTTCTTCCCAACAGCTCCAGATGGAATTCTTCCTTTAGCATAACTAGAATCATATCCTCCACCTTGCCAATCTCCAAGAAAATCAGCACCAACTGAAACAATTGTAGAAGCTTTAGAAAAATCATAATCCACCAAAGCTCTTTCACCGTAAACCGCTTCAAAAGCATCTAATGCTTCGGAAGAAGAAACAGCATCATATATTACATGTTTTGCATTAGGATTTTTAGCAATAAAGTCAGCAATCAACTTTTCGGTTGATGGACTTGCCAATGTGTTTGTCAATAACACTACTTGTCCCCCTTTTGCTTTAGCATCAACAATACTAGATTTTATTTTTGAATCAACAGCAGACCAAGAAGCGTTTTTTGCATCGATTTTAGGCTCTTTCAAACGCATACTGTCATATAATGACAATATCGAACCATGAACTCTAGCATTAGCCGCAAACTTAGCGCCAGCGATAGTGTTGTTATCTATTTTAATTGGACGTCCTTCACGAGTTTTTACCAAAAGGTTCGCAAAATCAAATCCATCAAAAACCGAAGTCGCATAATAGTCTGCTACCCCAGGAATAATTTGTTCCGGCTGCTGTACATAAGGAATTGAAAAATGCACAGGACCTTCGCAAGCAGCTAGTGAAGCCGCCGCTGTACTAAAACCAACGTACTTTAAAAAGTCACGACGTGTAGTTGAAGAAGAAGACAAAGCTGCTTCATTTCCTAAAAATTCATCAGTAGGAATCTCTTCAACAAATTCGTTATTTCTAAGCGCCTCAACAATAGAACTATTTCCGTCTAGTTCTTCAACACTTTTCCAGTATTTTTTGTTTGATGACATATTATATATAAATATTAATCTTAATAATTTCTTTTTATCTTCAAGTTTTCTTTGCTTCAGGATTCAAGCTATATCAACTTAAAACCTAAAACTTCAAACCTTTTTTAGTAGTGACATTTACCACATTCTAATCCACCCATTTGAGCAGCGGTCAATTTATCTACACCATATTTTTTAGAAAGTTCTTCGTGTATTTTTTTGTAATACTCATTGCCTTCCATTTTTACATCAGTTTTTCTGTGACAGTTGATACACCATCCCATGGTTAACGGGGAGAATTGTTTCATGATTTCAAATTCCTGAACAGGTCCGTGACATGTTTGACACTCAATACCTGCAGCAGTAACGTGTTGTGAGTGATTAAAATAAACAAAATCAGGCAAATTATGAATACGAACCCATTTCACTGGTTCAGTTTTACCAGTGTACGATTGAGAAGTAGCATCCCAACCCACAGCTTTATATAATTTTTGGATTTGGGCATCATAAAAAGCTTTACTGTATTCTGGAGTTGCAGTAGATTCAGCAACTTCACTAATACTTTTATGACAGTTCATACAAACATTCAAAGAAGGAATCCCTGCAGTTTTACTTACTCTGGAAGCAGAGTGACAATATTTACAATTAATCTCATTATCACCAGCGTGAATTCTATGAGAATAATGAATTGGCTGAATTGGCTCATAATTTTGATCAACACCAACTTGCATTAAATACCCATATACTAGATAAGCACCCGCAAGCAATAAGAAAATAGCAGAAACTAAAACCAAAAATTGATTTCTAACAAAAGCTTTCCAAATAGGCAAAGTAGGCTCTTTTTTAACCACTTCGATACCGTTTGCAGCAGCAACTTTTCTCAAAACATTGTTCACCAAAACCAACATCACTATTAGTATTGCCATTACCAACGACAAAGCTCCCAATATAACATTGTTAGAAATACCACCTTCTTGAGAAGCATCTTTTGAAGCACCAGGAGCACCAGCAGCAGCTGCAGCAGGAGCTTCAGCCTTTGGCTCAGAAGTATAAGCAATAATATTATCTATATCCCCTTCAGACAACTGAGGAAATGGAGTCATTGGAATCTTATTGTTTTCCTCAAAAACCTTAACAGCAGCAGCATCACCAGATTTAATTAAATCCGAACTATTGTGAACCCACTTGTAAATCCAGGCAATATCATGTCTTGAAATAACATCTCTAAGAGCTGGACCTGTAGATTTTGCATCTAACTTGTGACATGCAGCACAATTGGCATTAAAAAGCTCTTTCCCTTTTGCCGCATCGCCTCCAGAACTGGCAGCTGGAGCAGCAGCATCTGCAGCCGGGGCAGCTGGAGCAGCACCTTGCGCAAGTGAAGCTACGGAAATACTCAACATTAATGCTAAGCTTAAAAATAATTTCCTTGAATTCGAATTATGGTTACCCACCTTTTTCATATTAATATATTGATTATCTACTAAAAATTGTTCGTTTATAACTCAAATAAACCAGAAGACCTTATTCTCCTTATTAAAAAGACATAACCCTCCTTATTTAAAAACTGGCACAAAAATACGACTTCAGAACTATTCTCAAAACCTTAAAATAATCTTAATTATAATTTATATCGAGTCTAAATAATAAAACTACAACGTTATACGTTAAAATATTATTTTTGTAGTATAAACAATCAGATTATGAGATTTTTAAAGATATCTAAAACTTTATTTACCGCTGCGATTCTCTTAACAATAACTAGCAGAATTTCAGCACAAAACACAAATACAGAAGTAAGTCAGGACCCCAAATTCGAACAATTATTGAACGACAAAAGGAAATCCAACCCTAATTTATCTTATTCGGACCGATATAAAATCCAAATTTTTAACGGAGCAGGCGAAGGTGCAAAAAAAGCATTAAATGAATTTCGTCTGGAATTTAAAAATATTGATGGTACAATTGTTTTCAACACTCCGAACTACAAAGTTTGGGTTGGCAATTTCAGAACCCGAATGGAGGCAGAACGCAACCTCGCAGAAATACAAAAATATTACAAAAATGTATTTTTAATAAAACCAAGTAAATAAGGTTTTATTAACAAATCTAGATCGTTAATTTTTGCATTTATTTTTAAGGATTTTTCAACTCAAATTCTTAAACCAATCCTAAAACAACGAAAACAATTTTCACAAAAAACTCTACATCTGTGTTTTAGACAAAAAAACAAGAACTGAATCAAAAAATTGAACATTAGAATTATTTTTTTCAGAATTACTATCTTTTCAAAACTAATTCAAAAAAAAATCCGATTTGACTTTTTTTAAGCAATTCGGATTTTTTTTTAAAATTAATTCAGAATGTATTTTATGAAAAAAAGGATTTATTCTGAATTATGCATTAGAAACTGATCTCACACTTAGGTAATCAACCCATTGAGTTAAGTTTTTGCTTTTTTCCGCCTATGCCATTTTTCAACATTCCAATAATCCCCTAACTTATCATCTGCAGAAATCACCACTTTCATTTCCTAAACATTGAAGGTTTTGATATTGTGGAGCCAGTTGCGGAGATCCCTACGGAATAAAATAAAAGGACATTACAGGCAATTTGGTATCAGCTAGACTTCAAGCATTTCATTTTGCTTTTTTTGAAAAAAAAGGCTATCGCAAAGCCGCAAAGCTTGTAACCGATTTCGTGTCTTCCCCCTTATATGAGCTATATTTTGAAAAGCCTATTAAAAAAACTTTTTACAATCTAAAATACGCATTACGATTACTAAGTTTTTCAGGCAGATCACACAGATTTTCATACTCAAAAAACAAAATAAATTCGCGATGACCTGAAAATTCGCAGGAAAAAATTCCAACATGAATTATGAAAATCTAAAATACAAACATATTCAAAACAAAAAATCCCAACGAATTGGGATTTTTATCTATAAATGATTGATTTTTATTATTTCAATTTCTTTTTGATTGCTACTTCATGGTAAGCCTCAATTACATCTCTTTCCTCGATGTCGTTATATCCTTTTACCTGAATACCGCAATCGTAACCTTTAGAAACTTCTTTAACATCATCTTTGAAACGTTTCAAGGCAACTAATTCCCCTTCGTGAATCACAACACCATCACGGATAATTCTGATTTTTGCATTTCTAAGGATTTTACCATCAACAACCATACAACCGGCGATTGTACCCACTTTTGATATCTTAAATAACTCTCTGATTTCGGCAGTACCGAGTACCTCTTCTTTCATTTCAGGAGCCAACATACCTTCCATCGCATCTTTCAAGTCATCGATAGCTGCATAAATGATAGAATAGTAACGGATATCGATTTCTTCTTTATCAGCCAATTGTCTTGCGTTACCCGCAGTACGAACGTTAAATCCGATAATAATAGCATCGGAAGCAGAAGCCAACATAACATCAGTTTCATTAATAGCTCCAACACCTTTATGAATAATATTGATTTGAATTTCTTCAGTAGATAATTTTGAGAACGAATCTGATAACGCTTCAACAGATCCATCAACATCTCCTTTAAGGATAATATTCAATTCTTTAAATTGACCCAAAGCAATTCGACGACCAATTTCATCTAATGTAATGTGACGTTGCGTACGAACAGATTGTTCACGCATCAACTGAGAACGTTTTGCAGCAATTTGTTTTGCTTCTTTTTCATCTTCAAAAACATTGAATTTGTCACCCGCTGTAGCCGCACCATCCAAACCAAGAACTGATACCGGAGTTGAAGGACCTGCTTCTTTTACAGAATTCCCTCTTTCATCATGCATCGCTTTAATTTTTCCGTGATGCTTACCAGCCAACATATAATCTCCAATTCTCAAAGTACCATGCTGAACTAATATTGTTGAAACGTATCCTTTACCTTTATCTAAGAAGGCCTCAACAACAGTTCCTTGAGCTACTTTATTAGGATTAGCTTTTAAGTCAAGAATTTCAGCTTCCAACAATACCTTTTCTAACAATTCTTTTACACCAGTACCAACTTTTGCAGAAATATCGTGTGATTGAATTTTACCCCCCCAATCCTCAACAAGTAAGTTCATACCTGCTAAGCGTTCTTTAATTTTCTCAACATTAGCATTTGGCTTATCAATTTTATTAATAGCAAAAATGATAGGAACTCCAGCTGCTTGAGCGTGTGAAATTGCCTCTTTTGTTTGCGGCATGATGTCATCATCAGCAGCTACCACAATAATAGCAATATCAGTAACCTGAGCACCACGTGCACGCATCGCGGTAAACGCTTCGTGACCTGGTGTATCCAAAAATGCAATTTTTTGACCGTTATCCAAAGTCACTCCATAAGCACCAATGTGCTGAGTAATCCCTCCAGATTCACCTGCAATAACATTTTCCTTACGGATATAATCCAGCAAAGATGTTTTACCGTGGTCAACGTGCCCCATTACAGTAACAATCGGAGCTCTAAATACTAAATCTTCTTCTTTATCTTCAACTACTTGAATAGCTTCTTCAATATCAACAGTGATAAACTCAACATCAAATCCAAATTCATCTGCCACAATAGTCAGTGTTTCTGCATCTAAACGCTGGTTCATCGTAACCATGATACCAAGTGACATACAAGTTCCAATCACTTTTGTAATTGGCACATCCATCATGATAGCAATTTCACCTACAGTTACAAACTCAGTAACTT
Source organism: Flavobacterium gilvum (assembly GCF_001761465.1). Classification (NCBI taxonomy): domain Bacteria; kingdom Pseudomonadati; phylum Bacteroidota; class Flavobacteriia; order Flavobacteriales; family Flavobacteriaceae; genus Flavobacterium; species Flavobacterium gilvum. Next base: position 1,509,740 of record NZ_CP017479.1, on the reverse strand, counting down.
TAAGTGTTTTACTACCTTCTTCTAATGCCCTTTGTTCGTCATCAGATTTTTGACGGTGCGTATCTCTTTTATCTCTTCTATATTTTGCAGCTTTAGATTTACCACCTTTACCTTGAAGTTTTTCCAAGGTTTCTCGGATTTGGTTTTTAACCTCTTCCTCAGTTGGCTCAACTTTAGCAACAATTGCAGGTCTGTTTCCTTTTACAAATCCAGATCTTTGATTTCTATCATTTCTATTGGCATTAAAACCAGCACCGCCTCCAGCATTTGGAACAATTTTGTTTGGATTTGGCGTCCCTGGAGTTCCAGGAGTAGTAGGTGGTTTTGGAACACCCGGTTTTGGAGCAATCCTTTTGCGCTTATTTTTATTAGCATTATTAGCTCCAGGAGCACCTGGCGCACCAGGAGTTCCCGGCTTATTTGGATTGTTTTTTTGCTCCTCTTTTTTCTTTTTTGGCTTATTGAATTGAGATAAATCAATTACTTGACCTGTCAAAGTCGCACCAGAAAGTTTTTGATATTGAGTTGTAATAGATTCTTCAACGGGAGCTTCACTAATAGGTGCCTCTGGTTTTTTCTCTTTTACTGGCTCTGGTTTTTCAACTTTAATTTCTTTAACCTCTGGCTTCTCTTTTTTATCAAAAACAGGAATTTCTTTTTCCGTTTTTTCAACCTTTACTTCACTAACAACAGGCTTCTCAACGATTTCCTTTTTAATTTCTTCTTTTAAAACAGGTTTTTCTTCTGGAGTTACATCTTTAGGAGCAATTACTTTTTCAGCAACAACTGGATCTGGAGCAGGAGTGGGTTTTTTAGGATTTAAGTCGATTTTACCAACTTGTACTGGTCCCGACAAAACAGCTCTGGCTTTAATTACCTCCTGCTGTCTCAAACGCCCTTCTTCTAATTTACGTTTGTCTTCTACTTCTTTTTCACGCTCAATACGCAGAGCTTCTTTTTCTTTCCTTTTTTCCTCACCTACTTCCTTGGAAGCTTCTTTATTCCCCTTGTCGCCTGCAAACTGACTTTGTAGGATATTAAATTCCTGCTCAGAAATTTTTGTGTTTGGGTTTGACTCAATAGCAATCCCTTTATCTTTTAGATAATCCACAGCTCTTTCCAACGAAATATTTAATTCCCTTAAAACCTTGTTTATTCTAATTATTCTCTCTTCAGACATAAAACCTTTTTATTTTACCTTGTTTCGTTGCTCTACTTATATTGATAATAAAAATAGAAATTTATTTTACATGAGGAATCAATAGCATATTAACTATCGAACTCTTCATTTAATATTCTAATTACATCCAGAATTGTTTCCTCTTCCAGATCAGTTCTTCTAACCAAATCCTCTACATCGTGTTTCAAAATACTTTTAGCAGTATCCAAACCAATTTTTGCAAATTCTTCGATTACCCAGTCTTCTATCTCATCAGAGAACTCGGTCAATTCCACATCATCCTCATCAGCAGTTGTTCCGGCGACATCACCCTCACGAATAACATCCAACTCATAACCTGTCAACAAACCAGCCAAACGAATATTGTGTCCTCCTCTACCAATTGCTTTAGAAACTTCCTCAAGTTTCAAGAACACTTCGGCTCTTTTTGCTTCTTCATTGATTTTTACAGAAGAAACTTTGGCAGGACTTAATGCTCTCGTAATATACAATTGAATATTGTTTGTATAATTGATTACATCAATATTTTCGTTCCCCAATTCACGAACAATTCCATGAATACGAGATCCTTTCATACCCACACAAGCTCCAACAGGATCGATACGGTCATCATAAGAATCAACAGCTACCTTAGCTTTTTCACCTGGAATTCTCACTACATTTTTAACCATAATCAAACCGTCAAAAACTTCTGGAATTTCTTGCTCAAACAATTTTTCCAAGAACTTATCTGAAGTTCTAGACATAATAATTTGAGGTTTATTCCCTTTTAACTCAACACTTTCAATTATACCTCTAACATTATCTCCTTTACGGAAGAAATCAGAAGGAATTTGTTTTTCTTTTGGTAAAACAATTTCATTACCGTCATCATCCACCAAAATTACAACTCTTGGGCGTACGTGGTGCACTTCGGCAGTATAAATATCTCCTATAATATCCTTAAATTGTTTATAAAGATTTGTATTGTCGTGTTCGTGTATTTTTGAAATTAAGTTTTGTCTTAAAGCCAAAATCGCTCTTCTACCCAAATCTATCAGCTTAACTTCTTCAGAAACCTCTTCACCAATTTCAAAATCGGCTTCAATTTTTCTAGCTTCAGTTAATGTAATTTCTTCATTTTCAAAATCCAAATCCTCGTCAGCAACGATTACTCTTCTTCTCCAAATCTCCATATCTCCCTTATCAGGATTTATGATGATATCAAAATTTTCATCTGAACCGTATTTTTTCTTTAATGCATTTCTAAATACATCTTCCAAAATTGCCATAAGCGTTACACGATCAATAAGTTTATCATCTTTAAACTCTGAAAATGAATCGATTAATGCTAAATTTTCCATGCGAATTCTTTAATTAAAATGTTACTGTAACAATTGCTTCTTTAATATCTGAGTAAAGTATCTGCTGTTCTTTCTGAACCGTCTCTTTTCCTTTACCAATTTTCTTTGGTTCTCTGGCTTTCCAAGACAAAATTATAAAAAGATCATTAGCTTCAACTAATTCTGCTTCAATATTTTGGGTATTTGTCTTAACAATTAATGTTCTACCTATATTTTTCTTATACTGTCTAATCTGTTTTAAAGGAGAACCTACTCCAACCGAAGCAACTTCCAAAGAATAATCCTGTTCTTCTCTATCCAGATTACTTTCGACAGCACGACTTATATCAATACAGTCCTGCAATACCACACCATTATCTCCATCAATACCAACTACAACCTTAAAACTATCCGAAATCGTCAAGTCGATTAAAAAAATTGATGGCTTTTCAAGAAGAGCTTCTTCTACTACCTGCTTTACTTTTTCTTTAAATGTCATATTTTTATAAAAAGAGGGGACACTTAGTCCCCTCATTATTTAAGTTTCAATAAATAACGGTGCAAATATAGTCTTTTTTTATAAATCAAAAAAAAATTGATTACTATTAAAAAATATTATATCTTTAATATATCAAATTAATACAGTTTTACTGAATAAATCTAACCCCAAAACAGATGAAAAAAATATTAATCCCAACTGACTTCTCTAAATACGCTGACGAAGCAATAGAAGTTGGTGCGCAAATTGCCAAAAAAAACGGCTCTGAAATTATTTTAATTCACATGCTTGAATTACCAGGCCAAATGAATGATGCCATCACAGGAGCGACAAGTATTCCAGAGGTTATGCTTTTCAAACGCAAAGCCGAAGAAACACTAAAAAGCATCAAAAATCGTCCTTATTTAAACGGCATCAAAATTACAGAAGTTGTTCGACTTGACGGAGCTTATCAGGGGATTAACAACTACATCAAACACAACCATATGGATCTTATAATTATGGGATCTCATGGCTCTGCCGGAATAAACGAAATCATCATTGGTTCCAATACCGAAAAAGTAGTAAGACAATCAGAAACCCCGGTTTTAGTCATCAAAAACAAGGTAAACGAATTCAACGTCCAAAACATTGTTTTCGCCTCTGATTTTTCAAAAGACATCAAAAAACCTTTTCAAAAAGTACTTGATTTTAATAAATTATTCGAATCAAAACTAAAATTAGTGATGATTTGCACACCAAATAGTTTCAAAAGCACTACTGCCGCACGTAAAATTGTTTCAGATTTTGTTTCAGATTTTGATATGCCGGAATACACATTTGAAATACACAACGAAAGCAATATAGAAAAAGGAATCCTCAACTATGCCGATGAAAAAAATGCCGATTTGATTGCATTGTGCACACATGGAAGAACTGGACTTAGCCACTTCTTTACCGGCAGCATCTCCGAAGATTTAGTCAATCACGCCACAAAACCCGTATTGACATTCAAAATATAAGCATAAAAAAGCCTTTCGAATCCGAAGGGCTTTGTTTTTGCAGGGATTGCCTAGTCCTGAAATAGCGATACACAATAAATTAGTTATGAAATTATCTAAACTTCTATGTCTTGTATCAACCTGTTAAATTGTTCCCTTTTATAACTAAATCTTTAAATGTTTTTGTTGCTTTTCCTATAAAACACAAAACGACTCAATTTACTTTTATTTTATTAAGCAGCCATTTATTGAGCACTCCATTTTGTTCTGCATTTTCCCAATGTCCAGTTTCGGGAAATGGAACTATATCTTTTGGCGAAGTTATAGAATTATACGCTGCGTACATAGAACTCGGGGGACACACTTCATCATTATATCCCAATGAAAAAAACGTAGGTATTTTGACTTGTTTGGCAAAATTTACCACATCATAATAACTGCATGTTTTGATTTTATCGGGTTTGTTATTAAAATTAAGATCTGATTTTTCAAAATAATGCGGCCATCCTCCAGCCCTTCCTTTTAAGCTGGCTGTAAGATCACACAATGCAGGATACAAGGTTGCTAAAAACTTAACTCGTTTATCTAATCCTGCTGTTACTATACTTAGTGCACCGCCTTGACTTCCCCCTGTAACGACAAGATTTTCTCCATCAAATTGTGGTAGTGATACTAAAAAATCATTTGCTCTCACACAGTTCAAATAAACTCGTTTATAGTAAAATCGATTTTTATCGTCAAGGTTAAAATTTTGATAATTATTTAAGGCACCATTACTCAAATTGGAGTAAATTTCTGGATTCATAGTAACCGGAATTCCATGAATACCTATCTCTAAAGTAATAACACCTTGTTCTGCCAATTCAACAACTCCATTATAAGGCCGAATTCCTGCACCTGGAACTTTTAATAAAGCCGGATATTTACCTTCTTTTTTCGGAATGCAAAGAATTCCATAAATTCTAGATCCCCTTCCATAACCTTGTATATTTAACTGATAAACATTTACTTTTTCTGTACACTTCTCTGGCATCAAAACCAACTTGGGATCTATAGGGAAACCCGCAAGTTCACTTTTAGCATTTTCCCAAAATTGGATAAAATCCTCTGGCAACTCTGTAAAAGGCTTGATATTAACCTGATCAAAACCTACAGTAGCTAGATTTTTGTACTTAACTCCGTTTATTTCTGTTCTCACAATACATCTTAAAAATCCAGGTTCCCTCATTGTCCCACCATCAATCAGTAGTTTCCCGTCAGCCAGGTTCAGCGATTTTATTTTTGATTTTTCAAAATTCTCAGGACCTACTTCATAATCAATTTTTACATCTTTGCAGACAACACCATCCTGATAGACACCTACATTAAACTTAACGGGTTCCCCTATTTTATAATTCCAATCAGAATGATCAGGAGAAACGACAATTTTGATGAGTTTTTCTGGTTGATTTTGCCCATGAATTGTTAAAGACAATACACATATAATGAGGGTCAAAAAAAAGATCTTTTTTTTCATAATGACAAGGTTTATTTATTCCTTTTGTTATTTTATTTTTAACTATACCAATACTGCTATAAATATAAACTTATTTCTTAAGTTCTCAGGCTTCCATACTGCTATTTAGCATTAAAAATATTATGCAGTTAATTTCTTTTATTAAAATCAATCATATCGTCTTTCTTAACCAAATTGTTTTTTTTACAATAGTAATTATTGCAACTGTTATTATTTTTTTTGTGTTTTGTCTCACAAGATCCAATCTTCCAAAGACGTGGTAAATCAAGTATTTGTCTGATCAAAGGTTTTTTACTATTTTTGGTTTACCCAAAAATACCATTGAGTATTTTTTTCCAAAATCAAAAACACGAGATTCTCAAGCATTTTTTATTTTAAAACTTTCGAATAATTATAAAAAACCACCACAAAATCCCTAGTTGTTTTTTATTATCTTACAAAAAAATTATTTGAAAATCACCACTTAGAATAAGTTTGTCAAACTCAAGCACAAATACAAACACCAGAACACTCAAAGTTAATGAGTACTTAAGGATATTTACATAACCACACTCCAATAAATTAACACATATGAAGGTTATCACGATTCAGGAAAATAGCGGAATACCCAAATACAAACAAATTGTGCTTTCCATTGAAAAAAGTATTGAAAAGGGCATTTTAAAAAGAGACGATAAACTTCCCTCTGTTACTAAAGTTGCAATAGAATTTAATCTTTCGAGAGATACTATTTTATTAGCATATGATAACTTAAAAAAAAGAGGAATAATCTATGCTATATTTGGAAAAGGGTATTATGTAAGAAGCTCTGAAATAGCAATAAAACAAAGGATTTTCTTGCTATTTGACGAATTAAACAGCTTTAAAGAAGATCTTTATAACTCGTTTATTTCTCACATGGGAGATGAGGCACAAATTGACATATTTTTTCACCATTTCAATACAAAAGTATTTGAAAGACATATCAACGAGAGTAATGGTATTTACACAAAATACATGATTATGCCCACTGATTTAAAAAACGCTGCTACCTGTATAGACACGCTCCCAGAAAAAGAGGTATACATAGTTGACCAAACGAATGAAGAACTTAAAAAATACCCAGCTGTATACCAAAATTTTGAAAAAGATATATATAAAGGCTTGCAAAAGGGAAAATTTAAATTGAAAAAATACAATAAACTAATACTAATTTTTTCTGGTTACACCGTTCCAGTAGGTATAAAAGATGGATTTTTGAAATTTGCAGCTGATTTTAATTTTGAAAACGAGGTGATTACTGAATTTAAAAATCGTCATATTGAGAATGGAGAAGTTTATATCATTCCAAATGATAGAGATTTAGTAAGTGTAATTGAAAAGTCTAAATTGCAAAAATTGAAGCTTGGTAAAGATTTTGGAATTATTTCTTATAATGAAACTCCTTTAAAAAAATTGGTTAAAAATGGAATCACCACAATATCAACCGACTTTGAAGCGATGGGAAAAATACTGGCTCAGATGACCTTTGAAAACAAAAAGAGACAAATTGAAAATAAATCTGACTTAATCATAAGAGGATCATTATAAAATATATTTATAAAAAATCCGCAAATCTCAAAGTAGATTTGCGGATTTAATCAAATTCAAACTAAACTACAACCAAAAAACATATTATGGGGTTAAATTCAAAGTAACAGTCCAAACAGCTTTTGTACCATTGGCTGCTGTGACTTCATATTGTCGGGGAGCACTCCAATCACCTGGTACACCAAGTTTTGGAGAACCATTAAGGGGAACAATAATCGCTGCTGGCGAAATATCAAAAATAACTACTAAATTAGTTTTTGAGACTTTTGCCTTTTCAGCAGCATTATATGATCCTGTAGCGTCAGCAGGAGGGACACTGCAATTTATAATCACTGTCTTTGCCGTGTTGTCAATCGTTCTAGTTAAACTAGCCATGTTTTTCTCTGTTACAACAGGCGATCCGTCTACCCATTTATTGCTCTCGTCATAATAACGATGAACTACTTTTGTTACATTCGTAATATTAGCTTCTTCGTATTCAGGCAAATCCTCTAGATCAGAATTCAAGCATGAACTCAACGAAAACATAGCAAATATTAAAAAGAAAAGATTTTTTAATTTCATATACGTAAATTTTATTTGTTAAAAGTCATATATGTTATCGCCTTGTTTATTGATTTTCGCTTACGCAAACTTGTTGTTAACTGCGATTTCATAATTCCTAAAGTATTAATTTGTTTTTTACCAACCTGGATTTTGTGGTCCATAGGCCGGATTTTTATCCAACTGCCCTTTTGGTATAGGCAACAGAAATCTTCTTGATTCGTCAAAATCTCTTTTGTTAATATCCTTATAAGACACTTTTCCTATAAAAAATTTACTGTCATCTTTTGAAATTGTAATCAATGTCGGCTCTTCTTTTATTATGAATGGATCAGATTTTGCAGGTTGGTTTTCATTTGCAGCACCACCAATTAATCCCCATCTAAGAGCAGACCAATAAATATCATTTTCCATTGGAAGTTCTACAATTCTTTCTGTTTGATAATCTTTCCAAGCGGCATCAGGAGTACTTGCAGTAGAAGCAGGTAATTGTCCGTGAACAGTTCTAGTTTTGTTAAATGCTGTTACAGCCTCAGGAATTCTTCCCAATATCAGTAGAGCCTCTGCTTTATTCAAGAGTACACGCCCAAGTCGGAACAAAACTTCATGATAATCTGTTCTGTACCCATAATACACTCTTCCACCTTGTACATTGTTATACACATATTTTCTATAACAATAATTAGTTACTGTCATATAATGAGATGGATCGTTGTCGTATGAATAGGTATTCAAAAGACCTCTAAAGTGGGTTGTTACTTTTTCATTATACCATACGCTGTTGTTATAAACAAAAGTTCCATAGAATCTAGCATCTCTTTTAGCATAAATAATATCTGAAATATTTGTACCTGGAACCTTAGCTTCTCCTGACAGTGAAATATCTTTTGTTTCAACACCTCCTTGAAGTTTAGCGTCTTTAGCCCAACTCGGAACACTTGTGTAACTAGGGTTGTTAACGGCATTAATAAACTGAGAAGACTGATTCCACTTTACAGCTTTACCTGTTGCATCATCAATAGTCAAAAATCGATCTGCTAAATTTTGAGTAGGATAGATAGTTCCCCATGCTTCAAATGTAAAATCAACTTTGAATCTTTCGTCAGATCCTGCTGCTGCAACTTTGTCGTTACCAGTGTTAGGTGAAAATCTAATCATAATATCATTATCCACACCAGTATTAGAACTTACTCTATATCTAGCAAAGATAATTTCGTTTTTTGCATTCGCTACATTTTCATTGAACATATCACCAAATTTGGAAGTTAATGAAAATCCTCCATTCGTTTCAAGATCATCAGACGCAGCAATACACTGATTAAGAAAATTATTTCTTTTTGCAAGATCAGTCATATATGCAGCACCCTGTAGACAAACTTCTGATTTAAGTGCCAATGCAGCCCATTTGTTTAAGACCCCATCTCTTTTTGCTGTTGGTAAATCAGGTAATGCTTCATTAATGTCTTTAAGAATTAAATTATACGACTCCTCAACTGTTGAAGTCAATTTATAATTATATACATTCCCATTATCAACATCAGAAGGATCCAATACTTGATCAACATATACAATTCTACCAACCCCTCTAGCTTGTCTGAAATACAATAAAGCTCTCAAAAGTTTCCCGGTTGCAACCAACTCTTTTGAATCCGTATCGGTAAGCCCCTTTCCTTTATATTTCTGAGCATTTTCTATAATTAAATTCACTTTTCTGGCTTTTGCATATTCACCAAAAAAACCAAAATCACTTGTGTTTGCCGTTAATTCCTGGTTAAATGAATTTCTGTCATATCCATCTCTGTTTGTAAAAACACACATTGCCGTAGAAGCATCCCATGGCATCGCACTTCCTGTTTGTGTGTAGGCAGGAATAACATTGTTATAAGCATCATAAACGAATGCGTCTGCTGTTTGACGAGATCCCCAAACAATATCTTCATTGTAAATTTCAGCAGGAGAAGTATCCATATAGTCATTACATGAGGCCGCCAATAAGCCTACAGTAAGAACACACATCGCTTTTATAATTGTTTTTTTCATATTATTTTTTGTTTTTATCGTGCTTTATAAATAAAACCACTAAAATTAATTTCTTAGATTCAACATTCATGTTTTTAAACAAAAGGACTAAATAACCATCTTTAGAATCCTATGTTTAAACTAAGGCTGTAAGTTCTTGAAACAGGATATCCCCATCCAGTACTGCTTGCAGTTTCAGGATCAAGTCCCCATTTTGTGGCATCTGAAATCGTAAACAGGTTGTTTCCGCTAAATGTCAGTTTGCAAAGACTAAGCACCTTATCATTTTTTAATATTGAATTTTTGAAATCATATCCCACTGCTAAGTTTTTCAATCTAAAGTAACCTGCATTAATCAACCAAAAATCAGATGTTTGATAATTATTACCTCCATTAAGCAACGCATCTCCCTGTGGTCTTGGGAATTGAGCATCTGTGTTATCTGGTCTCCAATAATCTTTATGCTCATCTATCACAAAGCCGTAAGCTGGCTGACCTTGATAAGTCGTTCCTATAGAAATATCTCTTCGCGTAGAACCTTGGAACAAAATATCAAAAGAAAATCCTTTATATGATGCTTTTCCATTAATTCCGTAATTCCCTCTCGGACTTCCAGATTTACCAATACGAGTCTGATCATTACCATCAATTTTACCATCTCCATTAAAATCCTTGTAAATTATATCTCCAGGAACCAAATTTGAAACATTCATTCTCGGGTTGTTCATCACATCTTGTGAATTTTGATAGTAACCCGAGTTGGTATAACCTACCCCCCAATAACCCATTTGTTGCGTGCTACGAGTATAAGGGTTTTTTAAGGCCGTAGTTGCTTCCTGCCAGTTTACAGAATTAATCTGATCATAATGAGTATAGTTTCCTCCTACCTCATAATTAACCTCCCCTACTTTATCTCTCCAAGAAAGTGAAAAATCATACCCCTCTCTGCGTTGTTCTCCATCAGACAATACTGTTGGAAGGGCAATACCAAGAGGATCCGTGAAACCGATGTTTGAAGGTGACGCTAAGAAACCTGTTGTTTCCATATAAAAATAATCAAAACTACCACGTAGACGATTTTTCAATGTCTCAAAATCAAATCCAATATTTGTAGTTGTTTGGGTAAACCAAGAAATATCCGGACTTGGTAAAGCTCCCTCACTAAATGTAGGATACAATTTTCCGTCTATAACAATTCCCTCAGCATTGTAACCATAAGATTGCATATATGCATAACGCCCTATACCGCTATTTTTACCAGTTTCTCCATAAGTAGCACGGATTTTAAAATAGTCTAATATATCATTAGATTTCAAATAATCAAAGAATTTCTCGTTTGAAACCGTCCATCCTACCCAAGTTGAGTAGAAATTCCCCCAGCGTTTTCCTTCAGCAAAATAATCACTTCCGTCGTGTCTCATCGAAGCCCCCAATTGGTATTTATTGTTGAATTCGTATCCTAAACTAGCAATAATACCCGCACGTCCTTCTTCATATTCGGTTGCAGAATTCTTTTGAGTACTAGCAGGACCAGAACCCATTTGATCAATTGGAAGTATATAACCGTCTCTTGACCCAGACAGATTATCTCCCCAAATATAACTTGCTTCGTAACCAACTGTTGCTTTTACATTATGTTTCTCTGCAAAAGTTTTATCGTAGTTTACAAGATATTGAACACTCCAAGACTGCTCTTGAGCTTTGCTTTTGCTTAAACTCATAGGTTGATTAGGCCCTTTAGCACCATTCAAATCATAAACTGGAGCTGTTTGATTCCACATTTTATTTCCAGAGGTAAGTGTCGAATAATTAGCTATCGCATTCATTGTCAATCCTTTTACCCATGGCAATTTCCAGTCCAAATCAACTTGACCTACCATACGTTGGTTATAACGTTTGTGATAACCTCCAAGAGGCGACATATCAACAAGCGGATTGTCATTTTGCGCATACAATTGGCCATTTTGATTTTCTCCCAATTGGTATGGAAGTCTGTTAACAATATGACTGAAAACAGCCCCATAATAACCATCAATACCTCCTGATGCGGATTGATTAAGCGGTGCTTCAGTGTTTTCGATATATCCATTAATTGCAGGCGTAACAGTAAGGCCTGTATTACCAATCGTAGAACTTGTTCTTAAATTGAAATTGTAACGTTTCTGACTATTTGTGTTATCTCTAAAAATAGTTCCAATGTTCAATACTCCAAACGAAGCATAATAATTATTCTCTTCACTGCCTCCATCCATAGATAGATTATACCTGTATTGAGGTGCCATTTCTTTCAAAGCTATATCTTCCCACTGCGTGTTTGGATATTTATACGGATCAGAACCAGTTCTGTATTTTTCTAATTCCGCATCAGTCCATCTTGGACCACTGCCTGTTTGGTTCTTATACATTGCTTTTAACTCGTTCTCCAAAGTAGCTTTTTCATACGAGCTCAATTTATCTAGAGGAAAAGTTGGTTGGGTCATCATAAAATCCGTACTGAATTTTATATTTGCTTTTCCTTTTCCTTTTTTGGTTGTTACAACAATAACACCATCTCCAGCTCTTGCTCCATACATTGCTGTTGAAGCCGCGTCTTTAAGTATAGAGAACGTTGCTATGTCGTCAGGATTAAGTAAGTCGTAATCAGAATATTTTGAAACAATTCCATTGATTACAATAAGTGGCGTACCACCACCACGAATACTGACAGAACCATTCGCATTAATCCCCCCTCCTGATTGAGTAACTATAAGACCCGGAGCACGACCGGCCAAGCTTTGAGTAATAGAAGTAACAGGTGCGATGGCAATATCCTCGGCTTTAATTGTAGAAACTGAAGATGAAAGTTTTTTCGAATTTGACTTACCAAATGCAACAACAACAACTTCATCAAGCCCTGTTGATTTTTCATGCATCGTTACATTAATTGTAGCTTTATTCGACACTGGCAATACTTGTGTCTCAAAACCAACATAAGAAATTTCTATTTGCGAATTAGAATTAACATTTGTAAGTTTAAATTTCCCGTCTGAACCTGTTGAAACAGAATTTCCAGATTCTTTATCTGTCACAACCGCTTCCGGTAAAGGTACATTTTTACCATCTCTTACGATTCCAGATACATTAATTTTTGTTTGTGCCGAAGTTATTATTGACAGCAATACAAAAGCTATTGTTAACAGCTCTTTTGTAAACCAATTTTTGCAAGAGGCTAAGTTTTTTGGATGTGGTTTTGAATCCAATAAAATAATTTTATTCTCCATAATTTTGTTTTTGTTTATTGTTTTTTTTTAATAGCATTAAGGCTTTATTCATAGGCATTTTGTATAAAAAATTGATAATATTCTAAATATTTATATCCTTACATTATTATTATCCTAATTTCATATTAAATTCGTTTTAAACCCACTAAATCGATAGAGTTATAAATACACCAATAATGCATCTTATCTAATAATATTATACTTTTTTTGAGATTTATCTAAAAAAAGACGGTTTAAAAAACAGTATTTGTTTAATTCAAAGCAACAAACTAACAAAACAAACATAATATTAAATTACCAATACACACTACTGTTACCTACTGGTTTTTTGTCAAAAATATTTATTAGAAAAAAAATAATTCATAAAAATCACGAATAACAAATCATACTTTCTATCTAAAAAAATATCAAAACAATGGTTTTTCAAAAAACAACAACACACAATCAGCCAAAACACAAAGCTTCAAACAAACAAGTGTGCTCGTACCAAGGTTTCGAAAAAAAATTTATGGAGACTAAAAAAAGGAAAACTAAGACTAAAAAAAACACAAATGAATACTGATTTCATCAAACCATACTGCACCAGTAGGTACAAAAAAGTTTTTTTTTGGATTTTTTTATTCAATGAAAGTATTAAGCTCAAAAAAACAAGACTCTTACCGAATTAATCCTTAAACAAATCCGATTTGAAGGACTGGTCACAAAAAAAAGTAGAGATCTTGCCTTGCGAAAAAAAAATTTACTCCCCCACAGATTTTGAGATTGATCCGTTTTGGGATTAATCGGGGATTGACCCAAAAAATTGACAGCATAAAAAAAGCCCCTCAAAATGAGGGGCTTTATGTTGGTCTACTAGGACTCGAACCTAGAAAGACTGCACCAAAAACAGTTGTGTTACCATTACACCATAGACCAGCATGTTACTAGCTTTCTTGCTTAGCGAGTGCAAATTTAAAACAAAATACTAGTTGTGCAAACTTTTTTTATCTTTTTCTTCAAAAAAAATGAAACAATTTTCGATTTAAAAAACAAAAACCTATTAAATTACTGAAACACATACCATTTAGCAAAGCTATAATTTTCAATAAAATTATAACAATGCGACTTAACTTTAAAAAAAAAAGCATTTTCTTTGTAACGCTTTAAAAACATATAAAAAAAACAGAAGACTAGTATATGACATCTTTCAATTTCAACAAATGGAATACAATTACAGGTTGGATTGCCTTTTCAATCGCTTTAATAACTTATACGCTTACTGTTGAGCCCACAATGAGTTTTTGGGATTGTGGAGAATACATTGCAACAGCCGCCAAACTTGAAGTTGGCCATCCTCCTGGAGCTCCGTTATTCCAAATGATTGGTGCTTTTTTTGCAATGTTTGCGATAGACAAACAACATATTGCACTAATGGTAAATATGACTTCTGTGTTCTCCAGTGCCTTTACTATATTATTTATGTTTTGGTCATCAACAATGATCTTAAAAAAGGTAATTAGTCAATATACCGAAATCAACGCCAACAATTCAATTGTAATACTTGGAAGTTCATTGGTTGGTTCTTTGGCCTATACATTTTCTGATAGTTTCTGGTTCAATGCTGTCGAGGCCGAAGTTTATGCCATGGCAACCTTGTTAATCTCTTTACTTTTATGGTTAGGATTACGTTGGGAACAGGAAATGAATACACCAAGAGGAAATAGATGGTTGCTATTAATTTCGTTGGTGGTTGGATTATCGTTTGGTGTTCACTTCATGTCACTGTTGACTATTCCAGCTATCGGATTTTTATATTTTTTCAAAAACTACAAAATAGTCACTGTCAAAAACTTCATTATTGCTAATATCGTAGTAGTTTCAATACTTCTTTTTATATTCAAATTATTACTGCCACTAACAATGGCTTTCTTTGGAAAAACAGAAGTTTTCATGGTTAATTCAATGGGATTACCATTTAACTCGGGAACTATTTTCGTTACCCTGCTTCTCATTGCATTCTTTTATTTTGGTTTGAATTACACTCATAAAAAAGGGTTAATTCATTACAATACACTTATATTGTGCATCCTTTTTATACTTATTGGGTTCTCAACTTGGTTAATGTTGCCAATCCGAGCGAATTCGAACACCGTTATCAACGAGAATAAACCATCAGATGCTGCCGAAGTTTTGGCGTATTATAATAGAGAGCAATACGGTGTAAATCCATTGTTTTACGGACCTCAATACACAGAAGCTTTTGTAGGACTTGATCCTAATACTCCATATTTAGACAAAAAACCAAACTACGAGAGAGATTATAAAACAGGAAAATATGTTATTGTAAACAACTACAAAAACGCCGAACAAAATAGTGACGACAACCAAAAAACTATTTTGCCGAGAATGTGGAGTACAGAGCATATTGAAAATTACATGAACTTCACTAATCCTCCTGAATTCCGAATGAATCCTGATTATCCTTATGAGGAAGATTTGGTTAAATACGGTTTGGATCCAAGTAAATTAAGCGAGGAAGATTACAACAAAGCTATTGCTCAATTAAAAAACGAAACCGAAAAAACCATAGCCGAATTCAGAAAAGCCTATGCCCAAAAACAAATAGACAACGAAGGTTATGTTGCATTCTTAAAGCATTATAGTGATTATTTAATTATTGATAAACCAACTACTGTAGACAACTTCAGTTTTATGTTTGAATACCAGTTTGGCTATATGTATTGGAGATATCTGATGTGGAATTTTGTTGGAAGACAAAACGACAATCAAGGAAGATATGACTACCTAGACGGAAACTGGATAAGCGGAATCCCTTTTGCAGATAGTCTGCATTTAGGATCTCAAGACAATTTACCTTCGGATGTTTTAAATAACAAAGGTCGAAACGTGTATTTCTTCCTGCCTTTTATACTTGGCCTTATAGGAATCATGTATCATGCCAGCAAAGACAGAAAAAGCTTCTATGTTCTTTTGGTTCTATTCCTTTTTATGGGAATCGCATTAAAAATTTATCTAAACGAAAGACCATTTGAACCCCGTGAAAGAGACTACGCCCTAGTGGGATCGTTCTATGTATTTGCAATGTGGATTGGCTTTGGGGTTTACTCCTTATATGAAAGCCTTCAAAAATACGTTACACCAAAAATTGCTGGACCGGCTTTAATAGGCGCATGTTTACTTGCCGCGCCAGTACTTATGGCTTACCAAAACTGGGACGACCATGATCGCTCTGGAAAATATACTGCTACTGCCATGGCAAAAGCCTATCTTGAATCCTGTGACCCAAATGCTATTTTATTCACCATTGGGGACAATGATACTTTCCCGCTTTGGTATGCGCAGGAAATTGAAGGAATACGTACCGATGTAAAAATTGTCAACACTAGTCTATTCATGACGGATTGGTACATTGACCAAATGAAAAGAAAAGCATACGAATCGAATGCTTTGCCTATTTCATTCACACATGACGAATATGTAGGAGACAAGCTAGATTATGTGGCTCATATACAAAAAACAGATAGCCGTTGGGATTTGAATGATCTTATTTCTTTTATCAAAAACCCAAAATCAACAGTAGAGATGCAAAACGGGCAAACGATACATTTCTACCCGACAAATAAAATTAGAATTCCAATAGATAAAGCCAATATCATTAAAAACAAAGTAGTTGATCCAAAATTAAACGACTCTATTGTTCCTTATATTGATATCGACATCAAAGGAAGTGCCATTTACAAAAACCGATTGATGATGTTGGATTTAATTAACAACAACAATTGGAAAAGACCTGTTTATTTCAGCGGAGGCGCATTTGATGACGAAGATTATTTATGGATGAAAAACTACCTGCAATTAGAAGGTATGGTTTATAAATTAGTTCCAATAAAAACTGCGTTACCAAAAGATGGCGGACAAATGGATATGGGACGCATTGATACTGAAAACATGTACAACAAAGTAATGAAATGGGATTGGGGTAATAGTGATAGCGATAAAATATATCACGATCCAGAAACCCGCAGAGAAAGCTTGACGTATAGAATGAATCTTGCTCGCTTGATGAACCAACTTATTGCAGAAGGAAAAATCAATAAAGCAAAAGACATCATCAACTTGGCAATGGCAAAAATGCCTTTGGAAAAATTTGGTTACTATTCGCTTTTAGAGCCATTCGCCAAAGGATATTATGATGTGGGAGAAAAAGCAAAAGCCCATGATTTACTTGATAAACTAATAGGCAAATACAGAGAGAACCTTAATTATTACGCCAAATTAGCTCCATCTGAACAATCCAACATCAGCATTGAAATCATAACTGACATAGAACGTTATAGAGGTTTATTACAAGTAATAAAAGAAAGTAATGATATGAATTATTACAATACAAGCAAAAAGACTTTCAATACCTATATCGAGATATTTGCTCGATTTGGACGCGATAAAGAATAATTTATCAAATTAAAAAATTAAAAATGCAGTGTTTTAACGCTGCATTTTTTTGTTTAAAACCGGATTAACCAAAATTACTCAATAGCCACAAATCACACACCCGAGCGGTCAATGTCATTAAGTCAAGAGGAAATAAGAAAAAAAGCACGCAGATTTCGCAGACTTCCGCAGATTTTTCACTCTTTTTTTTCTGCGAAAATCTGCGAAATCTGCGAAATCTGCGCGAAAAAAAACATGGAACTCCTATTGCAAATTCTAGGTTTAATCGTAAATTAGAGTATGAAATTCTACTGGATTAAAACAAGCAAATTGATAAAGAAAATATTCTCCGAATACATCTGGGACATCCCAAATTCGGAGAAAAAAATCTATTTGACTTTTGACGACGGACCAACTCAAGAAATTACGGAATGGGTTTTGGAAGAATTAAAAAAGCACGAAGTTAAAGCTACCTTCTTTTGCATTGGCAAAAACATAAAAAACCACAGAGACATTTTCTTAAAAACCCTGAAAGAAGGTCATTCCATAGGGAATCACACAAATAATCACCTGAGAGGATGGAATACTTCGACTGAAGATTATCTTGAAAACGTTGCCTTATGCGAATCCGAAATCATCAATCAAAAATCTAAAATCTTCCGTCCGCCTTACGGCAAAATAAAAAAATCGCAATCCAAAAAATTACGGGAATTAGGTTATAAAATAGTCATGTGGGATGTTCTCAGCGCTGATTTTGATCAAACCATAACACCTGAGAAATGCTTAGAAAATGTATTGCAGAATGTGCAATCAGGAAGTATAATAATTTTTCATGACAGCATAAAGGCCTTCAAAAACCTTGAATACGCACTTCCGAAATCACTCGAAATATTAAAACAAAGAGGATTTATTTTTGAAACAATTCAATAATTTTAAAAAGTTAAAATTACAGTTGCTCCTGAACAATACCAATTAAAGTATTGGCATCCAATTCTCCAGACTGCCTCCAGATCATCATCCCTTCTTTATAAATCATCAGAGTAGGCAAACCTTTGATACGCAAAGCTTCGGCTAATTCCTGATTTTTATCTACATCTATCTTAATTACCTTTACTTTGTCACCAAGAGCAGCTGCCACATCTTTTATAACCGGATGCATCGATACCGAAGACTCGTTCCAATCTGTGTAAAAGTCTATCAACACAGGAACTTGAGTATTTATAAGTTCTCCAAATTTTGACATACAACCAAAATATTTAATTTCTAATACTTTCGAAAAGAGATAACATATTGCAAATTTAGCATTTTATACCAATTATGCTAATTTTTCACCTTTTATTAGTTGAATTACTGTTATTTCCGGCATAATTCCAACTCGACCCGGATAAGCATGAAACCCAAATCCTCTATTCACATAAACATATCTACCCATATTTTCGTACAGACCCGCCCATTGCTTATACACATATTGCGCAAGGCTCCACTTAAAAACTCCCGGAATCTCAATCCCAAACTGCATACCGTGCGTGTGACCTGACAATGTTAACTGAAAATGTTTATCGTCATGCTGAACCACTTCGTTCCAGTGACTTGGATCATGGCTCATCAATATTTTAAAATCATCTGTACCCAAATTCTGAGAAGCTTTATTTAAATCTCCTGCCTGTTTGAAATTTTTCCCCCAATTTTCTACTCCAACCAAAGCAATTTTATCACCGCCTTTTTCGATAAAAGTGTGTTCGTTCAAAAGCAGTTGAAATCCAATTTGACCATACAGATTTTTAATATCCTGAAAATTTTTAGCCTTTGCCTGTTGCGAAGGCCAAGTCACATATTCCCCATAATCATGATTCCCAAGAACCGAAAATTTACCGTATTCATGTTTCTTAATACGATTGAAAGTATCAAGCCAGGGTATCATTTCTTTAGCATGAGTATTCACAATATCTCCCGTAAACAAAATCATATCCGAATTTTGCTGATTTACCAAATCAATGGCGTAATTAATTTTTTCGGGATTATCAAAACTTCCGCTATGCACATCAGAGATTTGTGTAATAGTAAACCCATTGAAAGCATCTGGTAAATCCGGAAAATAGATTGCCTGCTTTATTACTTTAAAATTATATTTCCCTTCAAAAATTCCATAAATCAAAGACAAAAAAGGAATTGAGGCCAACCCCAAACCAATTTGACTAACAAATTTGCGTCTGGAAGGCAAAAAATCGGCATTGCTGTTATTATCTATAAAATAATTAATCGCTCCTGCTGCCAATCGGAATACATCTTCTCCCAAAAGAATTACCGTCATTACAATTTTAGGAAGATATACAACCAACAACAAACCCATGGTAAACATAGTTTGTTTGGTCTGCCCTACAGAACGATCAAATTGGGTAAAAGAATAAAAGATAAATGCAAAAAGGAAAAAGCTGATTATTTGATATGAAATAAGTGCCCATCTCAATTTGACCAATGTCCTGATAGCCTGAAAAGCATAAAGCTCAATAATAAAAAGTATAGCACCTACGATGAATAAACGTAAAATCATTATTTTATGAATTTTGTACAAAGTAACAATTAATGAAAAAGTTAAATGATTATATTATCATAAATTTAACGCAAAAAAAAGGAGATAAATTCTCTTATCTCCTTTTTCACCTATTAAAACCAAATTAAACATCTTTTGAAATATCCTGTGAAATATTCCCTATCAAAAGAGTCTATTATTTTTTTGCAGCTGCAGGTTCTGCAGTAGTCACAACTTTAGCAGCTTCGGTTTTGTGTGTTTTTTTAGCTTCTTTTTTTGTGGCTTTCACCTCTTTTGCAGGTGCTGTTTGAGCTGAGGCTGGTTTAGTTTGTGCACTTACCATTACTGTTGTTCCTAAAGCTAGTGCTAATACCATCAATAAATTTTTCATGATTTGAGATTTTAAATTGTTAATTACATTTAATTTATAGGTCAAAGTTATGTTTGGTAAATGAAGATTAAATGAAGTTTTGGTCCTTCTGAAAAAATTAACTTTTAATTAAGTTTTGACTCATTTGAAAATAACAAAATAAAAGTAGTTCCAACTTTGATTTCTGATTTTAACTCAATAACAATATGGTGAAATTGCGCAATACTTTCGGCAATTGCAAGCCCCAACCCCTGCCCTTCCTGATCTGAACTTACTCTGGCAAATCGCTTAAAAACGTTCTTTTGTTGTTTTTCGCTCAATCCAATTCCAGTATCCGAAATCGACAAAAAATAATTACCATTCAAAAAACCGTCTTTGATTTCTATTGTCCCCAAAGGATTATTATACTTTATTGCATTGACAATCAAATTATAAAACAAAATATGCATCAGGGTTTTATTTCCTTTAAAACTAAAATGATGTTGCAAATTTTTGTAAAAAGACAACTCTTTATCTTCAATTCGATCCTGCAAATCGGCAACCAAATCAGTGATTATCTCATCAAAATCTATAACTTCATTTGCTGCGTATTGATTGTTTTCAATTTTTGAAATCAACAATAAATTCGCAATTACTTTTTTCAGCAAGTCTAGCGTTCCGAGCGCTCCCACTATTTTGTCCACAGCATCGTCATCCAAGGATTCATTTTGAAGCAGATTTTCGAATTTATTTTTCAGTAGCGCAATAGGAGTCAACAATTCATGAGAAACATTGGCTATAAACTGTTTTTCTTTTTTAAACAATTCAGTGATTCTATCCATCATTTGATTAAGAACAGTATCCAATTCCTGAAAATCAGTAGAATTTGACTGTATCGGAGTGTGATCAAAAGCCTCGGGTTCGTTTACGTGACGGATTTTTTTATCAATTATTCTATAAAAAGGTTTTAATAAATATTCGATATAAAATGTATCAGCAATGAAGGTAATCAGAACAATTATGATTAAAACAATTATGAAAAAAATCCTAATTACAAAGGTAAGATCTTTGATTTCGCTCAAACTATTACCAATTTCCAAAAGATAATTCGTGTTTTCGTACTTAAAATAATATTGAAGAATTCTATAATCATTGCGTTCTTCTTCGATTATTCTTGGTTCGGTAATAAAAACCGTTTGATTTATTTTACTATTAGAAGGCAATCTGGAAAGCAAAAGAAACTCACTGTGTAAAGTCGAAAAACTAGAATAAGTCTCAGACGTATCTTTTCGGACAATAAAATCATTTATTTCTTCCTTATCCAAATGCACAATAAATTTTTGTTTTTTCTCCAACAAACTTTTATTGATATGATTATAAACCACTTTTTCGACCAAAACAGGAAGCATCATCCATAAAACCATTATCAGCAACAAACGCGACAACGCATTAAAAATAGAAAGCTGATGTTTAATTTTCATAATCTGAATGTTTATGGTTTGTTGTTTAGGCTTTAAAAAAAATGTAATTAGGCTTTTCTATTTTTTGTCTATTAGCAAAGAACGACAAACAATAAACTATAAACAACAAACCCAATCACACATTTATCCTATACCCCACATTCCGTACCGTTTCAAACCATTCAATCGGGGAATGTTTATCCAATTTTTTTCTAAGATTCCGAACATGTACATCTATAAAATTAGAATCAGAATTAACTTCGAGGATATCACCCCAAATATGTTCGGTCAATTGCAAACGAGTAATTACCCGATTTTTATTCAAAACCAAATACTGAAAAATATCAAACTCTTTTTTGGTTAGATTAATGGCAGTCTCTTTATAACTCACTTTATAATCTTGCAATTGAAGACTAAAACCGTGAACATCAAGCTGATTAACCGTATACCCATGCATTCTGCGGATAATGGCAAACAAGCGCGCTCCCAATTCGGTCAAAGCAAACGGTTTTGTCAGATAATCATCAGCCCCAAGCTGCAATCCATTTATCCTGTCTTCTAGTTCTCCTTGCGCAGTGATGATGATTACCGCAACTTTTGATTCTGTTTTTCGAATGCTTTTTAAAACATCAAAACCACTTCCGTCAGGCAAGCCCAAATCCAAAAGCAATATATCATAATCGTTGCTATTGACTTCCTCCAGCGCTTCCTCACAATTCTTCGAAATTTTACAGATATAACCATTTCCAGAAAGATATTCTCTCACCTCCAAGGCCAATTCCGGATTATCTTCAACAATAAGAATCTTCATAGTTCATTTCAATTTAAAAACATATTCACTCATAAAATTTCGACCTCTCTAAAATACAAAAAAGTCAGCAAATTTCTCTACTGACTTCCACAAATCAATCTTTTTGTTTTGTCTACATTATTACTCTTACACAAACAAAACAAAAAAATCAATTGTTATTTCGCATTAGCACTTGGGGCTTGGGGTGTTGCAGTTTTTTGTTCTTTTTTGGCTTTATTGTGTTTGTGGTGTTTTCTCATTGTAACTTCTTTAGCCGAAGTTGCTTTTTCTCCTTTTGCAGGAAATGCATGAACCATAACGCCTGTACCTAAAACTGCTACTAATAACATCAATAAATTTCTCATGACTTTTAAAATTTTGAATTAATAATAAGTTATTTAATTAGTTCAAATGTATAACCACAAAATGAAGACAAAATGAAGATTTACGGCTCCACAAAAGTTTAACTTTCCCTTAACGGACATAGACTTTCCTGATTATTTTTAGGAGCAGAAACATTTGGCTTTTTAGGAGAGATGGTTCCCGCTGTCCACTGTATCTGTGGCCCCGAACCCCGGGACCACAGGATGCCGTTCCCATCGGGGCTAAAGAGAAACATTCTACTTTTTTAGAAACATCTATTTCAGTAACGAATTCTCCTCTTAGTTTGTCATTCCCCTCTTTCTAAGAGGGGTGGCTGCAAGCCGGGGTGTTCTGCACTATACTATTTACCACCCCGCCCTTCGGGCACCCCTCCAGAGGAGGGGAATATCAAAACTGCATAAAACCCTCAAACAAACTTCAACTCCTTCGTTTATAAATTTCATACACAAATTCATTTTTAAAAGGCAATTGCCTATTTTTACAGACTAATTATTTCAATATGTCTGCTCAAAAACGACTTTTTCTACTCGACGCTTACGCGCTTATCTTTCGTGGTTATTTTGCCTTTATAAAAAACCCAAGAATCAATTCCAAAGGAATGGACACATCGGCCATTATGGGATTTATGAATGCATTAATGGATGTAATCAAAAGAGAAAAACCCGACCATCTTGCAGTAGCTTTCGACAAAGGCGGAAGCACGTATCGCTACGAAATGTATCAGGAATACAAAGCACACCGCGATGAAACCCCCGAAGCCATAAAAATTGCCGTTCCTTATATTCAGGAATTATTAAAAGCAATGCACATTCCGATTATTGAGGTTCCGGGATTTGAAGCCGACGACTTGATTGGAACTTTGGCAAAACAAGCCGAAAAAGAAGATTTCAAAGTCTTTATGGTAACTCCTGATAAAGATTTTGCCCAATTAGTTTCAGAGAATATTTTTATGTACAAACCCGCAAGAATGGGGAACGACATCGAAATATGGGGAATCCCAGAGGTTTTAGAAAAATTCGAAATAGAACGTCCCGAACAAGTAATAGATTACCTTGGAATGATGGGCGATGCCGCCGATAATATTCCTGGATTACCTGGAGTTGGCGAAAAAACAGCCAAAAAATTACTCAAGGAATTTGGGTCAATGGAAAACCTTTTGGCAAACACCCACCAATTAAAAGGCGCCATAAAAGACAAAATTGAAGCCAATGCAGACAAAGGTATTTTGTCCAAAAAACTAGCCGCTATCCTACTCGATTGTCCGGTTCAGTTTAATGCTGCCGACTACGAATTATCAAAACCCGATGTCGAAAAAACAGACGAATTATTTCAGGAACTGGAATTCCGTCAAATGAAAACGCAGTTTGACAAATTCTTTGGAACCGGAAAAGAATATGACGAAATAGACACTAATGGTAATGGAAATATCAATGGCAATGACAATATCAATGGCAATGACAATATCAATGACAATGAAAAAATAGTTAAAAAAGTTTCCGCTAAAAAATCCAACGAAGACCAATTTGATTTATTCGGTTTTTCCGATGAAGAAACCGGCGAGGTAAAATCAAATTCGCATTACGCGACTTTAGAAAATACCGAACATTTTTATCAAAGTATTCAAGGTGATTTTGCCGTAAAATTACTTTTGCAAAATTTACTTCAACAAACTTCGGTTTGTTTCGACACCGAAACTACCGGAATTGATGCTTTGAACGCTGAACTTGTTGGAATGTCATTCTCGTATGAAAAAGGAAAAGCATTTTATGTTCCGTTTCCTGAAAATCAGGTAGAAGCACAAGCTTTGGCGGACAAATTCAAACCTTTCTTTGAAAATGAAAACATCGAAAAAATTGGTCAAAACGTAAAATACGATTTAAAAATTCTTTCGAATTATGGTGTTCAAATAAAAGGGAAATTGTTTGACACGATGATTGCGCATTATCTAATCAATCCCGATATGCGCCACAATATGGACGTTTTATCGGAAACCTATTTGAAATATTCACCAAAATCCATAGAAGATTTAATTGGCAAAAAAGGAAAAGGTCAAAAATCAATGCGTGAAGTCGCCTTGGAAGACATCAAAGAATACGCCGCCGAAGATGCCGACATTACCTTTCAATTAAAGCAAAATTTTAGCCCGATTCTCGACAAAGCCGAAACCAAAAAATTATTCGAGGAAATCGAAATCCCGTTAATCCCGGTTTTGGCCGCAATGGAATTGGAAGGGATCAATCTCGACGTTCCCTTTTTAAAATCGATGTCTGTTGAAATGGCTGCCGAAAGCAATGCATTGGAACAAAAAATATATGAAACTGCTGGTGAGAAATTCAATTTGGCTTCCCCAAAACAGTTGGGCGATATTTTATTCGAAAAATTAAAAATTGGCGGAGCCAAACAAAAGAAAACCAAAACCGGTCAATATGCCACTGGCGAAGAGGTTTTATCCTATCTGGCCAATGACAACGAAATTGTTCGTGACATTCTCGAATGGCGTCAAATGGTCAAACTGCAAAGTACTTATATCGATGCACTTCCCACACAAGTTGACTCCAAAACAGGTCGCGTTCACACCGATTATATGCAAACCGTTGCTGCAACGGGACGTTTGAGTTCGAACAATCCGAACTTGCAAAACATCCCAATCCGTACCGAAAGAGGACGATTAATCCGAAAAGCTTTTGTTGCCCGTGACGAAAATTACACTTTGGTTTCTGCGGATTATTCGCAAATAGAATTGCGTATTATCGCTGCTTTATCTGGAGAAGAAAACATGATTAAAGCCTTCCAAAACAAAGAAGACATTCACAGAAGTACTGCTGCAAAAGTTTTCCATATTGGATTAGATGAAGTAACAAAAGAACAACGAAGCAACGCCAAAACGGTGAACTTCGGAATTATATATGGTGTTTCGGCATTTGGATTGAGTAACCAAACCTCGCTTTCGCGAAAAGAAAGTGCGGAGTTGATTGATGCTTATTACACAACTTACCCGAAATTAAAATCATACATGTCTAATCAAGTGGATTTTGCCCGAAAACATGGTTACGTACAGACTATTTCCGGAAGAAGACGTTATTTGAAAGATATCAATTCGGCGAATGCCGTTGTCCGTGGTGCAGCAGAACGAAATGCTGTAAACGCTCCAATTCAAGGAAGCGCCGCCGACATCATCAAAATTGCGATGATTAATATCCACAAAAAATTAACGACTGAAAACTGGAAATCTAAAATGTTGCTTCAGGTTCATGAT
Source organism: Flavobacterium gilvum (assembly GCF_001761465.1). Lineage (NCBI taxonomy): Bacteria > Pseudomonadati > Bacteroidota > Flavobacteriia > Flavobacteriales > Flavobacteriaceae > Flavobacterium > Flavobacterium gilvum. The sequence continues at coordinate 1,483,652 of NZ_CP017479.1, read as the reverse complement.
GAGCTTGTGTTTGATGTCCACAATTCGGAACTCGAAAAAATCAAACCGATGATTAAATACGAAATGGAAAACGCCTTCAAAATGGATGTTCCATTGGATGTTGAAATAGGTTCAGGAAAAGACTGGCTGGAAGCACATTGATTTTAGATTTCAGTCATAATATGGGATAGCTTAGAAATTTTATTTTTCAAGAATTCCTAATTAAAACTTTTTATTTTCTCGCTAAGTCGCAAAGACGCAAAGGAATAGGTTTGAAACTTTGCGTCTTTGCGTCTTTGCGAGAACTTTTTTTAGAAAACGACATTGCGTGACATTTAGATTTCACCACCTATTCCGTAACAAAACCCGAAGGCAATGCCAATAATTGATATTGAATGGTTTTTGCTAGACGATAATCACCAAGTGCATTGGGATGTAGTCTATCGGTATCTTTGTTTGCAAAATATTGCGATTGTTCATCCGCCATTGGAAACAGACCACTTGTAGAATAGAGGTCAATCAACGGAACCGCCCAATAGGAAGCCGCCTTTTTCAAAACATCAACATAGGAATCAATATACAAACCCTCTCCATTAGCATAGTTTTCGTCAGGTTGTACATTCTTCTCGTTAAACTTAGCGTAACCCCTGTGAATAGGTGTCATAATAACAATTTGCTGTTGCGGAAAATTATTCTTCAGGTAAGACATCGCTTTATTAATACGTCCACAAAAGGTTGAATCATTCAGGTTTGGAGTCCTGTATTTACGAGTCACCACATTTCCGTTAAAGTTGGTTTGTTTTGTCACTTCGCTAAAAAAATCACCTAATGAAACATTGTGGTTATAGTCATTTGTACCTGCAAAAATCAGTATGACGTCAACATTCGTTCCTTTTTCATCATGCAGTTTCAGAGATTGTTTATAAATATCATTCCACTGATTTCCGCTGATGCCATATACAGAAGGCTCTATTCCCATCAATTCATTTAGATATTCCCAATACACACAAGTAGTTCCAACACGACGTTTATCCGTCATCGAATCCCCAAGAAAAGCCACCCGTTTTCCTTTCCATTGTGAGTTTAGTGTTTTTTCATTGTCTGTTACTTTTACTTTTGGAACAATCTGCTGTGCAAATCCATTAAACCCAATTGTCAACAAAAAGATACTTGCTCTTACGATTATATGCTTCATATTTTTAATTTATGCTTTGTTTTATTTTTCCCTTTGCCATTTTATAAACTCTTAATATATATGATAAATACCTCTACATATTTTTTCAAATATAGAAAACAATAGAAACTTGCTCATTGCAAATTGGGCATTTTTTCTTTTTTATTCTTCGTACGACAAAAAGCCATCAAATAATCATTATTTACAATCCTACCCAAAACATAATGATACTTTTAAAGAAAAGTTTCATTTAAAAAAAAACGCATAAAGTTTAAGACTAATTTATTATCTTTAATCACCTGATTTTTAAACCATTTATTAACTAAAGAATCTTATTATGAAAAAAACGATCAAAACGATTATTTTGTTTTTTGTATTTTTTATTGGAGTAGGCACTTATGCCGTTAATGCACAAAACCCTCCTGCACACGCAAAAGCGTATGGAGTTAAGAAAAAATACAGATACTATCCGGAAGCCAATGTGTATTTTGACCCTGTGGTAAAAAGATACACTTACCTACGAGGAGCCACTTGGACAACCGTTGTCACTTTACCTACATCCATTAGACTAGTTGGAAGTTACAATGATTTTGATTTTGAAGGAGACAACCCATGGAAAGATAATTCTGTACACAAAACAAAATACAAACCTGGAAAATCAGTTTCTCACGGAGATGTGAAAAAAATCGAAAAAGAGTACGAATCGGATTCACATAAAGACAAAGACGATAAAGACAATGGAAATAAGGGCAATGGAAAAAAGAACAAATAATAATTCCAAAACCCCATTAGCATAAAAATAAAAAAGGCAATCAAGTTTTTAGTTTTGATTGCCTTTTTTTATGATTAATTTCTACTTGGTAGACTCTCTTTCTTTTAGTTGTGTTTTGATGATAACGGTTTCATAAGGTTTGTGCTCATCTTTTGATTCCAATCTGTCGATCAGCAATTTTACAGCAACTTCTCCAATTTCAATACCGTGCTGACTCACAGTTGTCAAACTAGGAGATAATCGTCTGGAAGCAAGAATTCCATCAGCGAAACCAATTATTTTAAGATCTCTTGGTATCTTATATCCTTTTTTCACTCCGATTTTTAATGCTGCAACCGAATCATTTTCGTCTAGGGCAAAAACTCCATCAACAAGATTATTCGAATACAAGTCATTAATTTTCTCAGCAAAATCCATTTCTGAGTCACTTCTTATAATAATATTCTCATTTACGGGTATATTATTATCTTTCAGTGCTTTTAAATATCCTTCGGCTCTTAATTTTCCAACACTCAGATTATCTGCAGATGAAATCAAAGCAATATTTTTACATCCTAGATCTATTAAATGTTGTGTAGCATCATGTCCAGAATCAAAATCATCAACAATCACTTTGTCACATTCTACTTCATCGGTGGTTCTGTCAAACATTACAATTGGAGTTCCCTCATTGATAATTTCTTTCAAATGGTTGTATTCCTGCTGTTTCTGAGCCTCTTCAGAAATTGACAAAACAAATCCGTCAATAGTTCCGTTGCTCAACATTTCGAGTGTATGAGCTTCTTTTTCCAAAGACTCATTCGAAATACACATAATTACATTATAACCATTCTCATCTGCCACCTTTTCTATACCGCTGAAAACTTTTGCGAAAAATGAATTCAATATATTAGGGATGATGACTCCAATAGTTTTTGTTTTACGGTTTTTAAGATTCAAACCGATAACATTGGGCTTGTAATTTTTTAATTTGGCGTATTCTTTTATTCTGTTTTTTGTTTGTTCGCTAATCTCAGGGCTGTCATTAAGCGCTTTGGAAACAGTCGATACCGATACATCAAGTTCTCTTGCAATTTGTTTTAATGTAGCTTTTGCTTTCATTGGAAATAAGGTATTTAAGTACTGTACGTTCTTAGTAAGAACAAAATAACAAAGAATTAATCAAAACTCGCTGTTATTTAATAAATATTTAAAATTTGACAGACTATTGATAAGATAAAAACGAAAATTACAAAAAAATACAATATCAAAAAAAAATATTCCGGGAAAATATTTCACCAAATAAATCTCACAGCAAATATACATTTGATAATCAGCATAAAGCCCTCAAAAAAATATTCAAATAAGCTATTTGGATTTAAAATAATTAATTGTACTTTTGCAACCCCTTTATTGGGGATGGAATGTTTAATTAAAATATATTATTGTGAACGCATTAAGCTACAAGACAATTTCAGCAACAAAAGCCAATTCTACAAAAGAATGGATTGTTGTAGACGCTGATGGTCATAACTTAGGTCGTCTTGCTTCAAAAGTCGCTATGATTTTGAGAGGTAAATACAAGCCAAGTTACACACCACACGTAGACTGTGGAGATAACGTAATTGTTATCAACTCAGAAAAAATCAACCTTACAGGTAACAAATTGGATGAAAAAACATACATCCGTCACACTGGTTACCCTGGAGGACAAAGAAGTTTAACTGCTAAAGTTATGCAAGCTAAAAACCCTGCATTATTAGTAGAGAAAGCCGTAAAAGGAATGTTACCTAAAAACAAATTAGGAGCTGAACTTTTTAGAAATTTAAATGTTGTTGTAGGATCTGAGCATAAACACGGAGCTCAAAAACCTAGAACTGTTAACCTAAACGATCTTAAGTAATGGGAGTTATTCACAAAATCGGTAGAAGAAAAACCGCTGTTGCACGTGTTTATGTTTCTGAAGGAACTGGAGTAATCACTGTAAACAAAAAACCATTCGCAACTTATTTCCCAACTGCAACTTTACAATACAAAGTTTTGCAACCACTGTCTATGACAGAAAATGCATCAAACTTTGACGTAAAAGTAAACGTTTACGGAGGTGGTTCTAATGGTCAAGCAGAAGCTGTAAGAATGGCATTGGCACGCGTAATGTGTGAAGTAGGTGCTGAAAACAGATCTATCTTGAAACCAGAAGGTTTATTAACAAGAGACCCAAGAATGGTTGAACGTAAGAAATTCGGTCAGAAGAAAGCTCGTAAGAGATTCCAATTCTCTAAACGTTAATATTACCTGTCTTGTATCATTTATACAAGACTTTGGAGAATGTATTAAAAATTTTAAAACAATGTTGTTGTTGTCCAGCCGAGGTTGGAGATTAGTTTAGCATCTAAATGAAACCGAGATTGAAAGATTAAAAGATTGAATAATTAAAAGATTTCAACTGAAATTTTTAAATCTTTGAATTTTTAAATCATTAAATCCAAAACGGGACATTGCTAATTCAACAGAACGTAAACTAGTACAAAAATGTCAAACAAAGTAGAAGTAAAAGAATTACTAGAAGCAGGTGTTCATTTCGGACACATGACTAGAAAATGGGATCCAAACATGGCTCCTTACATTTATATGGAGCGTAATGGTATTCACATTATCAATCTATATAAAACTGCAGCAAAAATAGAAGAGGCAAATGAAGCTTTGAAAAAAATCGCTGCATCAGGTAGAAAAATTTTATTCGTAGCTACCAAAAAACAAGCTAAAGACATCGTTGCTGACAAAGCAAAAGCTGCAAACATGCCTTACATCACTGAAAGATGGCCAGGTGGAATGCTTACTAACTTCGTAACTATCAGAAAGGCAGTTAAAAAAATGTCTTCTATTGATAAAATGAAGAAAGATGGTACATTCAACACTCTTTCTAAGAAAGAAAAATTGCAAATCGATCGTCTTCGTGCTAAATTAGAGAAAAACTTAGGTTCAATCGCAGATATGTCTAGACTTCCTGCCGCATTGTTCGTAGTAGATATCAAAGCTGAACACATCGCAATAAAAGAAGCTCAAAAATTAAACATTCCAGTTTTCGCAATGGTTGATACCAATTCTGATCCACGTGAAGTAGATTATGTTATCCCTGCAAATGATGATGCTTCTAAATCAATTGAGAAAATTTTATCTTTAGTAACTACTTCTATCATTGATGGTCTTGCAAACAGAACTTCTGATAAAGAAGCTGATGCTACTGAAGTTGTTGCTGAAGCTGAAGCTCCAGCTGTTGAAGCTGAAGAAGCTCCTGCAACTGAAGAATAAATCAAAAACAATTACGAATTATGAATTTAGAATTATGTGAATTTTGCGTAATTCGTAATTTGTAATTCGTAATTTCTTTTAAAAGAATTTTCAATCTTTAAAATAAAAAAAATATGGCAACAATTACTGCTGCAGACGTAAATAAATTAAGACAAACTACAGGTGCCGGAATGATGGACTGTAAAAAAGCTTTAGTTGAAGCTGATGGAGATTTCGATAAAGCTATACAAAACCTTAGAGAAAAAGGACAAAAAGTTGCCGCTAACCGTTCTGACCGTGAGTCTTCTGAAGGAGCTGCTGTTTCTTTTGTTAATGCTGACAAAACTAAAGGAGCTATCATCACTTTAAACTGCGAAACAGATTTCGTAGGTAAAAATGAGTCTTTCGTAACTTTGGCTAAAAATTTAGCTGAAAGAGCTATCAACTTCTCTTCTAAAGAAGAATTCTTAGCTTCAGATTTCAACGGAATTACTGTTGCTGAAAAATTAATCGAGCAAACTGGCGTTATCGGTGAGAAAATCGAAATCGGCGGTTTTGAAATCTTAGAAGGTGCTTTCGTTGGATCTTATGTTCACGTTAACAAAATTGCTGCATTAACTGCAATTTCTGCTCCAATTGCTAATGGTGACGTTTTAACTAAAGATATCTCTATGCAAGTTGCTTCTATGGGAGCTGACACATTATCTTACAAAGATTTTGATCCTGCTTTCGTTGCTTCTGAACTTGCAGCTCGTATTGCTGTAATCGAAAAAGAAAATGAAGAGGCAAAACGTTTAGGAAAAACTTTAAAAAATGTTCCTAAATATATTTCTTTCTCTCAATTAACTGAAGAAGTTTTAAAACAAGCTGAAGAAGATGCTAAAGCTGAATTAAAAGCTGAAGGTAAACCAGAACAAATTTGGGATAAAATTCTTCCAGGAAAAGTTCAACGTTTCATCTCTGACAATACTACTTTGGACCAAGAGAAAGCATTATTGGATCAAAACTTCATCAAAGATGACAGTAAAAAAGTTGGTGATTACGTTAAAGGATTCAACGTTGAAATTACAGGTTTCAAAAGAGTTACTTTAGGATAATCTGATTTAGCTTAAAAGACAGAGATTTCTATTTTTAGAATCTCTCCACATATTAAATCCCATTTCGAATGAAATGGGATTTTTTTGTACAACCACTCAATCACAAAAAAACTAGAGAGCTATTCCATGTTTGACATAAATCAAACAAATAATTCTTTTGACTGAACTGAAACTATTTGCATTTCGCCTTCAAATACCGAATTATTTAAGTTTTTTCTTTTATTTAAACTAAAATTTAAGACACGCTCCTATTATTCGAATTAACTTCAACAGAAACCATTGCAAAACCTTCTTTTTCAATCATTTTAGAAAGTCTAAAAACAAGCAATGTTCCAATTATTCCAAGCCCAGCCATAAACAACCAATTGGAATCATAACCCAAATGCTGAATGATTTCCATTCCAGTTTTGGCACTCAAAATATGTGCAAAACTATAACTCATCGTAAAAGCCGCCATATATTTTCCTTCCTGCTTATGCGACCTATCCATTGCAAATGAATTCGCAAAAGGGAACGTCAACATTACTCCACAGGTCATAAAAAGCATCATAGGAACCAAAACAGCTTCAAAAGGAAGCAAAAGCAAAACGAAACTCAAGGCCATAAACAATAATCCTAAAGAAATTACTTTATGATTATTGATTTTATTTTTACCAACATAATTCACAATTGGTAACTCAAAGAGCAAAATAAGCAACCCATTCAAACTCAAAAGCAAACCGCTATCAAATTCGGTCATATTGAATCTCACTTTATGATACAAAGGCAAGGTTGTAAAAATCTGGAAAAACAAAATTCCTGTTATCAGACATATACCCAAATGTAGCATAAAAGGCCTGTCTTTCACGACAGAAACCTTCTTAAATTCTTTCTCCTGTTTACTGATTAGGATTGGCATTTTCTTTTCTTTCACAAAAATCACAAAAACAATAATTGCTAATATGCAGGTAATTCCATCAACATAAAAAATATACTCATATCCCATTTGCATAATAATCAAACCACCAAGAACGGGTCCAAAAAGAAATCCTAGATTAATCGCAGCACGAGTTAATGAATAGGCTCTTGCCCTATCCTCTTTTTTTGTAACTGTCTTGAGACAGACCAGCATAGCCGGCCTAAACATATCAGCGATACTTGTCAGCACAAGTATTCCGACACAAAGCTGCTCAAAAGTTGTCGCATATTGCAGCAAAATAAACACAATCCCGCTAGCAAACAAACTAAAAACCATCACTTTGTAAAAGCCTATTTTATCTGATAATTTTCCACTGAGCCACGTTCCTATCATAGAACCAATTCCGAAGAAAACCATTACCCAGCCAATTTGACTGTAACTGAATTTTAAATCTTCTTTCATGTACTTGGACAAGAAAGGAATCACCATTGTCCCAGCTCTGTTTATGAAAGTAATTAATGTGAGAATCCAGATTTCCCTGGGAAAATCATTAAAGTTTTCGAAGTACTTTTTAATCATAGGTTAAATTTTTTGGGGGAAAAAATTTTAAATTTTAACAAAAATAGTTTTTTTTTTAATCCATCAATATCAAATAGTTAAAAAACATATCTATTTGATAACATTTTAAAAACAATTTTGATTTAAAAAAAAGTTATTTAAAAAAAACATGAAAAAAAAGGAATTTATATATTTTTAATATAGATTTGCAAAAAGCATGAACCCCCAAATCAAAACAATATGAAAGAAAAAATCTACTATTTATTATTATGCCTAATTCTTACCTATTCGGCTCAGGCACAACTTTATGGAGGAATTGAAATAGGAAGTAAAGGTATAAAAATGACCGTTCTTCAGGTTGAAAGCATTAGACGAAACACATATGATGTTAAAGAATTTTGGACTGAAAATGTAGGAATTGCTGCTGGTATTGGTATAGACGGAACACTTTTAAAAGAAGACATTGACAAAGCTGGCACTGTAGTTCTCAACAACTACAAAAAAATGCTTAATGAATACAAGATTGAAGACAAAAACATTTTTATAGTTGGATCTTCTGGAGTAGGTTTGGCCACAAACACCAGTGACTTAGTAGCAAAAATAAAAGAGCTAACCAATAAAAAAATCGAAATCATATCTTCATCTCTTGAAGCTAAATTACTTTTGAGAGGTTGTATTCCACCAAAAAACTATTTGAATTCTGTAATTATTGACATAGGAGGTGGAAACACAAAAGGCGGTTATGCCAAAGACATCAACGACTCTTCGGTATTTTTCCCGATTTCATGTGATCTTGGAACAGTGACTTTAACAGAAATCATCAACAAAAAGTGTAAACAAAAAACAGTTTTTGAATTCAATGAAAATTTATTTGATTACTTACCTACCATAAGAGAAAGTTTCAAAAAAATGTACACTAGCAGACCTGAATCACAGGACAAAAGCAACATCTACATCTCTGGTGGTGCCGCTTGGGCTTTTTACACTTTACTAAATGGTACAAAAGCCGAAGAGAACTTTACTCAAGTTCAATACGATGACATCCTGGCCATAAGAACTATTGCCGAGAATAATTACCAAAGATTTGTTACCAATTCTGAAAGCAATCCTGAAATCAAAAAGGTATTGAATACATACCAACAAAAATCGTTAATAGCCGCTTTCAACCTTTTGGAAACTTCTCTTGAAGTTGTTCCTAACATACAAAACAAAAAGATTTTCTTTGCAAAACAAGGACAAATTGCTTGGCTAGTAAGTTATGTATTTGACAATGCCAAAGGAGTAAAACAAATATACTAGAACAAAACATCAGACGAATCATATAAAAAATCAAATCCCATTCATTAAATGTTTGGGATTTTATTTGTTTTTAACCAATCTGTTTCTTAAGAGGATTAAAAAAGTTAAATTTGGAGAAAAAAGAATCAAAAAGATAATCATGAAGAATTTCAAGATACTATTTTTATACCTATTTCTTGCCTCACTAGTTAGCTGTGGACGAAATGAACCCGAAGAAAAAGACACAGACTTCCCAGAGGCTTCGAGCGCTACACCCAGCAATACAAATACAAACACAGAAGCAACACACGCAACACTATCTGACACAACAACTACAACCAAAAACACAATCACAAATTCCGATTCCGGACTAGAAGCTGCCATACAGCGACAAATGCCAAACGCCAAAACTCCAAAATACGAAAACCCTCAAAATATAAATCTCAGCCAAACACAAACCAATCAAACTGTTCCTCCAAAAGTTTCAAATACAGACTTCACCCCAAACTCTCCTTTGCGTATCTTATTAAAAAATGCCGAAGTAGGAAAATCATATTCTAAAAATGAACTGATAGAAAAATATAAGTTCCCAAAAGAAGCCGTTGATTTGATAAAAAAAGTAACCTGCGTAGGACCAAATAAATTATATTTTAATTGGGGTTCTACTTGGCTCGTCGAAAAAGTTTCGGATGCCGAATTCCAAAACGACACTATGATTTTTAGTTTCAAAAAAAACAAAACCTATGTTACCGGAGGTGCAATCGGCATCAAATACAACAAGAAAATATACACCGAATTGATTCTTAACAACGGGTCGGCCTATATCCCTACGGTAAAAGGCTACCACTGGGAAATAAACAAATAATGGAAAAAGTAAGATGCGGCTGGTGCAATTCTAGCGAATTATACCAAAAATACCATGACGAAGAATGGGGCGTTCCCGTTTATGATGATCCTAAACTTTTTGAATTCCTATTACTCGAAACTTTTCAGGCTGGTTTAAGTTGGATAACTATTTTAAACAAAAGAGAAAATTTCAGAACTGCCTTTGATAATTTCGACTATAAAAAAATAGCTCAATATTCTGAAGATAAAATTCAGGAATTGCTTGAAAATCCAGGAATCATCCGCAACAAACTCAAAGTCAATTCTGCTGTTTCCAATGCGCAGGCCTTTATAAAAATACAGGAAGAATTTGGAAGCTTTTCCAAATACATTTGGGGGTTCGTAGATGGAAAACCCATTATAAATAATAGAAAAAACCTTAGCGAAGTTCAAGCCTCCACTCCCCTTTCTGATACCATTAGCAAAGATTTAAAAAAACGCGGATTCAAGTTTGTTGGCTCCACAGTCGTTTACGCACACATGCAAGCCACCGGAATGGTCAATGATCATGTGGAAGACTGCTGGAAAAGAAATTAGACCGCAGAAAATAGATTTCAGAAAACAGTCTTCTCCATAAATATCACAAAAACCCTTAATTTTCAGCGAGTTTTAAACTTTAAAAACTTTAAACTTTAAAACTTTTTTATTTACATTTGCTCCACACTTTAGGGGTGTCTACAAAATGTAGGCTGAGATTTTACCCTCGAACCTGATCTAGTTCATACTAGCGTAGGAAAAAGTAAGATGACTTCTTTCGCATTTTTATATGCCGCTGCAGCCATTCCTAAAGTATAACTATATACTAAATTCAAAAAGGAATGGAGCTAAAAATCAACAATCAAACCAAACAATTTACCGAAGACAGTCTAACTGTCCAAGCTCTTCTTGACTTGGAAATTCCCGGAAAACAAAACGGAATCGCCCTTGCCATAAACAACACCGTTGTTCCAAAATCCAATTGGAACTCCCATCTCATAAAAGAAACCGACGACATTTTAATCATATCCGCCACACAAGGCGGTTAAAACAATTTAAAGATTAAAAGATTTAAGAATTTAATGATTCGAATCTTTTCAATCTTTCAATCTTTCAATCTTTCAATAAAAAAAAAAAAAATGAACAACGAAGAAAAAATATCCAGACAACCTTTTACCAATTCCACCAAAGTCTATATCGATGGCGAAATTCACCCAATAAAAGTGGCAATGCGTGAAATTCATCTATCAGACACCAAACTTTCCAAAGGAGACGTCGAAAAAAATCCTCCCGTAACAGTTTACGACACATCTGGGCCATACACCGATCCTAATATCGAAATCGATGTTCGAAAAGGTTTGCCTCGAATTCGCGAACAATGGATTCTCGACCGCAACGATGTAGAAGAACTCAACGAAATAACATCAAACTACGGAAAAGAACGCCTCGCAGACGAAAAACTAAATCACCTTCGATTTGAGTACTTACACAAACCGATGCGTGCCAAAAAAGGAGCTAATGTTTCGCAATTATATTATGCAAAAAAGGGCATTATCACCCCCGAAATGGAATACATTGCCATTCGTGAAAACCAACGCATCGAACAATTGGAAAATGCAACGAAAGCGATGCAATGTCAGCATTCCGGTCACAGTTTTGGCGCCAATACACCAAAGTCGAAAATAACTCCAGAATTTGTTCGTAGTGAAGTCGCAGCAGGACGTGCCATTATCCCAAACAACATCAACCATCCCGAAAGCGAGCCTATGATTGTAGGACGTAATTTTTTAGTAAAAATAAATGCCAACATTGGGAATAGCGCGGTGACTTCAAGCATCGAAGAAGAAGTAGAAAAAGCCGTTTGGGCATGCCGTTGGGGAGCTGATACTATCATGGATTTATCCACTGGCAAAAACATTCACGAAACAAGAGAATGGATTATCCGAAATTCTCCCGTCCCGATTGGAACCGTTCCTATTTACCAAGCTTTGGAAAAAGTAAACGGAATCGCCGAGGATTTAACTTGGGAAGTTTTCCGAGACACTTTAATAGAACAGGCAGAACAAGGAGTTTCTTATTTTACCATTCACGCCGGAGTTTTATTGCGCTACATACATTTGACCGCCAACCGCGTTACTGGAATTGTTTCCCGCGGAGGTTCAATTATGGCGAAATGGTGTTTGTTTCACCACAAAGAAAACTTCCTATACACCCACTTCGAAGAAATTTGCGAAATCATGAAACAATATGATGTTGCATTTTCATTGGGAGACGGATTACGTCCCGGCTCAATTGCCGATGCCAATGACGCAGCACAATTCGCTGAACTGGAAACCCTCGGTGAACTGACAAAAATAGCTTGGAAACACGATGTTCAAGTGTTTATAGAAGGCCCTGGACACGTGCCAATGCACATGATTAAAGAGAATATGGACAAACAATTGGAACATTGTCACGAAGCACCGTTTTATACTTTAGGCCCTCTTACTACAGATATTGCCCCGGGTTACGACCACATTACTTCTGCTATTGGAGCTGCGATGATTGGGTGGTATGGATGTGCGATGCTGTGCTATGTTACGCCAAAAGAACACCTTGGTTTACCAAACAAAAAAGACGTAAAAGACGGTGTTATCACTTATAAAATTGCCGCACACGCCGCCGATTTAGCCAAAGGTCATCCCGGAGCACAATACCGTGACAATGCCTTGAGCAAAGCCCGTTTTGAATTTCGCTGGGAAGATCAGTTTAACTTGTCATTAGATCCTGATACTGCCCGTGAATTTCACGATGAAACCTTACCCGCTGATGGTGCCAAAGTTGCTCATTTCTGTTCAATGTGCGGACCAAAATTCTGTTCGATGAAAATCTCTCAAGAAATTCGTGATGTCGCCGATGCCGAAAAAGGAATGGCAGCCAAATCGGAGGAGTTTATCGAGCAAGGAAAGGAGATTTATAGCTAAGAAAGAGAATAGAAAATAGATATGATTGTCATTACCAATCCTTTTTCGGTAAAAGATGAAATAGACATTCTTCATACTTTATTTGAAGAAGGTTTGGAATTGCTTCATATTCGGAAACCTGATTTTTCGGAAGGCGAAATGAAATCTTTTTTGTCTGAAATAAAATCGGATTGGAGACAGCGATTGGTTTTGCACAGTCATCATCAATTGGCAGAAGATTTTGGAATTAACCGAATTCATTTTACAGAAAAAAACAGAGAAATCAATATACCTAACAGGTTTTCAAAACCTGTTAGGTCTCCGTTTACAGCGTCAACTTCAACACATTCAATTGAAGATTTCAACGCTTTGGACACTTTTTTCGATTATGCTTTTTTAAGTCCTGTTTTTCCAAGTATTTCCAAAGAAAATTATCAGTCGGAAACAGATTTATTTGAAGCGATAAAAAAGAGAAAAAATTTCAAAACAAAACTCATTGCCTTGGGTGGAATCGAAGCTAATAATCTAAAATATGTTCTTGAAACGGGCTTTAACAATGTAGCCCTTTTGGGAACCATTTGGAAAACAAATAAACCTATAGAAAATTTTAAATTATGTCAAAAAATCGTCCTTTCGTATTAACAATTGCGGGCTTTGATCCTTCGGCAGGCGCAGGAGTTTTGGCAGACATCAAAACTTTTGAACAACACAGGGTACAAGGTTTTGCAATCAATACTGGCAACACCATTCAAACAGAAAATGAGTTCTTTGAAATGCAATGGACTGATGTCAATTTTGTTTTAAAATCAATAGCTGTTTTATTGAAAAATTACAACATTGAAGCCATAAAAATAGGTATTGTTCCTTCTTTGGATTATCTGAAAGAAATTGTTTTTGCAATTAAAAAAAAATCGTCAAATACTAAAATAATATGGGATACCGTTTTAAAATCTTCAACCGAATTTAATTTTTTGGATATCAAAAATCAAAAGCTTTTAAATGAAATTTTGACCAAAATAGATTTGATTACACCCAATTACAACGAAATGCAAAAAATATTTCCGGGTTTTAATTTGAATTCCAATATCATTCCTTCAGAGGTTCGGGGGCTTTTACTAAAAGGCGGTCACAATCCAAACGAAATTGGAGTTGATTATTTACACACTCCGAATAACACTTACAAATTAGTACCAACAAACAAAGATTGTTATGAAAAACATGGCTCAGGCTGTGTATTATCAGCGGCCATTACGGCTAATATCGCTTTAGGACATGAACTAAAAACAGCTTGTCAAAAAGCAAAAACATATACTGAAAACTATTTATTATCAAACCCAACTAAACTAGGATTCCATTATGTATAACAGATTACAATACATCTCACAGGGAGAAAGCGTCGAAGAACAATTGTATAATATCCATCAGGCTCTGGACAATGGATGTGATTGGATTCAAATGCGTTTCAAACACCAAAAACCCAAAAAAACTTTTGCTTTGGCGGAAGCCATAAAATTTTTGTGTGAAGAATACCTCGCTAATTTTATCATCAATGACAATGTTCATTTGGCCAAACAAATCAATGCAGACGGTGTGCATCTTGGCCTTTCGGATATGGTAGTTACTGAAGCAAGAGCAATTTTAGGCAGAACAAAAATCATTGGAGCCACAGCAAATACTTTTGAAGATATAATCCATCAAACAGAAAATGGTTGTGATTATATAGGTTTAGGGCCTTTTCAATTCACAAAAACCAAAAGCAAACTTAGTCCAATTCTGGGACTGGAAGGCTATCGTTCCATAATCGCACAAATGAAACAAGCTCAAATTGAAACACCTGTCTATGCAATTGGCGGAATTACTTTGGGAGATGTCAATGCGCTGATGAATACTGGGATTCACGGTATTGCAGTTTCGGGAATTATTACCAAAAGTGATGATAAATTAGAAATCATCACACAACTTAACGAAAAATTATATGGGAACATCATTGTTTAAAATTGGAGACAAAACACTCGAATCACGTTTGTTTTTGGGAACCGGAAAGTTTGGTTCCAATCAACAAATGGAGGAAGCTATTTTGGCCTCAGGAAGCGAATTGGTTACTGTGGCACTGAAAAGAATTGATTTGGAAACCGAAACTGATGCAATTTTGACTCATTTACAACATCCAAAAATCAATTTATTACCGAATACATCTGGCGCAAGAAATGCCAAAGAAGCCGTTTTTGCCGCACAATTGGCTCGCGAAGCATTAGAAACCAATTGGGTGAAACTCGAAATTCATCCCGACCCGAAATACTTAATGCCGGATCCCATCGAAACCCTGAAAGCCACAGAAGAACTGGCAAAATTAGGGTTTATCGTTCTGCCTTACATACATGCCGATCCTGTTTTATGCAAACGCCTGGAAGATGCAGGAACATCAGCCGTTATGCCCTTGGGTTCACCTATTGGGAGTAACAAAGGATTAAAAACCATTGATTTTCTGGAAATCATCATCGAGCAAAGTAAAGTTCCTGTAATCATTGACGCAGGAATTGGCGCTCCATCCGATGCTGCAAGAGCAATGGAATTGGGTGCAGATGCAGTTTTGGTAAACACCGCCATCGCTGTAGCCGGAAATCCAAAATTGATGGCAGAAGCTTTTAAAGAAGCCGTTATTGCCGGAAGAAAAGCTTACGAAGCGAAACTGGCTCAAAAGGTAAATCTAGCGGTTGCTTCAAGTCCTTTGACGGCGTTTTTGTATGAGTAATATTTATTTAACCGCAAGGTTC
Organism: Flavobacterium gilvum; assembly: GCF_001761465.1. NCBI lineage: Bacteria > Pseudomonadati > Bacteroidota > Flavobacteriia > Flavobacteriales > Flavobacteriaceae > Flavobacterium > Flavobacterium gilvum. The sequence continues at coordinate 1,468,049 of NZ_CP017479.1, read as the reverse complement.
ACAAAGAAAAAACGCAAAGCCCGCAAAGCTTAGCGAACTTAACTTTAGATTCACGATATAAAACTTTGCGAACCTTGCGGTAAAAAAACAAAAAAATGAACACATTCAAATCGGTTTTTGAAAAATACGACTGGAATAGCATCCAAGCCAAAATATACCAGACTTCCACAAAAGAAGTGGAACAGGCATTGGCAAAAAGCAAAAGAAACCTAGATGATTTCTTAGCTTTGATTTCGCCGACGGCCGCAAATTATTTGGAACAAATGGCACAAGAATGCCATAAATTGACAAAAAAACGCTTTGGCAAAACCATCCAAATGTATGCTCCTCTCTATTTAAGCAATGAATGTCAAAATATTTGTACGTATTGCGGATTCAGCCTCGACAACAAAATCAAGCGCAAAACATTAACTGATTCCGAAATAAAACAGGAAGTCGAAGCCCTGAAAACTGCCGGTTTTGACCATGTATTATTGGTTACTGGAGAAGCCAATTACACTGTAAATATCAATTATTTTCTAAATGCGATTGAGCAAATAAAACAACAATTCTCCACTATTTCGGTAGAAGTACAGCCGCTTTCTACCGAAGAATACCAAAAGTTGCACGAAGCCGGAGTATATTCTGTTTTGGTGTATCAGGAAACGTATCATCAGGAAGTGTATAAAAAATACCATACCAAAGGCAAAAAGTCCAATTTTGATTTTCGTTTGGAAACCCCAGACCGAATTGGGAAAGCGGGAATTCACAAGATTGGACTTGGCGTGTTATTGGGTTTGGAAGATTGGCGAACAGACAGTTTTTTCAATGCGCTGCATTTGGATTATTTGCAAAAAACCTATTGGCAAACCAAATATTCGGTTTCTTTCCCAAGATTGCGCCCCGCCGAAGGAATCATCGAACCCAATTTTATAATGGATGATAAAGATTTAACGCAATTGATTTGCGCCTATCGTTTATGGAATGAAGATTTGGAGATTTCCATTTCGACCCGTGAAAACGAAAAATTCAGAAACAACATTATCCCAATTGGCACTACGAGCATGAGTGCAGGTTCTAAAACCAATCCCGGTGGTTATGTTGTAGATCCGCAATCTTTGGAGCAATTTGAGATTAGCGATGAACGCTCAGCTCAAGAAATTGCACAAATAATTAGTGATAAAGGGTATGAACCCGTTTGGAAAGATTGGGACAAAAGTTATGATGGCAGATTTATGATTAACGATTTTTGATTTCAGATTTATAGGCAAAACCTTTAATTATTCTTTAATCTAACTCGAACAACAGCAAAACTGATAGATTTCTTTTCAATCTAAAATCAAAAATCGTTAATCAAAAATCTAAAACCCAATGAGCATTATCAAAGAATTTCTTCGCTACAACAGACAAACAATTCTTCCTGAAATAGGTGATGAAGGACAGGAAAAACTCAAAAAAGCAAAAGTTTTGGTCATTGGTGCCGGAGGTTTGGGCTGCCCTATTTTGCAATACATTGCGACCGCTGGAGTGGGAACCATTGGCATAGTAGATTTTGATAAAATCGAAATTCACAATTTGCACCGTCAAATTTTATATACAGAAGACCAAATCGGATTACCTAAAGCCGTAACGGCAAAAGCAACTATCGAGAAACTTAATCCGCTAATTCGGGTTCTGGCTTTTGAAGAAAAACTAACCATTGAGAATGCCGAATCAATTATTAAAGATTTTGATATAATTGTTGATGGCTGTGACAATTTTGCAACGCGTTATTTGGTCAACGACACTTGCGTAAACTTGCGCAAACCGTTAATCTATGGCAGTATTTTGGGATTTGAAGGACAATTGGCTGTTTTCAATCATAGCGGAAGTAAAAATCTACGTGATTTATTTCCGGAACCACCCAACCCGAAAGATGTCCCGAATTGCAGTTTGAATGGTGTACTGGGAACTTTACCGGGAATGATTGGAACAATGATGGCTCACGAGACCTTGAAACTGATAATGGGTTTACCGACGTTAAAAAACGAATTGGTTTTGTATAAAACTTTGGATTGGAGTTTTACAAAGCTGACTTTTTAAATTTTTACCATATAAGTTTTCGTTTTATTTAAGTCTAGCTTAAATGAACTTATATGACTTATATGTTTAATGTAAAAATTTATTCTCTTTCAAAATTGCCATAAAAGTTTCCCTTTCAATTTCCCTGCAACCTAAACTTTCGAGATGTTCGTTATAAACCTGGCAATCCAACAAGCGATAATTGTCTTTTTTCAGTTGATTTACCAAAGTAATAAACGCCACTTTGGAAGCATTGGAAACCAACGAAAACATACTTTCTCCACAGAAAATATGTCCCAAATCAATACCATACAATCCGCCAACCAATTCCTCGTTTTGCCAAACTTCGACTGATTTTGCCAATCCCATTTCATTCAATTTGCAATAAGCTTCAATCATTTCATTGGTAATCCATGTTCCAGTTTGCCCATTTCGTTTTACCTGTCGGCAATTGGAAATAACATCTCTGAAATTTTGGTTAAACGTAACTCTAAAAATGTTTCTATTGAGGACGTTTCGCATACTTTTGGAAACAATCAATTCATCAAAAAAAAGCACCATTCTGGGATTGGGCGACCACCAAATAATAGGCTCGCCTTCATTAAACCAAGGAAAAATACCGCTGTGATAAGCTAATTGTAAACGTTCCATGGATAAATCACCACCAACAGCCAAAATCCCATCACTATCGGCATGGGAAACGGGAGGGAAAAATAAAGCTTTGGATAAATAATACATTTTTCAATAGCAAAAATCAAATTCAAAAATCAATGGCAATTTCAATTTCAAATTTCAATAAAAAAAGAAATTCCAAATTCCAATTAAAAATACGTAATTGGAATTTGGAACTTAAAAAATTGAAATTTATTTCCTAGAATGGCAAATCGTCTGCTTCTTCTTCGTTTAAGTTAGTTGCTGGTGCAAAAGTTGCAGCGGCCGGCATTGGTGGCGCTTGTTGAACTGGTGCTTCTGCAGCCAATCTTTCGATTCTCCAACCTTGAATGCTGTTAAAATATCTTGTTTCCCCTTGTGGGTTTACCCATTCTCTCCCTCTCAAATTGATAGAAACTTTTACAGCTTCACCAATATTATAACTGCTTAGCAAATCACATTTGTCCTGCGTAAATTCAATCAAAATGTGTTGCGGATATTGTTCATCAGTAGTAACAACCAATTCTCTTTTTTTAAACGCCGCACTTACTTGTTGCTCCGGATTAACAACTTTAATTTTTCCTAATACTTCCATCTTCTTTTTGTTTTTATTATTGTTACTTTGATATTATTTTTTTAGCTAAAAGCACTTTCCATGCCGACAGCACATCATTCTCTAAAAGATATTTTTTAGCTTCCAAGTGCTGTTTTTCAAGGTCATCCGAACTCAAAACAGCCTTTACTGCAAAATTTTGATTTACAAATATACTAACTTCCTCTTTAGTAGGCAAGACTTCAATATTCCCTAACATCCCTAAATCATTCCCGTCAAAAACCGGGCTATTTTTTACAAAATCGGGAATAGCATCAACTCCAACACCAAGATTAGTCAGCGGTTTTGGCACTTCAAACAATCCTTGATTGGATCGGGAATACCAATTGGCTCCCATCCTGGAAACCAAGTCAATTTTGTACTGATCAATCACTCCATTTTCATTAAGAATGGCTTCATTGATATGCATCCGAACGACTTCACAGAGGATTAAATTTCCTGCTCCTCCCTCTTTTCCCAAAGGAATTATCTGAATCACTTTGCATTCAAACTGTACAGGAGATTCCTTTACTCTGTAGGGTTTAACGACCTCAGACGGAATTGGTGTAAACCCTGATTTTATAAATTCATCAATCCCTTCGGCGTACTCTGTGCTTGCCAAAGAAGTCTGCTGAACCATATCATAATTCACCACATTGATAACCACTTCAGCATTTGCTTCGGCATTGATTAAAGTATGTTTTACCGAATTATCCCTAACCCTCCTTGCGGGCGAAAAAACTAGAATTGGCGGATTGGAACTAAAAACATTGAAAAAACTAAAAGGCGACAAATTTGGAACACCATTTTTCCCTATGGTACTGGCAAAAGCGATAGGACGAGGCCCAACAGCGCTTTGCAAATATCCCTGTAGTTTTACAGTATCAATACTTTTTGGATCAATGCTAATCATACATTTTTTCTTTGGACAAAAATAACAAAATCGCCATTAGAATATCGAATATTCAACAATTATATTATGAAAAAACAAAGTTGTTTTTTCTCTTTAAACCATTAAGATATTAAGGTTCATTAAGCTTAAAAACTTAATGAACCTTAATATCTTAATGGTTAAAAAAAGAACAATTCCTTTTTTTAAAATCAAAAAAACCAATTTTTATCCAAACACAATCCTAAGTCTAATATTTCGTTATATTTATACCTCAAATTTACATTTATGAATTTTTCCGAAAACAGCAATCCGATACGTTGGATTATCATTTTCATTTCTTTTTCGATAATCGCCATTATCCTCTGGAATACTTATACCTTTTTTCAAATATTCAAAAACGAAGAAAGAATAAAAATGAACCTTTGGGCTACAGCTACAAAAACTTTAATCAATGCCCAGGAAAATACAGAAGTCGACTTACCGCTGCAAATCTTCGACAACAACACTACTATTCCATTGATTTTAACTGAAAACGACAGCATCATAAACTACAAAAATATTGATGATGAAATAATAAAAAGCAAGAAAAAAGCCTTTGAATATCTAAACGAATTAAAAAGTCAAAACGACCCCATAAAAATCATTTATGCTCCCGGAAAATATCAGGAGCTATATTATGGAAACTCATCACTGATTGCCAAACTTAAATATTACCCAATTGCTTTGTCGCTCATCATTGTATTGTGCGGGATTCTTATTTACAATTTTTACCTCAGCCATAAAATATCAACTCAGAACAAATTATGGGCGGGAATGGCAAAGGAAACTGCCCATCAAATAGGCACTCCGCTTTCCTCCTTGATAGGCTGGCTTGAAATTTTAAAAATGGAAAACATAGACGACTCCATTACCCACGAAATAGAGAAAGACATCGAGCGTTTACAGACCATTACCGATCGTTTTTCTAAAATTGGTTCCGAGCCAAAATTAGAATTAAAAGATGCGGTTGAAGAAACCAAACAATCTTATAATTATCTCATTTCCCGTTTTTCGGATCAAATTGAATTTTCATTTAAAGGTCCTTCAAAACCCATAAACATATTCCTGAATCCTACATTACACAGTTGGACGATAGAAAATTTGGTCAAAAATGCCATCGACGCCATGAAAGGACGTGGAAAATTGTCAATGGAAATAGAAGAAGACATTCACCATATAAAAATAAACGTAACCGACACCGGAAGTGGCATCCCAAAAAAGGAATTCCAACGCATTTTTGAAACCGGTTTTACCACCAAAAAAAGAGGATGGGGACTCGGACTTTCCTTAACTAAAAGAATTGTCGAGGAATACCACAAAGGCACAATCAGAGTCTTGCATTCCGAGTTAGGGAAGGGAACTACGATGCAAATTAGTTTAAAAAAATCGTAAATTTTTATCTGCTATATTCTAAAATAATCAATATTTAATTTTTTAAACATATAAGTCATATAAGTTTTTTAAGCTTTTATTCTGTTGGTGATTAAAAAGAAAATATAAGTCAAAAAGTGTTAGTTTCTCTTCTTAAATGAACTATCCTTTTTACTTTATTTTATTCAATAAAAAAAACTTAAATGACTTATATGGTTCAAAAAAAATATATGTTTAATTGATTTTATCTTAACGGAGCTCCCATGAAAGTCAACTTGGTAAACATTGTTTTTCTTGCCAATTTACTTTTGTTCAAATAATCATTCACAAATTTTTCCTGCACTTCGATTTGCTTGAGAACGTCAATCATAGCCTCTTTTAAAGATTTCACATTGGCATAATTCTCACTACTATATGAACCAATTTTATAAATTCGGTTTTGGCAGTCTAGTATTTTTTGTTTCGGAGAATCAATCATCGATTTAATTTCTTCATCGGGCAAAGTTGGTTTGAATTTATTATTTCGATAATTAATAAAATCATTAAACATGTTTATTGCCAAATTATAATCATCACTGATTACCCTCATTTTATCCATCGCTTCATTATTCTGAACAGCCTCAACTTCACTTCTTTTGGAAACAACCATTTCCTTAATCAAATTATTTTTGACACCATTCTTCTCCATTCGCACTAAAGATGCTTTGGCCTTTTCCAAATCCGACATTTTATCATACGCTTCTATTTGAGCAACAAAATCAAAATTAGGTTTTGTTTTGTCCAATTGGGTTTTCCCATCAATGAATTCCTGATTCGTAATTGGGTAATTTAAAAACTGCCACAAATAATCAAAGGGCATATGGTTCGTTACAAATTGACTTGGTGCAACCTTATAATTTGCGTTGTTCAGCTTTTTATAAAACTTCTTATCAGTAACATAACCGGCCCCCCAAGTTGGGTCAAACAGCCACCAAGCGCCATCAATTCTGGCAGCACACCAAGCGTGCGAAAGTATATCAACTTTTCCATTTTGTTTGGTGTAACCATAAACGATATAAGATTTTATGCCTAATTTTTTTATGATATCATTAAAAACTTCGGCATAATGAATACAAACGCCTTTTTTGGTAAGCACCGTGTTTTTTATTTTGTCCTGCGAAATTTCTTTGTAATCAATAGATCCTATATTCTCAATATCATACTTGATATTTGAACCCGTCCAATAAAACGCAGCTCTAATTTTGTCATTATCTGATTTGAAATTAGCATCGATATATTGAGCAATTCCTGCTGTGGTTGTACTTAAATCACCAGGAATTTTATCCATTTTGGCATCAACCGAAGCATAAATATTTTTGGTTTGACCAAAACTGATAATCGTAAACATCAGAAACAAAAACAAGTGCTTCATAACCATTCTTTTGAGGTACAAAAAAACACGAACCTTTTAAACGATTCGTGTTCTTTATCTTTTATATTTTATTACAAATTCGATTGAATGCTTTTCGCCAAAGATTCAAATTCTTCTTTAGTTAAACTAACTTTGTGTCTAAACGTCATTTCTCCCATTTCATTCAGCGGGATTAAGTGAACATGTGCGTGCGGCACTTCGAGTCCAATCACCGCCATCCCTACTCTATTGCAAGGAACCGTTTTTTCTAAGGCAATTGCAACTTTTTTGGAAAAAGCCATTAATCCCAAATATAACTCATCGTCGATATCAAAAAACTTGTCAACTTCTTTCTTCGGAATACAAAGCGTATGTCCCTTTGCGTTAGGATTTATATCCAGAAAAGCCAGGAAATTTTCATCCTCTGCCACTTTGTAGCAAGGAATTTCTCCGTCAATTATTTTTTTGAAAATAGTACTCATTCTTATTTTAGATTATAGCGTTTAGAATAAAGAAAATAAACTGCAAAAACTGTAATCTGACAACTGATAACTTAAAATTTACTCTCTTGAAATTTCCAAAATTTCAAATTTCAAAACACCGTTAGGTACAGTAATTTCGGCAACTTCGCCTACTTTTTTACCCAACAAACCTTTACCGATAGGAGATGTAACCGATATTTTACCAGTTTTCAAATCGGCTTCACTTTCGGCGACCAAAGTGTATTTCATTTCCATACCATTATTTTGGTTTTTGATTTTCACATTTGATAAAACCAAAACCTTAGACAAGTCCAGATTAGACTCATCAATCAATCTTGCATTGGCGTGTATTTCTTCCAGCTTAGCAATTCTCATTTCGAGCATTCCTTGAGCTTCTTTGGCAGCATCATATTCTGCATTTTCAGACAAGTCACCTTTATCCCTAGCTTCTGCTATGGCTTGCGAAGCTTTTGGCCTTTCAATGTTTTTTAATTGATCTAATTCTTCTCTTAATTTTTTTAATCCTTCTGCTGTGTAATACGATACTGCGCTCATAATTTCATCATTTATATAAAATAGAAAAAATCCCATCAGGACGGGATTTCTTTCCACAAAGATACTATATTTTTGTTTCTAGTTTACAATTATATGTTAATCATAACAATTTCAAAGTTAAATAAATTAAATTTGTTTCGCTAATACTTTATACTTAATTTATAATAATGAAAAAATACCTCCTTTTAATTATAACATCCCTTATTTTTATAGGATGCAGCAATAACGAAAATTCCAATAAAAATCCTAATCTGCCCAATTACAATTTCTCGGTAGACCTCAACCTCAATCTACCTACATACTCCCCCTTAAAATATGCCAGCAATGCCATTTATTATTCGGGAGTTGGAGTTAGTGGTATAATCGTATTCAACACTGGTAGTGGCTACAATGCTTTCGATGCCGCTTGTCCCAATCAGGAAGCCGGTAGCTGTGCCGCAATGACCATAAAAGGAGTGAATGCTCTTTGTTCCTGTGACAAAAAAGAATACAGTTTGTTTTCGGGCCAAGCTCCCAATACGTCTTATCCTTTAAAACAATATCGCGTTCAGGTAGTAAACGAAACGCTTATCCGAGTTTATAACTAATAGTCTTTGGGTGCTATAATAAGCTAACAATTTTTTTCAAATTTCTTTCAGAATATAGTTCTCGCAAAGAAGCAAAGGCGCAAAGAAAACACTTCAAAACTTAGCGTCTTTGCGTCTTTGCGAGAAAAAATAAACTTTACTCGCGAGCCAAACAACATCATTTAAAACAAAAAATCCTGAAAGTTCATATAAAACTCTCAGGATTTTTTCATTTAAAGTAAACCCGAATTTAAAATTTAAGCGTCATTCCGGCCAAAAAATTAGTCCCCGCTTGTGGATAATAATAAACAAATCCTCCACCGTAATCAGCTCCATTCGAAACATAATCTACATTGAACATATTATTCACCAATAAATTAATCATAATCGATTTGAAAATAGAAGCCGTCTTAATTTCATAACTCGCATTAAAATCGTTCACAAAATAGTCTTTCAATTTACCACTCGCATCATCAATATTATTCATGTATTGTTCGCTAACAAACTTAGACAACCAACTCAATTTCAACAGTGTTATTGGTGAAAAAGTCAAAATATTTCCAGCAACAAAATTGGGTGAATATGCAATATGGGTTTGTCCCAAATTAACCAAATTTCCACTTTCGTCAGTAGAAACAAAATCGATATTTTTATTATTACTCAAAGTAAAATTTGGCGAAATCATCCAGTGTTTGTCAAATTTCACTGCACCATCTACTTCCAATCCCAATCGGTAACTATCACCACTATTAGCTCGTATCGGCGCGCCAACATCATCCAATTCTCCAGTCAAAACCAATTGATCTTTGTATTTCATAAAATATCCATTGACATTAAATGCATATTTTTCGCTTTTCAAACGCCATCCCAATTCATAATCGTCTAACTTTTCAGGCTTCGGACTACCATTTTCATAATCAGTTCTATTGGGTTCGCGGTGCGCTTTGGCATACGAAAAATACAAACTATTAGTTTGATTCAATTCGTAAGTAACCCCAGCTTTTGGATTAAAGAAATTAAAATTATCATCGACCAAACCTGTTTCATCTGAATTGGCTTTGTAAGTTACATTTCGCAATTGCAAATCTCCAAACAAGCTCCATTTTTCAGCGATTTTATAATTTGCTTTTGCAAAAACATTACCGTCTGTTTTTGTCGAAAAATCATCATAATAATGATCTCCCAATTCACTTGTCGAAGCAAATCTTGCCCAAATTACTTTCCCGAAGTGATCGCCTTCGTATTTGTTCCATCCTCCGCCAAGAATAACATCCCAGTTATCTACTTTATAATTGGCAGAAAAAGTGGTTCCGTAAAAATCATTGTCCAACCATTTTTGACGCACCAAATCTGTTGTGTTTACTGTTGGCGCAGCCGCAATTGGCAATAAACCATATTTTGCAAAATCTTGGTCTTCCTGATATTCTTCATAATAACCTTTTCCTTTGGTATAATGAAAAGCTAGGTTTGTGCTCCATTTGTCCGAAAGTTTTTCGTTCCAGTGCAATTGATAATGGTCTTGTTGGTAATTATCGGTTTGATTGTCATAAAAACGAGCGTTACCAAATTCATCCGTAAACATTCCTGCCGCGTTGAAAGTTCTGTCACTTTCCAAAGTTGCCGCATCCACGCCGTACCAAGCTTGGTAGGTTTTTTCGGTTCCACCAAAAACCAATGCTTTGATCAAAGTTGTTTTCCCTACATAAGTTCCTTGCAGGAAATACGATTTCAAATCCGAAGTCGCTCTATCGACATAACCATCAGATTTCAAGACAGACAAACGACCCGCAATTTCAAAATGGTCATTCATCAAACCGGTGCTGAATTTCACCGTATTTTTAAACGTATTGAAACTTCCTGCTGAACTCGAAATTTCGCCCGAAGCTTTATCCGAATACGAATCGGTCAGCATATTCAAACTCGCCCCAAAAGCCGCAGCTCCATTTGTAGAAGTTCCTACCCCACGTTGCAATTGTAGACTCTGAACAGAAGATGCAAAATCTGGCATATCGACAAAATAGGTTCCCTGACTTTCAGCATCATTGTATGGGATTCCGTTGATAGTTACATTCACACGAGTTGCATCGCTTCCACGTACCCGAATTCCAGTATAACCCACACCATTTCCAGCATCAGAAGTAGTCACGACAGAGGGAAGAAAATTCATCAAAACAGGAACATCTTGCCCTAAATTGCGGGTTTCAATATCTTTTTTATCCAAATCACTGAAAGAAACAGGCGTTTTTGTAGTAACTCTGACCGCCGAAACCAAGACTTCGTCCAATTGATTTACCTTTGTTGAGTCTTGTTGTTTTACTTGCGCAAAAGTGAGAAAAGAAAACAGGGAAAAGAAAATAGAGAAAAGACAAGAAAATTTCGTCTTTTTACTTTGAATTTCACACTTTGAACTTTTTAAATAAATTGAATTTTTCATCCGTAAATTGATTACGAATAAAAGGGGGAATTATTCTTTTGTTAAATTAATAAATAATTATCCTACGACAAACAATTAGCTCAAACGCTATTTTTTGTCGTTTTTTCCCTTGGCAGCATTACCCGCCCAGGTTCTTTGGGTATGATCTCAGCTCGTTATTTGGAGCACCCCTTTGAGACATTGCAAAGGTAAGGTGTTAAAATCCAAAAAACAAATTATCCTTCAAATTCCAATAAAAAGTAAAATGTTTTTTTTACCATTAAGATATTAAGAAAATTAAGTTTTCGAACTTAATGAACCTTAATATCTTAATGGTTTAAGAGAAAAACAACTTTATTTGTTTTTTTGGAATTTGGCATTTAATCCAAGTCTGGCTTTTTACGTGATTTTTTAATCTCAGAAATATTCTTTTTATCCTTGATTCTTTTTTTGATGGCTGCTTTTGGAACTTTTGTGGCTTTTCTAATTTTTGGAATTACAAGACCCGCAGCTATTATATCCAAAAAACGCTTTGTTACAATTGCTTTATTTTTGAGCTGACTTCGGTCTTCATCGCAACTCAAAATTAAAATTTGATCGAAAGTTAATCTGTTGGCAATTTTATTTTCCAACAAAAGTTTTTCCTCATCTGATAATCCTTGAGAATTAAGCAAGCCAAAAGTCAGCACCACTTTAGACGAAACTTTATTCACGTTTTGACCTCCAGCACCACTGCTTCTTACTGCTTTATATTTTACCTCAGAAAGGATAGTTTGAATTTCCACTTTATAAAGGTTGATGTTCGGGCTTTAATAAGTCATTTACGGTTTTTACAGGACTGAAAGTAAGCAAAGGAACCTCTACAAAAACTGTCAACCAATTCGCCATGGCCCCATTCCACAAACCAGGTAATTCATAGGATTTCACTTCTACACCACCACTATTTTTATGCACTATAAAACCGCTATCGTGATCGACAAATTCGCTCAGGTCGAATTGTTCGTTTTTATAATTCTTCAATCCACAAACCAAATCTACTGGGTTGAAATGAGTAGCATTCCCAAGTATTTTCAATTGCATTTCATTATTCAAATCCACTTGTGAAGTTTCCACAATCTGCAAGGTTAATCTTCCTTCGTTTCCTTTTACCCAAAATGGTCCACCACCAGGTTCTCCTTCATTTTTAACCATTCCACAAACCCTGATAGGTCTATTCAGTATTTCTTTTAGTTCACTGACTTGGTTCTCCAACTTGAATTTATGAAAATAGTCCTTCATCTCAATATTCAACTGTTTTTTCAGAAAGACTAAAATTTCATTTATTTTTTCCGAAGCGATTTCATCTTTATCCAATGCATTTAAAAATCCAAAAATCTGGTATTGTAACTCAATCAAAACACCGGCTAAAGCTTTTTTGTAAAAAGAAATCTCCTTAATGTTATTTTGACTTACATTGTCAATATTTTTAACAAAAACAACATCGGCATCAATCGTATTTAGATTTCCAATCAAAGCACCGTGGCCTCCGGGTCTAAAAACCAACATTCCCTTTTCATCACGAAAAGGTTTATTGTTAAGATCCACCGCAATGGTATCGGTTTCTTTCTTTTGATAAGAATAACTAACAGTAATAGTTGAATTTGATTCCGTCTCAATTTCCCCTTTTATAGTCTCAATAATTTTTTCAAATAGCTTTTGATGATTTTCAGAAACCGTTAAATGTAAATGGGATTGATTATCTGAAGAAGCATAATGAACACACTCTTGTAAATGCTCTTGAATAGGAGCTGCTATATGGGTTTCATACTTATGAAAAGGAAGGATTCCTTTTGGCTTATTGGCAAAATCAAAATATTCTGGAGACAGAAGGGTTTTTATAAAATAATAATATTTATAATCACGTTCCAATGTATCAAAATCGGGATAAATCTTCTTTAATTTTTTACCTAGCGTTTCAAAAAAAGGAAATTTATCTATTCCGATAATAAAAAGAGCTAATTCAAGATCTTTTTTTCTATTAATATAGGCATTGATACTTTCATTTCCGAAATTAAATTCATTCAAAAAAGTCATCAGGAATTTAAACATCCTTGATGCAGCCCCAGAAGCTGGAACGAATTTATTCAGTTTTAATTTTGATTTCTCCGCATCAAAAAACCGAACTTTTTCTTCAAAATCCGCATCAGACAATTTTAAAATTCCGTTATTTACAGTTGCTGGATCAACCAAAACACATTTTTGAATCCCTTTTTCAAAAATCTCAAGTTGTCTTTTTATATTTTCCAGCGAAATACCACGTTCATGAATTTGCAAAAAATCAAAAGAAGTAAACCCTATCTGCAAAGCCGTTGTCAAATCTTCAATAATTGCTACAGCTCTTTTCAAACGGGTTTCTTTATCGCCAGAAATCGTAATAAAAGGTTTTTTATTATCAATCAACGACTGCTTGAATACCTCAAAAACAGTTTCTCTTCCTTCAGGACTGTCCCTAAGACCATCGTCTTCCCATGGCACATCAATATTTGTCAGAAAAAACAAATCATATTGATGAGCTCGGGCTGCTTTGTCCAATAGCGAATCACAAAAATTATAATACAATTCCGAAAACACTTTGGTAACCAATAAATTGGTATCACAAAAAAGATATTTATTGGCAATTAGCGCACTCTCATTTTCCAATTTGGTTTGTCCATAAGCAATCGGCAACATATCATCAATATCGCAAATACCACGACCACTATCTAGCTTTTCCTGTAGATAATCGCGCGCAAACTCGGGAACCCAAACCGTTTTGTAATATTCGGCAAGTTGTGTGGCCAATGTGGTTTTCCCTGTAGATTCGGGACCAAATATGGCAATTTTTATAATTGGCTTAGCTCCAGATTTTGGGAGCTGTTCAAGATTTTCTTCCATTCTAAATAGCCATAAACGGCAATAATTGTAAATACTATGTATTGAAAACTGGTAAAGGTATAGCCTTTTGCAAAATAAAGCGGTATCGAAAGCAAATCACCGGCAATCCAAAAGATCCAATTTTCAATTTTCCTTCTGGCCATCAGCCACATTCCCACAAAAAATATTGCAGTCAAAAGAGTGTCCACATACGAATACCAACTTGTAAATTTATCAAAATAAAGATATACTATAATTACAAAAACGAGAGTTAATACAAAAATAATGGACGACATCATTTTTTCCGTTTTAGTCGTCACCGAAACTGGAAATTCATCAATATCTCCTTTTTTTCTCGTCCAGTGGTACCATCCATAAATACTCATAATGAAATAATAGACATTAATCATCGAATCACCCAACAAACTCCATTTCCAAAGCAAATAAGCATATATAGATGTACTAATTAATCCCGTTGGAAAAACCCAAATATTATCTTTCTTAGCGCACCAAACACTCCAAAGTCCAAAAAAAACAGCAATCAATTCCAAATACACTTCGTGAATTGGATAACCTTTGTATTGGGCAAAAAAATAGTCTATCATTTGATTTTAGATTTCTGAATGGCGATTAATGATTTTGGATGTATAATTGTGATTCTCAAAAAATTCAGCATCATTTTCAAAAGCAGTTCCGATAACTACCAAATCGGCTCCGGCTTCATGCGCCTTTTGAATACCCCGCAAATCTATAATTCCTCCGCCAACAATCAGAGGAATTTCAATATTATCTGACACTTTTTTTATCATTTCTAAAGGAACCGCCTTTTTGGCACCGCTTCCTGCTTCGAGATAAATAAGTTTATGCCCCAACATCTCTCCCGCCTGCGCAGTATGCTCCGCATAATCGGGATTATTTCTGTCCAATGGTTTGGTGTTACTTACTCTCGCAACTGCAGTTTCACTACCGCTTTCAATCAAAATATATCCCGTTGAAATAATTTCGAGCTGAGTTTTCTTCAAAATCGGAGCTGCTTCGACCTGATGTTTTATCAAATAATCTGGATTTCGTCCAGAAATTAAAGACAAAAATAAAATCGCATCAGCATTATCCGAAATCTGAGAAGGATTCCCCGGAAAAAGGACAATTGGCAAATCCCCCTTTTGCTTTAAACGTACTATCAATTCATCCAAAATATTATTTTGAACATGGCTTCCGCCAATAAAAATATGTGTTGCCGGCGATTGATAAATCTTTTGAATCAAATACCCTAAATTTTCCCAAACAATTTTGTCAGGATCCAGAAGAATCGCAAGTAATTTTCGGTTTTCAGTTTTAGCCTGAACTATGGCATCGTAAATTTTCATCATAAGGTTTACACGGAGATTCGCTAAGGAACCACAAAGCTACACAAAGATTTAAAATTATTTAGTGCTCTTTTCATGCCACAAATTCACAAATTATTTATCAAAATTTAAACTCTAAGCTTTCACGAATTTATTCTGCTCTTAAATAAATTAGTGCAATCAAAAGAAAATTCGAATTTATTAATTCGTGAATTTGTGGCTTTCAGGAAATTCTCTATTCAAATGCGTAAACAAGTGTAAAATTTTGTTCCAAATCATTACGGTCAGTTGATTTGAATTCCTCAAAACAAATAATAAAATCCCTGATTATGCTGTCAAAATGAAGTTCGGTTTGAGTTCGCTTGTCTTTCATTTCAAAGGCTTTTACTTTAATATGATCCCTAAAACTGATTCCTTTTTCGTTTCTAATTTTAAAAATAGCTTCTTTGGCACCCCAAATCACAGTCAGTTTCCTGATGAATTCTGTTTTTTCATCAGAATTCAAAAAGGTAAACTCGGAGTCCGCAAATTTATCTGCAATTCGGATGATTTTTTCCCTTTGCAATTCAATATCAATTCCAACAACTTTATCACTTAAAATAATGGCAGAAAATTGATGAGAATGTGTAATCGAAATATGATTTCCGTCGTACAAATGTGGTTTTCCAAATTCATCATAATACAAATCAAAATCCGTATACCCGGAATGTTGAAGCAATTTACGAACACTCAAAAAAGCACGTTGGTGAATTTCTGATTTCATACAATTCAGTCGGTTCAGGTTACTTTCATTGAGAACGACCGCCTCAAAAAGCTCCTGATAAGATTCAGTTATTTCCCAAACGAAGATTTTGGTGGAAGGATTTAAAGTTATGGTTTTGTATAACGGCATTGCGATTTTTGATTGCTGATTTTTGATTGCTGATTTTAGATTTTTAAGTATTCTCTCAAAAAACAATTTCAAAAGCACAACAAAATCGAAGCAATTATGAAATTATAATTCGTTAACTCTTAAATCGTTAATCTACAATCTTAAATCCTTTTTTTTTCTAAACTTATTACGTAATTTTGCAAAAATTTTTACAATACAAATATACTATAAATGAGCACAACGACTACGCCTTACGTGGCATTCAAGGTAAAAGACATTTCTCTGGCTGCCTGGGGAAGAAAAGAGATTGAACTAGCAGAAGCTGAAATGCCAGGATTAATGGCGCTTCGTGCGGAATACAAAGAAGAGCAACCACTTAAAGGTGCCCGTATTGCAGGATGTTTGCACATGACGATTCAAACTGCCGTTTTGATCGAAACATTAATCGCTCTTGGTGCAGAAGTAACTTGGTCTTCTTGCAACATTTTCTCTACACAAGATCAGGCTGCCGCTGCTATTGCTGCTGCCGGAATTCAAGTTTATGCTTGGAAAGGTCTTGACGAAGAGTCTTTTGATTGGTGTATCGAGCAAACTTTATTCTTTGGTGAAGATAGAAAACCATTGAACATGATTCTTGACGACGGTGGAGATTTAACAAATATGGTTATCGACCGCTACCCAGAATTAGTTGCGGGAATCAAAGGATTATCTGAAGAAACTACAACTGGTGTTCACAGATTGTACGAAAGAGTAAAAGCTGGAACATTACCAATGCCTGCTATCAACGTAAACGACTCGGTTACTAAATCAAAATTTGACAACAAATACGGATGTAAAGAATCAGCTGTAGATGCTATTCGTCGTGCAACTGATGTTATGTTGGCTGGAAAAAGAGTAGTTGTTTGCGGATATGGTGACGTAGGAAAAGGAACTGCTGCTTCTTTTAGAGGTGCAGGTTCTATCGTAACTGTTACCGAAATTGACCCAATTTGTGCTTTGCAAGCTGCAATGGACGGTTATGAAGTTAAAAAATTAGACACTGTTGTTGCCAATGCTGATATTATCATCACTACAACTGGAAACAAAGACATTGTTTTGGGTTCTCATTTCGAAAAAATGAAAGACAAGACTATCGTTTGTAACATCGGACACTTCGATAACGAAATTGACATGGCTTGGTTGAACAAAAACCACGGTGCTTCAAAAATCGAAATCAAACCACAAGTTGACAAATACACTATCGCTGGAAAAGACATTATTATTTTGGCTGAAGGTCGTTTGGTAAACCTTGGTTGTGCTACAGGTCACCCAAGTTTTGTGATGAGTAACTCATTTACAAACCAAACTTTGGCTCAAATCGAATTATGGAAAAACAGCGCTGCTTACAAAAACGAAGTGTATATGTTACCAAAACACTTGGATGAAAAAGTAGCTGCCTTACACTTAGCTAAATTAGGTGTTGAATTGGAAACATTACGTCCAGATCAAGCAGCTTACATTGGTGTTGAAGTTGAAGGTCCATTCAAACCAGAATATTACAGATACTAGTATTATTGGTTATCAGACTCTAAATAGCAAAGCCCTCACATTCCTGTGAGGGCTTTTTTTATGGAATTAAATCAACAACTACTTTTCCACAATTTCAACCTATTTTTCCGTTCTGACAGCCAATGGAATTTCAATAGGCTGTTGTTCTTCTTTCTTGAATTCCTTTATCTTTTCCAATTGCTTCTGCTTTCCTTTATCCTTTATCGCTATTGTAATGAATGAGCTTGTCACAAATCCTCCAAATGTGGTAACCAACAAGTCTTCGACACCAAAACCTTCCCTCCCATGTTTAATATCATAACACTCCTTGGCTGTGCCAACTAAAAAAGCACATGCCGTTGAATAAAGAAGTGACTTTGGAGCGCTTTTTGTATGTTTATAAATTACTACATAAGACAATGAAGACACCAAAGCTCCTGCTCCAAAATGTGCTAGTTTGTCTTGCTTAACATCAATTTGAGCAATTAAGGAGAAAGACCATAAAAAAACTAGGAGTGTTGTTTTCATATTCTAATATTTTCATTCTTAAAGTTATAGAAGAAAATCTTATCAAAACTGCTTTTACAACACTATTAGACTAACAACCAATAAATTAGACTAAATGAAAGAAAACAAATAAATTATCAACTTATTCATTCATATTACACCTAGCAAGAAAACAGGTTTACAACAAAAACCACTTAACCCATTCTAGATTTCAAAAAAAAGAAACCAATTTCAAAACAAAAAAAAGGAGACAGAAAACCAAATTAAACTTTGAATCGGGAACATTTCATCTAGATTAAACTACAGTATTGATTTTAAAGTTCTAGGTTAATTCAAACCGAAATAATACAGATACTTAATTGTTGATTTTAGATTAGTGATTCAAAAATTCAGCTTTAGCTCACCTGTATTTATGCAAGATTAATCTGCTCTGACTAGAAAAAAATATCTTAAAAGCCTAACAATTAACACCAAACACTTTTTTTAAATAATTTTACGTATTAAATTTGATGTTAATCTGAAATTGTTAATGTATGAGCGACATTGGACTAAAGCCACAGTTTCTTCGTGCCAGCAAAGATGATTTTTTCAAAAAGCTTGCTAAAGAGGTACAAGAAAAAGTACTAAAAGATAAAAAACTTCAACACAAAAACATCATAAAAGCGCTAAGCCTTTTAGCCTTGTTTTTGGTTTCCTACTCTTGCATTTTAGCATTTGGAAACAATACAATTCTATTGTTTTCAATTTATATCATTATGGGAATTTCCATGATTCTTATCTTTGTAAATCCTTTTCACGATGCCAGCCACGGAGCTCTTTTTGCTACCAAAAAACAAAATCGGATTTTTTGTTATGTAGTTGATTTTTTTGGAACAAACAGCGAAATCTGGATTCAACGCCATCTGCAGTTGCATCATCCCTATCCAAATATTCAGAATTGGGATTGCGATGTAAAACAAAGCGATGTTGTACGCATTTTCCCGAATAGCCCTCTCTACAAATTCCATAAATACCAACATATCTATATGTGGTTTCTATACCCGTTTTACACCTTAATTTGGCTATACATCAGGGATTTTAAAGATTTTTTTGGAACCAAAGACAACTATTTGAAAAGAATTTACACTATTCCAACCATAGAATATGTAAAACTTTTTGCTTCCAAATTTTTCAATCTGTTTTATATGCTTGTTATTCCTTATTGGGTTTTGGAACAATCTTTCGAAACCATTTTTTCGGCTTGGATTGTGATGCACCTAACCTCAAGTTTGTTTGGAGTTATAGCCTTAGTATCAACCCATGCCGATGAAACAGCGCATTTCCCATTACCTCCCATGGATGGCAAAATGGACATTACCTGGGCAAAACATCAATTGATGGTTACCAAAGATTTTAATGCCGGTAATCCTGTGTTTGACTTTCTTTATGGCGGATTTACCCATCATGTTGCACATCACTTATTCCCTACGGTTGGACATACTTATTACCCAAAAATTACACCTATAATAAGCAAATATGCTAAGGAGAACGATCTCCCATACACATGCAGGCCTGTCTTGAACGCAATAAAATCACATTATTTATTATTAAAGAATTCCCGTCAATCTGATTCCATATTCCATTCATCTGAATTATGAAAAACAAGCGAACCAGCCTTCAACTTTTATATTCATTTAATAAATAAACCCTTTTACAGTTTTTTAAAAACATAATTTTCAATATCTTAGTATTTATTAAAATAAAACCAACCGATTTCCCCACGAATCTCCAACCTTAAACCTAAAGTTTTGAAAAGAAATCTGTCCTTCATCTTATTTACTTTTTTTATTGTAAGTCAAATCACTTTTGCACAAGATAAAAAACCAAAAGTCGTATTGGTATTAAGTGGAGGTGGTGCCAAAGGAGTTGCGCATATACCACTTTTACAAAAATTGGACTCACTCCACATTGTTCCAGACCTCATTGTCGGAAACAGCATGGGAAGCATCATAGGCGGACTATATGCCATGGGATATTCTGGCGACAGCATCGCAAGTATTACCAAACATATTGATTGGGATAAAATACTTGGTGGCGGACTGTCTCTAAAAAATGTTAGCGTAGAAGAAAAAAGAGAATACCAACGATATTTAGCTGGTATCGGAATCAAAGATGGAAAACCCAATAGTGTTGGTTCGATATTAAGCGATCAAAATTTAAGAGAATATCTTTTTGAATTGACCTATCCTGTTTACAACGTCAAAGATTTTGACAACTTATCAATACCGTTTCGAGCAATGGCAACCGATTTGGTCGAAGGTAAAGAAGTTGTTTTAAGCAAAGGCAGCCTAGCTTTTGCCATGAGAGCCAGTATGTCTCTTCCTGCCGTTTTCAAGCCCATGCCTTATGAAAAAACAGTCTTGGTCGATGGCGGAGTAATGAATAACTTCCCCACAGATATTGCCAAACAAATGGGCGCCGACATCATTATTGGGAGCGATGTAGGTGGCGGGATGGAACCCAAAGAAAAACTGAACAATTTTGCGACGGTTTTAATGCAAACCAGTATGTTCCCTAGCAATATTAAAAATCCAGATAATCGTGCGCTCTGCAATATTTTGGTTGATCACCTACCAAATCTACGCTTTTCGACCGCTGACTTTGCAGAAAGCCACGAAATCTACAAAGACGGTAAAATAGCTGCCGAACAAAATCTTCCCGCTTTGATAGAATTGGCAGAAAAACTAAAAAAATACCCTCAAAGAACACACAAACTCCCCAATACACCCAATGAGTTCGTTATTGATACTCTTGTCTACAACAACATCAGTAAAGAAAACTTACCGTTGGTAACTGCGAGAACCAACATTAAAACAAACACAAAATACAATACCAAAGATTTAATCGAAGGCGTTAACAGAGCTATGGGAACTAATCTTTTTAGCCAAATAACCTATAATTATTTTTTAACCGATAAAGACAAATTAGGGATAATTTTGAATGGAGTTGAATATCCAAAAAACCAACTGAACGCCTCTTTACATTATGACACTTATAGGGGTGTTGGTATAATTCTAAATTACACCGCCCGAAATGTAATTGCAGAATCATCTCGCTTGCTTGTTACCGCAGATATTGCAGAACAGCCAAAAGCCAGAATCGATTTTCAGAAAAATTTTGGCAAAAAGAAAGATTGGTGGTGGGGCTCTGAACTCTACGGGGCATTCCTAAGACAGGAAATTTTCATTAATGGAAATTCTGCAGATAATATGCTCTATAATGCTTTTGAATTTAATAATGAATTTAACAAAAACATAAATTCACTGAACAGCTATGCAGGTTTTGGCTTAAACTATGGCTACACCGAATTAAAACCTAGATACGATCCCGAATACAATCCCAATGTATTTTCGCTTGTAAACTACAATTTAAACAATGTCGAAATAAACATGCATTATTACTTTAACGATATGGACAAAGTTTTCTTTGCTACCAGCGGAACGATTCTAAAGACCAACATTAGCCATTCGATAATAACTGATATACAAGCATCGTACTCTGATCCAAACTTACCGTCAATTTCGAGTAATACTAATGGTTTTACCAAATTTGGTTTTGGTTATGAAAAAAGGATGCCATTAAAAAAGAAAATAACCGGAATGATCGGATTTGATGCCAATTTTATTTTTGAAGACAAATTAAAAAACAATCAAGTTTCCTTTTCGGATTTTGGTTATGGAGCAAAATATTTCTTAGGAGGCATCATCCCTATTTCAGGAAGCAATCGCTTTACATTTCCCGGATTACATGAAGACGAGCTCAACGTAACCCAATTTATGGGAGTAAAACTTGGAGCTCAAATAAATCCTTTCGGTAAAATTTATTTAACCCCTCATTTCAATATGGCAACAGTTGGTTTTGGTAATTTTAACGAATACGTAGATAAGGCTTTTTCTCCAAAAGGAAATTGGGATCAAAACACTGAACCGAGCTTTGTAATATCTGGAGGTGCTGCTGTTTCCTACCAGTCGATCTTAGGTCCAATTCATTTTGATACGTCATGGATAAACAATGTTCACAAAACACGATTATTTTTTAGTGTTGGGTACTCATTCAATCCTTAAAACTAACGCCCACTTCTGCACAAAACGAACACCGAATAAAAGCCTATAGTAATAGATATTAAATCTACACAATTAGGCTCATTTTAAACTATTCTCACAATAAACCGCTATTGTTTAATAAATTACGTAATTTACACCTGATTAACCAAAAAGTTCATTTTCAAATATTAACACAAACCACTTCTATTGAAAAAGACAATTCTAGTTTCGTTGATATTATGCACCATTATCTCCCAAGCCCAAACCCTCAAATTAGGTGGACGCTTTCAAAAGACTCAAGAAATGTATTGGGAAAATGGCTTTTCGGCCCAGTATTCTTTTGCAAAATTCAAACCTGATCAATTTTTCATCGGGTTTGACTATGTAACTTCCCGTTTAGGATCAGCCTATAATTCAAACGCCATCAAACAAGACAATTACATCTTTTCTGGGAGTTGGCAATTCAACAAAAGCAGACCTTATCATTTTGTCACCCGATTGAATGTGGGCTATTTTTACTCGGATTTAGAAGAGGAAATTTTCGATGAAATTCCAAATACCGCCTTTCTTTTTTCCCCCGAAATTGGCTTCACCTACAATATACCACAAGTGCCAGTCTCTTTAAATTTCGGTATTGGATATTATATTATTACAGAAAAAGAAGGCTATTCACCAGGAACTTTACAACCGCTATACTTTCATCTTGACATTTATTATACGTTGTTCAAAAAACATACCTAATGAATAAATCAAACCTATTTTTCCTATTCGCTATTATGGCTTTATTCTACTCATGTAGCGCACCAACCATTACAGATGATTTGCTCGATGGCAAAGTCATCTTTGATCCTTCATTATATAATCCTGAGCAATTTTTAGTATCGGCTAAATACCCTAATCCAACACCCGAAGATTTAAGCAAACATATTATATTAGTTGTTCACGGCTATTCTGCCACCACTTTCGAATGGCAGGAATTTAAAGATTGGTCAAACGAATCTACCTACCGAATTTCACAAGTTTTACTAGACGGACACGGCAGGGATTACGATTCTTTTAAAGCCTCAAAATGGGAAGACTGGCAATCTGCCATCACCGAAGAATATGAAAAACTAATAGCACTTGGCTACACTAAAATAAGTATTGCCGGTTCTTCAACAGGAGGGACATTAATTCTGGAATTAGTAAAATCAGGTTATTTTAACACCCATCTGCCACCAAAAAATTTATTTTTAATTGATCCAATAGTAGTTTCTTCCAGCAAACTTCAATCTATTGTTGGCATTATTGGCCCAATGATTGTTTATGCTGAATCAGATCAAACCTCAGAAGAAAATAAATATTGGTATCGTTTTAGACCCTATCAAACAATCAACGAACTTAATGACGTGATGAAGGTTGTACGTAAAGGCTTAGAAGACGAAATTAAGCTTCCAACTGAAACCTACTTGAAGGTGTTCCATTCTCTGCATGATCCCGTTGCGAGCACAACTAGTACCGTATTAATCTACAAAGGTTTAAAAACAAGTACAGGGGCTCCGATTGATGTGCAATTAATGGATTCTGATATTCATGTATTTACAAGATTAAGCTTGCGATCCAACGTCACGACTTTACAACACGCCAATCAACTAGACGCATTTAATCAAATAGCTAACAAACTAAATTAATTAAAACAACAGAACATCTTAAAACAAAAAACCCGTTTCTTTCGAAACGGGTTTTGTAATTTATAGAGAACCTTTATGATTATGCTTCGAATGGAAGAATAGATACATAAGATTTGTTATCTCTTTTCTTTTGGAAAACAACAACTCCATCAACTTTTGCATGTAAAGTATGATCTTTACTGATGTAAACGTTTTCACCTGGGTTATGTTTTGAACCTCTTTGTCTTACGATGATGTTCCCTGCAATAGCTGCTTGACCACCAAAAATCTTAACGCCTAAACGTTTCGATTCTGATTCTCTACCATTCTTGGAACTACCGACACCTTTCTTGTGAGCCATGACGTACTAGTTTATTTTGTTATTATTCTTGTGTATCTTCTTTTTTAGCTTTAGGAGCTTTTTTTACTTTAGGAGCTTCTGCTTCTTCTGTAGTTGCTTCAACTGTCGCTTTTTTTGCAGCTGCTTTTTTAGGAGCACCTCCAACAGTAATACCTTCAATTACAATTTGAGAAAGATATTGTCTGTGACCGTTTCTTTTTTTGTATCCTTTTCTTCTTTTCTTTTTGAAAACGATTACTTTATCTCCTTTTAAGTGTTGTAACACTTTAGCTTCTACTGAAGCACCTTCTATAGCTGGGGCGCCTATTGTGATTGATCCGTTATCGTCTACCAAATAAACTTTATCAAAAGAAACTTTTGATCCTTCTTCATTTGCCAAACGGTGAACGTAAACCTTTAGGTCTTTGCTTACTTTAAACTGTTGCCCTGCTATCTCTACGATTGCATACATACTGAATTGTTTTTATAATTTTTAAGGTTGCAAATATACGATTAAATATTTACCTCGCAATCCTTTACCAAAAAAATATTTCATAACATTTCAAACTATCGTTTCTATCTATTTTTCAAACAGTTCCATCGATACGACAAAATAAAACCCGGACAGCCTCAATGCAGAATTTGATTACTTTATACAGAGTAAACCCAGAATAAGCAATAAGAATAAATTTCACAAAGAGACTCAGAGGTAACACGAAGATTCGCAAAGAAAAAGTGTCTTCGTGAAAGTGACTTTAGAAATTTCGCGGAACTTTGCGAATTCTTTGTGTTTCTTTGCGAAATATAATCAAATGCAGATTTTGGGATAAATAGAGTATTTTTGTCCCAACAAAAAAATGATATAACAAATAAACAAATAACAATGTCAGGAACCACATTAACACTAGGAGAAATGGCTTTGGCTCAAAAAGTAGTTTTCGAGGAGTACGATTTAAACAATGGCTTGCATGTTATTTTGCACCATGATGCCTCTGCCCCCGTTGTAATTACATCTGTCATGTATCATGTGGGTGCCAAAGATGAAAACCCTGACCGAACTGGTTTTGCTCACTTTTTTGAACATTTACTTTTTGAAGGAACCGAAAACATCAAAAGAGGCGAATGGTTTAAGATTGTAACTTCGAATGGAGGAACCAATAACGCCAACACTACCGATGACCGAACTTATTATTACGAAATATTCCCTTCCAACAATCTGGAATTAGGACTTTGGATGGAATCCGAAAGAATGTTGCACCCTATTATCAACCAAATTGGAGTTGACACCCAAAACGAAGTCGTAAAAGAAGAAAAAAGAACAAGTTACGACAATAGACCTTACGGAAACATTCTTGCGGCGGTAAAAGAAAACATGTTCAAAAATCATCCGTACCGATGGACAACCATTGGCTCTATGGAACACATAGACGCCGCAACCCTTGAAGAATTTCAGGAATTCAACAAAAAATTCTATTTACCTAACAATGCTGTTTTGGTGGTAGCCGGCGATTTTGAAGAAAAACAAACCAAAGAATGGATTCAAAAATACTTTGGATCAATACAAAAAGGCGTGATTGCTCCTAAGAAAACATATTCGGAAGAACCGATTACCCAAACCATCAAAGCAACTTACGAAGATCCAAACATCCAAATCCCGATGTTGATTGCGAGCTACCGCACTCCATCAATGAAAAGCAGAGACGCAAGAGTATTGGATTTAATATCTTCTTATCTGAGCGACGGTAAAAGTTCCCGATTGTACAAAAAAGTGGTGGACGACAAAAAAATGGCTCTTCAAATAGGAGCAGTAGGTTTCAGTCAGGAAGATTACGGAATGTACATTGTATATGGATTACCCATGGCCGATTTCAGCATTGATGATATATTAGTAGAAATAGACGAAGAAATCACTAAAATCCAAACCGATTTAATTTCTGAAAAAGATTATCAAAAACTGCAAAACAAATTCGATAACAACTTTGTAAACAGCAATGCAACCATCGAAGGAATTGCCAACAATCTTGCTTCCTATTACCTATTATACAAAGACATCAACCTTATCAATACCGAAATCGAACTGTACCATTCTATTACACGAGAAGAAATTCGTGAAGTAGCCCGCAAATACCTAAATCCTAATCAACGCTTACTTTTGGACTACATCCCTGCAAAAAGTCACAATTAAAAAGCTGGCATCGTAAAAAACACAGTATTCATCCTTTCATTATCATCAGGAACTATGCAAGCTACAAACCGAACGCAACCCAAACCCGGAAAATCTCCTATTATCAATATCAAAAAACCGAAAACCTTTGTTTTATCAAACGGCATGAAAGTATTGGTCGTAGAAAACCATAAATTACCAAGAGTATCCTTCAACCTAAGTCTGGACAATGCACCTTTTACTGAAGGAAACAAAAAAGGCGTTGATGAATTAACCGGAAACCTAATAGGAAACGAAAGTAAAAAAAGAAGCAAAATCGATTTTCACGAAGAAATTGACTTTTTGGGAGCCGAGATTAATTTCAGTTCTCACGGAGCAACCGCAAATTCAATCTCCAAATATGGCTACCGCATTCTCGAATTAATGGCCGAAGGTGTCTTACATGCCAATTTTACTCAAGAAGAATTTGAAAAAGAAAGAGCCAAATTAATCGAAGGAATGAAAGCCGAGGAAAAAAGTGTTCCTGCGATAGCCAATAGGATTGTCGATGTTTTGGCCTTTGGAAAAAACCATCCTACGGGAGAGTTCATGACCGAGGAAACTTTAAACAACATAACACTTGCCGATGTAGAAAACAATTACAAAAACTACTTCGTTCCCGAAAATGCCTATTTAGTAATTATTGGCGATGTCAAATATGAAAATGCAAAAGCAGCTATAGAAAAGTTATTTGGTTCTTGGGAGAAAAAAACAACCCCAAAAACGCCCTATGAAAACCCGGTAAATGTTTCAAATCTCCAAATAAATTTTGTGGATGTTCCCAATGCAGTTCAATCAGAAATAACATTGGTGAATACCCTAAATTTAAAAATGGGTGACCCTGATTTTTTTCCTACAGTAATTGCCAATCAAATTTTGGGAGGCGATTTCAACAGCTATCTAAACATGAATTTACGGGAAGAACACGGCTGGACCTATGGCGCAAGATCGAATGTGGGAGTTGGAAAATATACTTCTAAATTCTTTGCAAAATCTGCCGTGAGAAACGCCGTTACCCACAGTGCAGTTGTAGAATTCATCAAAGAAATCAAACGAATCCGGACAGAAAAAGTAACTGATGAAGTGCTTGCAACTGTAAAAGCCGGCTATATCGGCAGATTTGTGATGCAGGTTGAAAAGCCTCAGGCCGTTGCCCGATACGCTTTAAACATTGAAACCGAAAAATTACCCGCCGATTTTTATGAGAAATACATCCAAACCATCAATAGCGTAACCGCCGACGACATACTGCGCGTTGCCAACAGCTATTTCTTAATTGATAATATTCGGATTGTGATTGTTGGCAAAGGATCTGAAATTATTCCTAATTTGGAAAAACTAAAAATTCCGATGTTTTATTTTGACCGATACGGAAATCCTTTGGAAAAACCGATTTTAAACAAAGAAATCCCAAAAGACATCACCGCCAAAATTGTGTTTGAAAATTATATCAATGCAATTGGAGGAGAAAAAGCGATTCAAACTGCAGAATCAATCAGCATGATTGGTTCAACTTCGATTCCACAAGCTCCCGCACCACTTACTTATATTTCAAAAACAGACACCAACGGTAATTCATTGGTCGAAATCACAATGGGATCCATGAGCCTAATGAAACAGGTGATTAGCCCAAAAAGAGCCTACAGCATTGAGCAAGGACAACGCCATGATTTTGAAGGCGAAGAGTTGGCCGAAATGAGAGCATCGGCAATTCCATTTGAAGAAATTCTTTTAGTCAAAAATCCAAATCTGAAAATTGACCGAATTGAAGCTATCGACGGGAAAGATGCTTTTGCTATCATTAATGGCAAAACTACTTATTTCTACGATACAGAAACAGGACTAAAACTAGCCGAATTCAAAACAATTGATCAGGACGGAGAACCAATTATCGCCTCTACCCATTTTGGCGACTATAAAGAAGTAAAAAACATTAAATTTCCTTTTAGTATCATTCAAAACATAGGTATTGAACTTGATATTAAAATATCTGAAATCAAAATCAATGAAGGGGTAAACGATACCGATTTTCAATAATCTCCCTTATATATTTGCTTTGTAGAGACGTTGCACTGCAACGTCTCTACAGCCCTATAATAAAATTCAGCATTCATTTTAAGGCACAAAAAAACCGTCAAGTTAAAAAACGAGACGGTTTTTGTTTTATTCTTTGATAACATTTCCCTTAGTATCGTAGAAATGGTATTCTAAATACGTGTAAGCGTCACGCGGTATGATTTTCACCCATTTTTTGTGTTCAAAAAACCATTTTGAACGCAATGATGGAAAACCTTTACTGAGGTATGCAGCCACAAACGGATGTACATTGAGTACAACTTTTTTATGGGTTTTTAAAACTCCTTCCAGATCCGAAGCGATTTTATCAATGATTGATATCGGTGCATCGATATCTTTATTTTCATTGTTTGGATCTTCTTCTCTGGTGTTAATGTTTACTTCTGGTCTTACTCTTTGTCTGGTAATCTGGACTAGTCCAAATTTACTCGGTGGCAAGATTTTATGTTTCGCTTTATCATCGCTCATTTCTTCCCGCAGGAAGTCGAACAGGACTTTACGATTTTCAGGATTCGACATATCGATAAAATCAACAACTATGATTCCGCCCATATCACGAAGGCGTAATTGCCTTGCTATTTCGGCGGCTGCAATCATATTTACTTCCATGGCCGTATCTTCCTGATTGGTAGCTTTATTAGAACGATTTCCGCTGTTTACATCGATTACGTGTAAAGCCTCGGTATGTTCAATAATCAGATAAGCCCCTTTACTCATGGAAACGGTTTTCCCAAATGAAGTCTTGATTTGTCTCTCAATATTGAATTTCTCAAAAATCGGAGTGTCTTTGGACTGATAGAACTTAACAATTGATTGTTTGGATGGTGCAATTTCTTGCAAGTAATCCTTTGTTTGGTGGAACAACTCTTCATCATCAATCTGAATACTACTAAAAGTATCATTAAATACATCTCTCAATATTGAAGAAGCTCTGTTGAGCTCTCCTAATACTTTGGAAGGATGATGAGCAGTTGGTAATTTCTTACACATTGCAGTCCATCTGCTTAGCAGGTTCTGCAAATCTTTTTCTAATTCTACTGTGCTTTTGCCTTCGGCTACTGTGCGAACAATAACGCCAAATCCTTTTGGTTTGACTGATTGTACAAGACGTTTCAAGCGTTCCTTTTCTTTTTTGTCTTCTATTTTTTGCGAAATAGAAACTCGGTCAGAAAACGGAACCAAAACAATAAATCTTCCGGCTAGGGAAAGCTCTGCGCTTATCCTCGGCCCTTTGGTCGAAATTGGTTCTTTTACGACTTGAACCAGAACAGACTGATTGGCACTTATTACATCTGTAATCGTACCGTTCTTGTCTATTTCTTTTTCAAACTGAAAGTTTTTTAGGGAGAAATCTTTTATTTTACCTGCGCTTACAAGTTTTATGAATTTCAGTTGGGAAGTTAAGTTAGGACCTAAATCGTGATAATGTAAAAAGGCATCTTTCTCGAAGCCTACATTTACAAAAGCAGCGTTAAGTCCAGCAACGGGTTTCCTGATTTTTGCAATAAAAATATCGCCAACCTGAAAGTTGCTTTTCTCTTCTTCTTTGTGTAATTCAATTAGTTTTCCATCTTTTAATAAGGCAAAATCCACAAAGTCTGAACTAGATCGAATGATCAATTCTTTATTCATTTGTAAATTTTTATCCGAACTTTATGTTTGTTGTTTTTGGTTTTTGGGTTGTTGTTAAAATACAAATAAACGACAAACCATCAACTACAAACTTTTCAGCAAGGATGGATTAAACAATAATTTAACAGGTATTGTACCCGGGGAGATTTTTAGATTTCTGAATTTTGATTCTTGATTTTAGATTTTTTAAATCTGCAATCGTAAATCGGTAATCTTCAATCTTAAATCTCAATTTCAATGAACTTAAAAAAAGAAAAAGTAGTTTAAAACTACTTTTTCTTTTTGTGACGGTTAGCTCTCGCTCTTTTTTTACGTTTGTGCGTTGCTACCTTATGTCTCTTTCTTTTTTTACCACTTGGCATATCTAATAGATTTTATAAATTAATTAATAGTGTTATTTTGCTTCGTTGTTCACTTTTACACCTTCAACAAAAACTTTTGCAGGTTTGAATGCAGGAATGTTGTGTGCAGGAATTTTGATAGTGGTATTTTTGGAAATATTTCTTCCAGTTTTTTCAGCTCTTGTTTTAACGATAAAACTACCGAAACCTCTTAAATAAACATTATCTCCAGTTTCTAGTGAGTTTTTCACTTCATTCATAAAAGTCTCTACGGTTGCTTGCACATCCCCTTTTTCAAGACCTAATTTTTCTGAAATCTTTGCTACGATATCTGCTTTCGTCATTTTCTTTCCTTTTTATTATGTTGTAATAATTTTTTTGAGTTTGCAAATATATGAATTTAAAAAACAATAAATCAACCTAAATCGTTAAAATTTAATTACATAAACAATTACTTTTGTTTACAATTTTTTTACAATGAAATTTCACAACATTCTAATTAAGTGGTATTTACAAAACAAAAGGGATTTACCATGGCGAAAAACCACCGATCCGTACCCGATTTGGCTCTCAGAAATTATGCTTCAACAAACGAGAGTCGCTCAGGGAATGCCTTATTTTTTGGCTTTTACCACAACTTTTCCGACTGTTTTTGATTTGGCGAAAGCCGAGGAAGAACAGGTACTAAAACTTTGGCAAGGATTGGGTTATTATTCCCGCGCACGAAACCTCCACAAAACAGCTCAGACAATCGCCTTTGACCGCAATGGTATTTTCCCAGACAATTATACCGAGTTGTTAAAACTTAAAGGAATTGGAGAATATACCGCCGCCGCCATTGCATCTTTCTCCTATAATGAATGTGTGCCCGTTGTTGACGGAAATGTATTCCGGGTGCTTTCGCGTTATTTTGATGTTGAAACTGATATTGCACAGGCTTCTGCCAAAAAAGAATTTGCAGCTTTGGCTTTTGAATTAATGCCAAAAGAAAACCCAGCATTATTCAACCAAGCTATAATGGAATTTGGCGCCCTGCAGTGTGTGCCGAAAAATCCAAATTGTACAGAATGTGTCTTTGCTACTAGTTGTGCCGCTTTGCAAAAAAAGAAAGTACATCTATTACCTGTGAAATTAAAAAAGACAAAAGTCCGCAATCGCTACTTTAATTATATAGTGGCTGTCGATGAAATGGAGAAAACTTTTATTCGGAAACGGACTGAGAAAGGAATTTGGCACAATCTATATGAATTTCCTTTACTCGAAACCGAAAAGCCTGAAGATTTTGAAACCTTGGCTCAAAAAATCAACCAAACCTTTTTTCCGAAAAACGAAATAGAAAGCCTAATCCTATATAATGAAGAAAGTATCGTTCATAAATTATCGCATCAGCATTTATACATCAAATTCTGGAAAGCAAGTTTGAAAGGCGAAATTAAAAATGGAATTGACCTAGACACAGCCAAAACTTTTCCGTTTCCGATTGTGATTCATAATTTCATTGAAGATAAATTGTAAGATGCTTGTTTCGATGTAATTATTCCAGTCTTTTTTGTATTTTTATAAATCTTGTGAACAAAAAACCCAAGAGGAATCTTAAATATGAATACAAAAGTGCTCCATTTTTTAAGGTTTTCCTACAGAATCCAACTCTTGTGGATGCTTTGCTATTTACCCGCTTATTCTCAAAACAGCACTCCAACGGTTTCAGAAAACAAAACTGTGTCGGATAATTTAGCCGAACAATTGCAAAGCCTGTCCAAAAACAACGCTTCCGATTTAGTGTATTTACAAACCAGCAAAGGCATTTATGAAACCGAAGAGGATTTATGGTTTAAAGGCTACGTCTTGGATGCCCAAAATTTCACACCCTCAGCTCGCAACAAAATATTATTTGTGCAATTGATAGCAGACAAAACGGATAAGGCTGTTTGGGAAAACAAATACGAAATAGAAAACGGTTTTGTCAACGGTCATCTTTTTTTGCAGGACACATTACAGGAAGGAACTTATACTTTGGCGGCTTATAGCTCGGCTTCTTATACAAGAAATACAAATGAATTTTATGCTGTCAAAAAATTAGAAATTCTCAAAACAATAAACCATAAAGCTATTGTAAATCCTGTTGCAAAAGACAGTATTTTGCAATTCACCACTTTTCCCGAAGGAGGAAATTTGGTTTCGGGAATTCAAGGAACTTTGGGATTTAAGGCAGTAAATTCAAAAGGCATACCCGTGAATGTTTCGGCGACTTTGTACGAAAACAATAAACCCTTACTTGATTTCAAAAGTAGTCATGCCGGTATGGGGAGTTTGATTTTTACACCCGATGCGAATAAAGAATATCATATTCAACTCACAGAGCCCAAATCCAAAGAGCAATTTTCTATAACACACATTTATCAAAACGGCAAAGTATTGCAATTATTGAGGAATACCAAAGAAGCCCTGACCTTTAAGGTATCTCAAAGTGCCGCCTTAAATCCAGAAATCATCTATCTCCGATTTCAAGTTCGAGGAGTGGTTTACAGTATTGCAAGTGGTTTGTTGAAAAAAGAATTAACAATTAAGATTCCCTTAAACGATATCCCGCAAGGAATTGCAGAAGTTACTCTTTTTGGAGCAAACACAGAACCTCTTGCCGAGCGGTTGGTATATGTAAACCAAGACCAAAAATTAAACATTAAGACTGAACTCGATAAAAGTAATTATAACACTCGAGACAAAGCAAGTTTAAAAATAAAAGTAACCGACGAAAACGGCCAACCCGTTATGGCGCATTTGGGATTAAGTGTTTATGACAAATTGTATCAAAACCAACAGGATTCCAAAAACATACTTACGCATTATTTTCTTTCCACCCAGTTAAAAGGGAATATCTACAATCCCGCTTATTATTTTGATGAGAAAAATAAAGATCGCCAAGAAGCATTAAATCTACTGTTACTCACCCAGGGATGGCGAAGTTATGTGTGGGAAGAATTCAATTTAAAAGAGTTGGGTAATATAAGAACGATTGTTTTTGATGATCTGAAAGCCAAAGTCAATTTAAAAAAAGCGGATGCGAAAACAAAAGAACTACAACCACAAGGCATAACAATATTTTCGGCCGACGAAAAAAAAGGAACCGACCTTTTGATGGCTGATGAAACGGGAGCTTTCACCATTACCCCCAATGATTTAAAAAAAGGAGAGGGAGGCTACATCTATCTAAAATTATTAGCTCCCCCAGAATCTAACTATCATATCGGTTTCAAAGATTTTTCATTTGAAGAAATTAACAAAGAACGTAAAATCAAGACGGTACTTTATCCAATTTCAGCAGTATTGGAAACAAAAAAAGAAGTTTTATCAACTTTACCAGATCGCCCCGGAATAAATAAATTAAAAGAAGTTTTAATAACTTCAAAAAAGAAAAAAGTGTTTCGAGATAAGTATATCGGTAAATTGGATAGTTTGGCAAGAGTAATGCAATTTACTAATGATTTTTATTGTACCAGTACTAATTATTTAAATTGTCCACGTTGTAAGGATGGATGTTGTCCAGGTACTAGAGCAAAACCTGTAGAAGGAGGAGAATATGTAGATACTTCTCAATATACACAAGTCAGTCCATGTGGTCCTTATTTGAATGATGATAGTAAGGTGCTAGTTTACCACTACTACTCTAACCTAACAGAAGCGGAGCTTTTGTCAAAGTTCAACATCGTAATGTTTAAGGGATATTATGGCAAAAAAGTGTTTTACGAACCCATTTATGACGAAGTGACAATAAATGACAGCAGTCCGGATTACCGCAATACTATATTCTGGAAGCCGGATATTATCACAAACGAACAAGGAGAAGCTACAGTAGATTTTTTCTGTTCGGATATAAATACTGTGTTTTTAGGGAATATTGAAGGAGTCAGTGGAGATGGTTTGTTGGGAGTTGGAAATTTTGAGTTTACGGTTCGGAAAAATGCAAATTAAATCTTGAAAAAAATGAAAACAAAAAAACACCATTTTTTAAGGTTTTCCTACAGAATCCTACTCTTGTGGATGCTATTCTATTTACCCACTTATTCCCAAAACAGCACTCCAACGGTTTCAGAAAACAAAACTGTATCGGATAATTTAGCCGAACAATTGCAAAGCCTGTCCAAAAACAATGCTTCCGATTTAGTGTATTTACAAACCAGCAAAGGCATTTATGAAACCGAAGAAGATTTTTGGTTCAAAGGTTATGTTCTGGATGCACAAAATTTCACTCCCTCAGTTCGGAACAAAATTTTGTTTGTGCAATTGATACAAGACAAAACGGATAAGGCTGTTTGGGAAAATAAATACGAAATAGAAAATGGTTTTGTCAACGGGCATCTTTTTTTACAAGATACATTACAAGAAGGAATTTATACTTTAGCAGCTTATAGTTCGGCTTCTTATATGAAAAATACGAAGGAATTTTACGCTGTCAAAAAATTAGAGATTCTCAAAACAATAAACCATAAGCCAACCATAAATCCTGTTGCAAAAGACAGTACTTTGCAATTCACCACTTTTCCCGAAGGAGGAAATCTAGTTTCGGGAATTCAGAGTACTTTGGGATTTAAGGCTGTAAACTCAAAAGGACTACCAGTAAATGTTTCGGGCACTTTGTATGAGAGCGATAAACCGTTGCTCGATTTCAAAAGCAGTCATGCCGGTATGGGCGGTTTTTTATTTACGCCCGATGCCAATAAGAAATACTACATTCAACTCAAAGAACCGGCACGAAAAGAGCAATTCCCTTTGGCGAAGATTTATCAAAATGGAAAAGTGTTGCAATTAGTTAGAAATACAAAAGAGGAGCTCACCTTTAAAGTCTCACAAAGTGTTATTCTAAATCCAGAAACTGTTTATCTACGATTACAAGTTCGAGGAGTGGTTTACAGCATTGCAAGCGGTTTATTAAAAAAAGAATTATTGGTTAAGATACCTTTAAAAGATGTTCCCCAGGGCATTGCAGAAGCCACTCTTTTTGATAGTAGCTCTAAACCTGTGGCCGAGCAATTGGTGTATGTAAACCAAGACCAAAAATTAAATATTAAGGCTGAACTCGATAAAAATAATTACAATACTCGCGATAAGTCAAACCTAAAAATAAAAGTGACCGACCAAAACGGACAACCTGTAATAGCGCATTTAGGATTGAGTGTTTATGACAAATTGTATCAAAACAAACAGGATTCCAAAAACATACTCACCCATTATTTGCTTTCCACCCAATTAAAAGGAAATATCTATGATCCCGCTTATTATTTTGATGAGAGAAATAAAGACCGTCAAGAAGCATTAAATCTATTATTGCTCACACAAGGATGGCGAAGTTATGTTTGGGAAGAATCCAATTTAATAGAGTTGGGTAATCCATTAAGACCGATTGTTTTTGATAACTTGAAAGCTAAAATCGGATTAAAAAATGCAGGAGCAATAACAAAAGAACACCAACCACAGGGTATAAAGTTGTTCGCAGCCGATGAGCACAAAGGAACCCAAATTTTGATGGCGGATGCAACAGGAAATTTCACAGTCACTCCCAATGATTTAAAAAAAGGAGAGGGAGACTATTCCTATCTAAAATTGTTGGCTCCACCAGAATCCAAATATCATATTACTCTCAAGGATTTTTCGTTTGAAGAAATTAACAACGAACGAAAAATCAAGGCAACACTTTACCCAATACCAACAATTTTGGAAACCAAAAAGGAAGCTTTACCTACTTTTTCAGACCGCCCGAAAACAAACAAATTAAAAGAAGTTTTGATAACCTCAAAAAAAAAGGGATCAATATTAAGAGATAAATTTATCGGGGAGCTTGATAGTAAATCTCAATTAAAACCAGATTATATATGCCCATATGGAATCTTAAATTGTCCTAACCATCCCCCTTTTCAAGCTTATGATAGTAATAAACAGCTAACCGAGGCTCAGCTTCTAACGTATTTCAACATCGTAACCATTAAAGGCTATTATGGCAAAAAAGTGTTTTATGAACCCATTTATGATGAGGTTACGATAAATGACAGTAGTCCCGATTACCGCAATACTTTATTCTGGAAACCAGATATTATCACTAATGAACAAGGAGAAGCTACAGTAGATTTTTTCTGTTCGGATATAAACACCATGTTTTTAGGGAATATCGAAGGAGTCAGTGGTGATGGTTTGTTGGGAGCTGGAAATTTTGAGTTTTCGGTTAGAAAAAATGCAAATTAAATCTAAAAAAAAATGAGAACAAAAAAACACCATTTTTTAAGGTTTTCCTACAGAATCCTACTCTTGTGGATGCTATTCTATTTTCCCGCTTATTCTCAAAACAGCACTCCAACGGTTTCAGAAAACAAAACTGTGTCGGATAATTTAGCCGAACAATTGCTAAGTTTATCCAAAAACAATGCTTCTGATTTGGTGTACTTACAAACCAGCAAAGGCATTTATGAAACCGAAGAGGATCTTTGGTTTAAAGGTTATGTCTTGGATGCGCAAAATTTCACACCCTCAGCTCGCAACAAAATATTATTTGTGCAATTGATAGCAGACAAAACCGATAAGGCTGTTTGGGAAAACAAATACGAAATAGAAAATGGTTTTGTCAATGGTCATCTTTTTTTACAGGACACATTACAGGAAGGGACTTATACTTTGGCAGCTTATAGTTCGGCTTCTTATACAAAAAACACAAAGGAATTTTATGCTGTCAAGAAATTAGAGATTCTCAAAACAATAAACCATAAGCCAACCATAAATCCTGTTGCAAAAGACAGCATATTGCAATTCACGACTTTTCCCGAAGGGGGAAATCTAGTTTCGGGAATACCTAGTACTTTGGGATTTAAGGCAGTAAATTCAAAAGGCATGCCCGTGAATGTTTCGGGGATTTTGTATGAAAACGACAATCCTGTGCTCAATTTTAAAAGCAGTCATGCCGGTATGGGCAGTTTTGTTTTTACACCCGATGCAAACAAAAAATACCATATTCAACTCACGGAACCGGCATCTGAAGAAAAATTTCCTTTGGCTAAGATATATCAAAATGGAAAAGTGCTGCAATTGTTAAGTAATACCAAAGATGCACTGACCTTCAAAGTATCACAAAGTACAGCTCTAAACCAAGAGCTAGTTTACCTTTGGTTACAAGTTCGTGGAGTGGTTTACAGTGTAGCAACTGGTGTGTTAAAAAAGGAATTACTGATTAAACTTCCATTGAAAGATATTCCGCAAGGAATTGCTGAAGTCACCCTTTTTGACTCAACGACAACCCCTCTTGCCGAGCGATTGGTGTATGTAAACCAAAACCAAAAATTAAATATTAAAACCGAACTCGATAAAAACAATTACAACACTCGTGAAAAAGCAAGCCTAAAAATAAAAGTAACAGACGAAAACGGAGAACCCGTTATGGCTCACTTGGGATTAAGTGTCTATGATAAATTATACCTAAACAAGCAAGATTCCAAAAACATACTCACCCATTATTTACTTTCCACCCAGTTAAAAGGAAATATTTACAATCCCGCTTATTATTTTGACGAAAAAAACAAAGACGGTCAAGAGGCATTAAATATATTGTTGCTCACACAAGGATGGAGAAGTTATGTTTGGGAAGAATCCAATTTAAAGGAATTGGGCAATATAAGACCGATTGTTTTTGATGATCTGAAAGCCAAAGTCAATTTAAAAAAAGCGGATACAAAAACAAAAGAACCACAACCGCAAGGTATAACTATATTTACAGCCGATGAGCACAAAGGAACCGACCTTTTGATGGCGGATGCATCGGGGGGTTTTACTGTTACCCCAAATGATTTAAAAAAAGGAGAAGGAGGCTATAGCTATATAAAATTATTGGCTCCTCCAGAATCCAACTATCGTATTGATACCAAAGACTTTTCATTTAAAGAAATCAACAAAGAACGCAAAATCAAGACAAATCTTTATCCAATACCAGCAATATTGGAAACAAAAACAGAAGTTTCACCAACTTTAACAGATCGTCCGGGGGTAAATAAATTAAAAGAAGTTTTAATAACCTCAAAAAAGAAGCTAGTGTTTCGGGATAAGTTTATCGGGAAGCTTGATAGTTTATCTAAATTAAAACCTGATTATATTTGCCTCAATGGGATTATAAATTGTCCTAGACATCCACCTTATCCAGATTATAACAAAAATCAACAGCTAACCGAAGCTCAACTTTTAGAAAAGTTTAATATTGCAACAATTAAAGGCTATTATGGCAAAAAAGTCTTTTATGAGCCCATTTATGATGAGGTGACGATTAATGATAGTAGTCCAGATTACCGCAATACTTTATTCTGGAAACCAGATATTATCACTAATGAGCAAGGAGAAGCTACAGTAGATTTTTTCTGTTCGGATATAAATACAGCGTTTCTTGGTAATATCGAAGGAGTCAGTGGTGATGGTTTGTTGGGTGCTGGAAATTTTGAGTTTTCGGTTAGGAAAAAGTAAACCCAACATTGTCATGCTGTAAGCATCTCCGCAAGTAACTCTATGAGAAAATGGACTAAGCGTGTGGATTTAGCGACGGAGATGCTTACAGCATGACAAGTTTGCGGTGAAAACCTAAAGCGAAAAAACAATGCCAAAATAGTTTTCAAAAAATAACGTATCTTTGATAGAAATACCACCAAATCATGAACGGAACATTGAATAAAGTTATGCTTATTGGGCATCTTGGCGACGATGTCAAAATGCATTATTTTGAAGGAGGAAACTGTATCGGCAGATTTCAATTGGCGACAAACGAGGTTTATGTTAACAAAACAACCAACGAAAAAATTACTTCTACAGAATGGCACAACTTGGTCGTGCGTAACAAAGCAGCCGAAATTTGTGAAAAATATCTTTCTAAAGGAGATAAAATTTATGTCGAGGGAAGAATAAAATCAAGACAATGGCAAGCCGAAGACGGCTCTATCAAACATACCACAGAAATTCAGGTAACCGAATTTACTTTTTTGAACACCAAAAAAGACACTGAAAGCCATAAAACAATAAATTCATCAGAATCCCCAAAAAACACTAACTTTGACCCTCAAAATAACGACTTGCCTATCAACGACTTGCCGTTTTAATTGTTTAACTAATTTATACGAATTTGGACCCAGAGCCCAGTTTAGAGATTGCTTCTCAAGTTGATTTTACTTTAGTATTTGGTTTTATTGGGATTATCATTTTGCTTTTTTGCTCCGCAATAGTAGCTGGTGCCGAAGTTGCATTGTTTTCTTTATCACAAAAAGATTTAGAAGATTCCATCCAAAAAAATAATTCGAAAGGAAAGATAATTGCCAACCTTTTGGAAAAACCAAAAAAACTTCTGGCAACCTTACTCGTAGCCAACAATTTCATTAACATCGCGGTAGTTATTCTTTTTTCTTTTGTTGGAAAAGATCTTTTTGGCGCGATACAATCTCCTGTTTTAAAATTTATAACCGAAGTGATTCTGGTTACTTTCCTGCTATTGCTTTTTGGCGAAGTACTGCCAAAAGTTTATGCCAGCCGCAATAACATAAAATTTGCCCAACTGATTGCTTATCCTGTTTCGGGACTGGACAAAATATTGTCACCAGTAAGTATTCCTATGCGTTCGATAACACTTTTTTTGCAAAATAAATTAGCAAAGCAAAAGTCAAACTTCTCGATAGATCAATTATCTCAAGCTCTAGAATTGACCGCTACCGACGAAACTTCTACCGAAGAACAAAAAATCCTGGAAGGAATCGTTTCTTTTGGGAACACAGATACCAAACAGGTTATGAGTCCGAGGATCGATATTTTTGCTTTGGAAATTTCTGAAACTTTTACCGAAATTTATTCAAAAATCATCGAAAAAGGTTTTTCAAGAATCCCTGTTTACAGAGACAATATTGATCAGATTGAAGGTGTTTTGTTTGTCAAAGATTTACTTCCGTATATTAATAACACAGAATTTGATTGGACAACCTTATTGCGCGAACCTTTTTTTGTTCCCGAAAACAAAAAATTGGACGATTTGCTCAAAGATTTTCAGAGCATGAAAAGCCATTTGGCAATTGTGGTTGATGAATATGGCGGAACATCTGGATTGGTTTCTCTTGAGGATGTTATCGAGGAAATCGTGGGTGAAATAAGTGATGAATACGACGATGCTCAGGTAAATTTTTCCAAAATTGACGATAAAAATTATATTTTTGAAGGCAAAATAAACCTGAAAGATTTCTACAGGATTATTGATGTAGACGAAAATTTATTTGAAGAACGAAAAGGAGAAGCAGAAACTTTGGCTGGACTTATTCTTGAGATTTTGGGCAATTTTCCCAAAAAAGGACAGAAAATAGTTTTTGAAAACTGTACGTTTGTCATCGAATCAGCCGATCAAAAACGCATCAAACAAATTAAAGTAACGCTTGAATGAGACCACCCCCTGCCCCCTCCAGAGGAGGGGAATAGTAAAGTCATTATAAAAATTAAATTTTCAAAATGTTAAAAAAAATTACGGCCTTAGCACTTTTTTTTACACTATTATTTACGGTAATAAGTTGTAAAAAGGATGTTTTACCAAAACCCGCCAGCTATTTAAGGCTGGATTACCCCGAAGCAGAATATGTTACTTTTAAAAGTCATTGCCCTTTTGAATTTGACCAAAATTCTAAAGCAATAGTAAAGGAAGATAAGGATTGCGGCTATTCGATAACCTACCCAAAGATGAAAGCAACCATTTACCTGACATACAAACCGGTAAACAACAATATGAAGCAGTTACTTAGGGATGCCCAAAAATTAACTTACGAACACGTAATCAAAGCCGATGATATTTTGGAGCAGCCTTATATAAATCCTGAGAAAAAAGTATACGGAATGTTTTATCAGGTAGATGGAAATGCGGCAACCAATTCCCAGTTTTATGTAACCGACAGTGTTAAACATTTTGTTACGGGCTCTGTTTATTTTTATGCTAAACCCAATTTTGATTCCATCATGCCAGCGGTAAGTTATGTCAAAAACGACATGCAACGCCTGATGGAAACCTTGAAGTGGAAGTGATTTTGCTAATGATTAGTATATAGAAAACAAAAAAGCATTCGTCAAAAACGAATGCTTTTCTGTTTTTATAATTATTCAGCTTTTAGTTTTGTTATAGAGTTAGCCAAACTAAGGTCTAATCACTAAGTACTAACCACTTCTTCTTAAGACTTCATATTAGAAACCTTATATGTTTTTCCGTCACCTGTATCCTGAACAACTTTAGTTAAGCTTTCTGGAGTTTGAACCGTTTTGTCAAAAGTTACTGTTGCCAGTTTTTTGTCAAAATCTACTTTGGCTTCCTGTACACCATCAAGAGCGGTTAATTCGTCCTGAATTGTTTTGGCACAACCAATGGCACAAGTCATTCCTTCGATAGTAAAACTTGCCGTTTGTAAATTCTCGGGAGCAATTACTTTTTTAACTTTTGGGGCAGCTGCTTCAGTTGAAGTTGCTTCAGTTTTTAACTCAGCTTTGTTATCCTTACAGCTTGCGAAAAGCAATCCTGAAAGCGCTATAATTGCTATTGATTTAGTAAAATTCATTATGCTATTATTTTAGTTGATTTAGTTCATTCTAATTATTTGCAAAATTAATGAAAAAAGGAACGGAAGTTTTTAAAATTTT
The DNA here is from genome assembly GCF_001761465.1 of Flavobacterium gilvum. Taxonomy (NCBI): domain Bacteria; kingdom Pseudomonadati; phylum Bacteroidota; class Flavobacteriia; order Flavobacteriales; family Flavobacteriaceae; genus Flavobacterium; species Flavobacterium gilvum. Next base: position 1,425,925 of record NZ_CP017479.1, on the reverse strand, counting down.
TACAATTTTGCATCAAAATGGCATTTATGATGACAAAGCAGTTGAAGTGGGTTTATTTATTAGTTCTGTCCTTAATTTGGGGAAGTTCTTTCATACTGATAAAAAAAGGATTGGTTGGATTGACCGCTTTTCAATTAGGCTCATTGCGTATTATTTTCGCGGCTGTTTTTCTGCTTTTGATTGGGTTTAAAAGTTTGGTCAAAATTCCGCTTCATCAATGGAAATATATAGCATTGACGGCTATGTTCGGGACATTTATTCCTGCATATCTTTTTTCAATTGCCGAAACTGAAATTGACAGTTCGATAACCGCCATTCTAAACTCCTTGACTCCGCTGAATACACTTATTTTAGGAGCGGCTTTTTTTGGGATTACCTTCAGAAAAAGTCAGATTTGGGGTGTAATTATTGGGCTTTTCGGGAGTTTGCTTTTGGTTTTTGACGGAGCAGCCAATCATCCCGAACAAAATTACTATTATGCCATTTTGGTCTTGATAGCTTCTATCTGTTATGCAACGAATGTCAATTTAATTAAAAGATATTTATCAGATTTGCCTTCTTTGAGCATTACAACAGGGAATTTTTTGGTCTTATTGTTTCCAGCTTTAGGCATTCTGTTTTTTACCGACTTTTTTGATGTGGTTCATGTGGAAAAAGTACAGCATTCCCTTTGGTTCATATTAATTCTGGGAGTGATTGGAACCGGAATTGCCAATATTATTTTCTTTAAATTAATACAGATTTCGTCACCTGTTTTTGCGACATCAGTTACTTATTTGATTCCGATTGTTGCTTTCTTTTGGGGATTATTAGACAATGAAATATTGACATTTGTTCAATGTATTGGTGCTTTTATCATTTTGGTTGGAGTTTATTTGTCAGCAAGGAAATAGGTTGCAGATGGCAGAAAACAGATTACACGTTAGACAAAATTCAAAATATCTTTTAATAAGAATTTCTAAATGTAACTCCCGCAAAGACGCAGAGACGCAAAGAAATTGATTTCAAACTTTATTCCTTCTCGAGAAAAAATCATTTGCGTCTTTCCTTAAAAAAACGTTTCATCAAATCGGCGGCTTCATTTGCCATCACCCCGGAAACCACAACCGTTTTGGGATGTAGCTGTGTCCCCATTTTCGTAAAACCACGATGTTCATCATTTGCTCCATAAACAATTTTAGAAATCTGACTCCAGTACAAAGCTCCCGCACACATTTGGCATGGTTCCAAAGTCACATATAAAGTACAATCTTTGAGGTATTTTCCGCCAAGGAAATTGGCAGCAGCAGTTATGGATTGCATTTCGGCGTGTGCTGTAACATCATTGAGCATTTCGGTCAGATTATGACTTCTTGCAATGATTTTGTCTGCAACAACAATAACAGCTCCCACAGGAATTTCGCCTTTTTCAAAAGCCACTTCGGCTTCCTGCAAAGCTTTTTTCATAAAATATTCGTCTGTGAAAAGGTTTTCCATAGAACAAAAATAAGAATTCAATTCGTACCTTTGCCATATGACCAAGAATTTACTGCAAAACATCAATAACCCAAACGATTTACGCCAACTTGACGAAGCACAACTTCCACAATTGGCTCAGGAATTACGCGATTTCATAATCAACATTGTCGCCACCAAAGAAGGTCATCTTGGTGCTAGTTTGGGTGTAGTGGAACTTACGATTGCATTGCATTACGTTTTCAATACCCCCGAAGATTTATTGGTTTGGGATGTTGGCCATCAGGCTTACGGACATAAAATATTGACTGAAAGAAGAACTGTTTTTCACACCAACCGCCAATTGAACGGTATTTCTGGTTTCCCGAGAAGAAGCGAAAGTATTTATGACACTTTTGGCGTAGGCCACTCTTCTACTTCCATTTCAGCAGCTCTGGGAATGGCTATTGCATCACAATTAAAAGGAGATTTAGGCAAACAGCATATAGCTATTATCGGCGATGCTTCGATAGCTTCGGGAATGGCATTTGAAGGCTTGAACCACGCTGGAGTGACCGATGCTAATTTATTGGTAATCCTCAACGACAACTCCATCGGAATTGACCCTAGTGTAGGTGCTTTGAAAAAATATTTCACTTCCGTAAAAGAAGGTAAAAACCCGAGGCAAAATAACATGATTCGATCACTGAATTTCAATTATTCGGGACCAATTGACGGTAATGATATTTTTGCAGTGATAAAAGAACTGAATCGCTTAAAAAAAATAAAAGGCCCGAAGTTTTTACACCTTATTACCACCAAAGGCAAAGGGTTACAACAAGCTGAAGAAAATCAGGTAAAGTATCACGCTCCTGGAAAATTTGACGCAACTACAGGTGAAATTATTCCAAAACAGGAGGAACATCTGCCTCCAAAATACCAGGACGTTTTTGGATTGACCATTTTGGATTTGGCACAAAAAAATGAAAAAATTATCGGAATCACTCCTGCAATGCCTTCGGGAAGTTCCTTAAAATTCATGATGGAAGCGTTCCCGAAACGCGCTTTTGACGTAGGAATTGCCGAACAACACGCCGTTACACTATCGGCTGGAATGGCTACTCAAGGAATGATTGTTTTTTGCAATATTTATTCTACTTTTCTTCAGCGCGCTTACGACCAAGTGATCCACGATGTGGCTTTGCAAAACTTAACCGTCATTTTTTGTTTGGACAGAGCCGGTTTGGTAGGAGAAGACGGCGCGACACATCACGGTGTTTTTGATTTAGCTTACCTGCGCTGTATTCCTAATATGATTGTTTATGCGCCGTTGAACGAAATTGAACTTCAAAATATTTTATATACTGCACAATTAGGTCTGGAACATCCTATTGCCATAAGATACCCCCGAGGCAGAGGCATCATCAACGATTGGAAAAAAATACATTTCGGGAAATACGAAAAAATAGAAATCGGGAAAGCAAAACTTTTAAAGAACGGTTCAAAAACGGCAATATTATCAACTGGCGCAATAGGCAATAACGTTATTTTGGCTCTTGCCAAAATAGAAAACCCTCAAAATTTTGCCCACTATGATTTTGCCTTTGTTAAACCATTGGATGAAAAAGAGCTCCATACTATTTTTAGACAATTCGAAAGTATTATAACAATAGAAGACGGAGTTATAAAAGGAGGCTTTGGAAGTGCAATCCTGGAATTTGCTGCAACACATCACTATACCTCCAAAATACAGCTTCTGGGAATCCCCGACACATTTATTGAACAGGGTTCTGTTGATGAACTACAACAAAATTGTGGAATTTCCGTTGATAGTCTGGAAATAATTTTCTCACGTTATTGAAATTAATTAATTTGCCGTCCCAAAATACTTAGCCAATTATGGATTCTTTAAACAAACTAATTGCAATTATCTTTTTACTATTTTCCTTGAATGGTTTCGCACAAATCAGAATAATAACCAGCAAAACAGATAACATAAATGCAAACAAAATTGACCAGGCGCTTACAACCATCATAACTTCAAAACCAGACACTATTTCGTATTGGTCAAGCAAAAGTGTAGTTGGACTCGATGTTTCAGAAATGGCCTTTGTAAATTGGAGCGCAGGGGGAACCAGCGCAATATCGGGATTGGTACGCGGACAGTTTAAATGGGATTACAAAGACGACAACCAAGTTTGGGCGACCGAGCTTATTTGTCGTTATGGTATGAACAAACAGGAAGGGATTGAAGTTCGAAAAACAGAGGACGTTTTAAGACTAAACTCTACCTATGGCTATAGAACAAACCCTACGTCCAATTGGTATCATTCGGGCAAATTAAACTTCAATACGCAATTCACAGACGGTTATAAATATCCTAATACCACAGACCCAATTTCAAGACCCTTTGCGCCGGCATACGTCTTCCTGGGAGTTGGTTCGGAATATATCAATAAGCCCGAAAAACTCAACGCTTACCTGTCGCCATTAACATTAAAAAGCACAATGGTACTTGATCAAAAATTGGCAAATGCGGGTGCTTATGGTGTACAAAAAGCAGTTTATGACGCAAGCGGAAATTTGATTTCCAAAGGGAAAAAGTCAAAAACCGAGCTAGGAATCTTAGCAACTTCTTATTTGGAAAGAGAAATCATCAACAACGTTATCTTAAAAAACCGTCTGACTTTGTACACAGATTATCTTCATAACTTTGGGAATATTGATGTTGACTGGCAATTATATGCCGATTTAAAAGTAAACGATTACATCAAATCAAACATTGGCCTGAATTTGGTTTACGACGAAGATATCGATGTTATCAAGGAAGAAAATGGTGTAAAAATTAACGAAGGTTCCAAAGTTCAGTTAAAACAAATTTTAGGCATCGGGTTTGAATATGTTTTTTAACAGCAATAAGCAATAAGCTTTAGGCAATAAGCTTTTAACCCCGATAGCAATCGGGCAATGTCATTAAGTTAAGGATTTCTCGATAAGATTTTTCTAAATATAGCTCTCGCAAAGGCGCCAAGACGCAAAGTTTCGCACCGAATTCTTTGCGCCTTTGCGAGAAAACAAAAAGCTTAACTTAATGACATTGAGCAATCGGGGTTAGCGCGAATTTTTCTTTTTGTAAATTAAAAAATCTGCAATAATCTGCGAACTCTGCGTGAAAAAAACCAACTCGGTTTCTGGTTTTATCTAATTCTTTGCCGCTGTAATAGTTCTGTAAATCAATAAAGCATTTCCATCAGTCAGCATAGAAACGAAGTGACAAATATGAAGCAGTCTTTCATAGAGATTTTCTTTTTCCAAATGATGCTTTTCGGGTAGCATTTTCAGCACGAGATTATCATAATTGGACATCTTACCATCAAATTTATTGTTGTATGCCGTTACAAATTTATCCAATAACGTTTGTATAATCTGGTAACCAACCAATTCCTTTTCGACCACTTCGCGACTTTGGTAAATATTCTTTACGCTAATCTTTATGATATCGTCCATTTGGGCTTTGTACTTACTTTTATCTGTTAGGGCAAAAGGAAATTCTCCTTTCAGAATTGCCTCTTCATTTTCTACAAAAACCTTTACGGCATCATTTATCAAACTTCCGATAGCCAGCGCCCTTAAATAACTAATTCGGTCTTCTTTGGTTTCTAATGTTTTGTATTTCGAAGTATCGATACTGTCTTTTACTAATTTGATTAAATATTCCAAGGCAAAATCCTCAGAAACCAATCCCAAATTGATTCCGTCTTCAAAGTCAATTATCGTATAACAAATATCATCGGCAGCTTCAACAAGATAAGCAAGCGGATGTCGCTCAAAGCCAATGTCATCTCCTTTTTTATTGGCTATCATTCCCATATCCGAAGCTACCTCCTTAAAGAAATTTTTGTCAGTTTGAAAAAAACCATACTTTTTATCGGCTATGTTTTTGGTTGGTTTTTTTGGCAAACTCTCTTTCGGGTATTTCATGAAGGCACCAAGAGTTGCGTAGGAAAGTCTGATTCCTCCTTCAACACCAGGACGCGAACTGTTCAATACCGAAAAACCATTGGCATTTCCTTCAAAATCAACCAAATCCTGCCATTCTTTGGCCGACAAAAGTTCTTTATACTTCAATCCATTTCCAATCGAAAAATATTCCCCAATGGCTTTTTCCCCAGAATGTCCAAAAGGCGGATTACCAATGTCGTGCGCCAAAGATGCGGCAGCAACAATAGCTCCAAAATCATTCATTTGGTAACCGTGCACTTCCTGTAAATAAGGATATTTTTCCAGTATTTTTTTCCCGACTAATCTTCCTAGAGAACGTCCCACTACCGAAACCTCGAGACTGTGCGTCAATCTCGTGTGCACAAAATCGGTTTTGGAAAGCGGAATCACTTGTGTTTTGTCTTGCAAACTTCTGAAAGCCGAGGAGAAAATGATTCGGTCATAATCGACTTCAAATCCCAAACGAGTTTCATCCTGTTCGATTCTCAATCGTTTACCTGTATCTCCTTGTCTTTTTAGTGATAATAATTGTTCCCAGTTCATTGTTATTTCTGATTGTAGATTGCTTCGCCAATTCGAGCAAAGCTCTCGGGTTACGGATTATGATTTTAGATTTAAAACAACCAAAAATACATTTTATTTTAAGATTTTCATCAAAAGGATTTCTTGATAAGCTTTTTCTAAATATTGCTCTCGCTAAGGCGCAAAGACGCAAAGCTTTGCACCGAATTCTTGGCGTCTTGGCGTCTTTTCGAGAAAACAAAAAACTTAAATTAATGACGTTGAGCTCACACCAGCTGGGAAGTTATTTTCTTTATCTATATTTTTCGCTCAATTCCTTAAACGTTTTCTTCTCATCTTCTTCAATTTGATTCCTCAAATAGGCATAATTAACTAAATATTCCATCAGTTTTTTGCTAGGCTCGAAATAAACAAGTTGATTTACAGGAATGTTTTCAATAATTTTAACTTCAATCTTTTCACATTTTAATTCTTTAAGTATTTTTTTACATACACTAAAATGCCCCATTGAATTATATAATCGAATACAATATCTTTCGTTTTCGTGACTTCCAAACCTTGAATATGCGCCAACTATAAACGATATTTTTTGTAGTTCTGTTGTTAAAATATTCGTTTGCAATTGTCCATAAAAAACAGGCTCATTATTTTGTATTATCCCTGACTTGTAATAAGTATAACTCGCATTAATTTTCTCAGCCAGCTTCTTAGAACAAATTTTCCTATCACCAGTGGTTTCTATCTTTTTAATTAATAAATCATCATATTTACCGACTAACAAAGAACATATTTTATCTACTAAACTTTTTTCATAAAATCCATACTGTTCAATTTTATCATTTTCATTTGTAAAGACTTTTCTTCCCATATAATCGGAAACAGTTCCCAACAAAAAAGATTCACCGTCTAAAAACAAATCGTCCTTTTGACTAAATGAAACGATTGCAATCAACCCAAATAAGCAGAAAAATATTTTCATCATGAATTTTATTTTGTTCTTGTTACCTTGTTGTGATTCAACTAAAATATTACGAAACGATTCTATCTTTACATCTTTAGAAATCTCCATAATAACTTTATTAGTATTAAATCTCACAAATTTAGACAAATTTAATTATTGTAGGTAAAATCATTAAAAACCCATCAAACAAAAAACAGCTACCATTACGATAGCTGTTTCTCTTTATTCTATTTTCTATTTTCTGATTAAGACCCACACATTTCGCAATCTTCAGGATCTGCAGCTTGTGCTTTAAGTAACATCGCTTTGAAATCTTCAACATCGATAGATTCTGTTGGTACAACCTCTTTTTCTTTTTTATCATTGTTCAAGGTGAACTTAATTGCATCAACAGCAGCTTTGGTTCTCAAATAATACATTCCTGTTTTCAAACCAGATTGCCAAGCGTAGAAATGCATTGAAGTCAGTTTCGAATAATTGGCATCTTGCATAAACAAGTTCAATGATTGCGATTGATCTACAAAATATCCTCTTTGGCGAGACATATCAATAATATCTTTCATAGACATTTCCCAAACGGTTTTGTACAATTCTTTCAGATCTTGCGGGATGATGTCAATATTTTGAACCGATCCGTTGTGACGCATGATTTCTTGTTTCAAATCATCATTCCACAATCCTAATTTCACTAAATCATTTAACAAATGTTTGTTTACTACAATAAATTCACCAGACAATACGCGTCTTGTGTAAATATTAGATGTATAGGGTTCAAACGCTTCGTTGTTTCCTAAAATTTGTGAAGTTGAAGCAGTAGGCATTGGCGCAACCAATAACGAGTTACGAACACCGTTTTTCACCACTTCTTTTCTAAGCGAAGCCCAATCCCATCTTCCTGATAATTCTTCGTCTTTCAATCCCCACAAATTGTGTTGGAATTCTCCGTTTGACATTGGAGAACCTTGGAAAGTAGAATAAGGTCCTTCTTCAATTGCCATTTCCATAGATGCGGTACAGGCAGCAAAGTAAAGCGTTTCGAATATTTCTTGATTTAACTTTTTAGCTTCATCACTTGTAAAAGGCATACGCAACATGATAAAAGCATCAGCCAGTCCTTGTACACCAAGACCAACTGGTCTGTGACGCATATTGGAATTTTCGGCTTCTTTTACAGGATAATAGTTTCTGTCAATTACTCTGTTTAAGTTACGGGTTACACGTTTGGTAACATCAAACAATAATTGGTGATTAAAAGCTCCATTCTCAATAAACATCGGCAGAGAAATAGAAGCCAAGTTACATACCGCAACCTCATCACTCGATGTGTATTCCAAAATCTCTGTACATAAATTGGAAGAACGAATAGTTCCTAGATTTTTTTGGTTTGACTTTCTGTTGGCAGCGTCTTTGTATAACATATAAGGCGTTCCTGTCTCAATTTGTGACTCAAGGATTTTCTCCCATAATTCACGCGCTTTGATGGTTTTTCTACCTTTTCCTTTTTCTTCATAAGAAATGTATAGTTTTTCAAATTCTTCACCATACACATCATACAAACCAGGACATTCGTTAGGACACATCAAAGTCCAAGTAGAATCTTCCTGCACGCGTTTCATAAACAAATCCGAAGTCCACATAGCGAAGAATAAATCTCTGGCGCGCATTTCTTCTTTTCCGGTATTCTTTTTTAAATCCAAAAAATCAAAAATATCAGCATGCCAAGGCTCAATATAAACCGCAAAACTACCTTTACGTTTTCCTCCGCCTTGATCTACATAACGAGCCGTGTCATTAAACACTCTCAACATTGGCACAATACCGTTTGAAGTACCATTTGTACCACGAATATAAGATCCTGTTGCACGAACGTTGTGTATAGAAAGTCCTACTCCTCCTGCAGATTGCGAGATTTTTGCTGTTTGTTTTAAAGTATCATAAATACCGTCAATGCTGTCATCCTGCATAGCCAAAAGGAAACAAGAAGACATTTGAGGTTTTGGAGTTCCTGCATTAAACAACGTTGGCGTTGCATGGGTAAAATATTTTTTAGACATTAAGTCATACGTCTCCATCACCGATTTTAAATCGTCTAGGTGAATCCCTACAGAAACACGCATCAACATATGCTGTGGACGCTCAACAATTTTTCCGTTTATTTTCAACAAATAAGAACGTTCCAATGTTTTAAATCCAAAATAATCATAGTTAAAATCTCTATTGTAAATAATATGCGAATCCAAAAATTCAGCATTCTCCATAATTACTTTATGAACTTCTGTCGCTAATAATGGAGATTCCATTCCTGTTCTTGGATTGATGTAATGAAACATCTCATCCATCGTTTCAGAAAATGATTTTTTGGTATTTGAATGTAGATTTGAAATAGCAATACGAGCGGCCAATTGTGCATAATCAGGATGTGCAATGGTCATTGAAGCGGCAGTTTCGGCAGCAAGATTATCAAGCTCAGATGTAGAAACGCCATCATATAAACCTTCGATAACACGCATAGCAACCTTAACCGGATCTACCAATTCGTTCAAGCCGTAACACAACTTTTTGATTCTCTCTGTAATTTTATCAAACATTACAGGCTCCTTGTGGCCATCTCTTTTTACTACATACATACTTTTATCCTTTTTTAATTTAATGAATTGCGATTTACGAATAGCAGGAATTCGTAATTCATTTTTTACTCACGGTCAACCCATAAACCAACTCGATATTTTGTTTCATCGCATAAAATGAAATGAAACAAAATGCCGTCATTTGGCCCGAAATTATTCAGGCAGATTAACTTAGTTTTTTAGATTTGGGGGAACCCTAAAACTATCTAATTATAATTATTGTTATTTTTTTGCTTTCAAATAGCTGTAGAAATATTTGAAAATTTAAATATTTTCTAAAAATCAGCGTCGAAACTAATTTTTTGGGAATCATTATTATCAGTCACTTTAACTCCTGATTTTTGATATTCGGCAACTTTTTTCTCAAAGAAATTAGTTTTCCCCTGAAGCGAAATCATATCCATAAAATCAAATGGATTGGAAACATTGTATTCTCTGTTACAACCTAATTCCACCAACAATCTATCAGCAACAAACTCTAAGTATTGCGTCATTAAACCTGCATTCATTCCTATCAAACTTACAGGAAGTGACTCAGTGATAAATTCTCTTTCAATATCCAAAGCATCAACGATAATGCTTCTTATTCTTTCTTTTGGCACTTTATTTACCAAATGATGATTATGCAAATGCACTGCAAAATCACAGTGAACACCTTCGTCACGAGAAATCAGCTCATTGGAGAAAGTCAAACCTGGCATCAATCCACGTTTTTTTAACCAATAAATAGAACAAAATGCACCCGAAAAGAAAATTCCTTCTACTGCTGCAAAAGCAATAAGCCTTTCGGCAAAAGAATCAGATTCTATCCATTTTAAAGCCCAATCCGCTTTTTTTCTAATCGCCGGAAAAACATCCAACGCATTGAATAAATCAGATTTTTCGTTTTCGTCTTTTACATAAGTATCAATCAAAAGCGAATATGTCTCACTATGGATGTTTTCCATCATAATTTGGAAACCATAGAAAAATTTAGCCTCAGGATACTGCACCTCGTTTACAAAATTTTCAGCAAGATTTTCGTTTACAATTCCATCAGATGCCGCAAAAAAAGCAAGAATATGTTTTATAAAATAACGCTCGTCTTCATTCAATTTATTATTCCAGTCATTTAAATCCTGGGATAAGTCAATTTCCTCAGCAGTCCAAAAACTAGCTTCCATCATTTTATATCTCTCCCAAATATCATGATGCTTTATTGGGAAAATTACGAAACGATTTTTATTTTCTTGTAAAATAGGTTCTATTTGAGACATTTGATTTTTATTTATTTATTTTGATTTTATACTTAAAATACACTAGAAAAGTGAAATACAAAGATTAGGAAATAAAGCGGTTATTAAAAGTCAAACTTATTCACAATACACCTTAGTTTTTAACAAAAAATTAAATTAGGAATGCTTTTCAATCAAAAACACAAACAGCTGATTAACAATATATTAATCACTCTATATCGTTTTCAACTCCTATAAATAAAGGATTTTTAAAAATTAAGAATTGTTGTTTAACTTTTAGTTTTTACAAACCGTTTTTTAAGTCTTCGGCAACTTTTTCCAGTTCCATATACCAATCTTCGCCAAAGCGACGAACAAGAGCTTCTTTGACAAATTTATAAACAGGAACTTCGAGTTCTTGTCCCAAAGAACAAGCTGCGTCGCAAATATCCCATCGGTCATAATTGACTGCTGCAAACTCGCTAAAATCTTTGACTCTCACCGGATACAAATGACAGGAAACAGGTTTTTTCCAATCTATTATACCTTGATTGTAGGCTTGTTCAATTCCGCAAAGTGCGGTTTTCCCGTCAAAAATAACGTAAGCACAATCTTTATTGTCAATTAACGGTGTTTCAAGATCACCATCGGTACCATTTACCCAAACTCCTTGGGCTTCGATAGCCTCAATTCCTTGTTTTCTCAAAAACGGTTTAACCTTTGGATATATATCCTCCAATATTTTTGTTTCTGCCAAACTTAACGGCGCTCCTGCATCACCATCGACACAACAAGCTCCTTTGCAAGCTGACAAATTACAAACAAATTCTTTTTCGAGTATATCCTCTGAGACTATGGTTTTTCCTAATTGAAACATTTTGCAAAGGTAAACAAACATTCAAGAAATAAAAAAAACTCCCAAATATTAAGTCTCTGAACTATGCTAATTAACACATTGCAAATACTTTACTTACATAAATTCGACAATTCAAACATCCTTCCCCGATTTATTTACCATATAAGTCTTATAAGTTTTTACTTTTCACATGTGTTAATTTGCTTTCTAACCATCAAAACCTCTTAAGTCCATAAAAGGCAAATAACCAGAAACTTTTACGCACTTTATAACAGTTCTATAAATTATACTTCTATAAAGATTAACAAAAAAACTTAAATGACTTATATGGTTCAAAAAAAATACATCAACGAAATTGCTGTTGTAAATCAAACAAATAATATACTTTTTGTTAAAAATATAAAATAAGCGTATTTTTGCAAACTGAATTATTTATCAAAACAAACAAATCATGACAAATTTTGATTTAAAAGAAATAATAACTGTAGGAATGGTGCTTTTTGCAGTAATCGACATCGTGGGTTCTATCCCAATAATAGTAGGATTAAGAGCCAAACACGGACACATTGAATCTGAAAAAGCGGCTTTGGTGGCTGGATTGATAATGATTTTGTTTTTATTTATTGGAGAAGAATTTTTAAGTCTAATCGGAATCGATGTACATTCCTTTGCGGTAGCGGGTTCATTTGTATTATTTTTTTTGGCTTTGGAAATGATTTTGGGCATCCGAATTTATCGGGACGAAGAAGCGAGCTCCGCCTCGATTGTACCACTAGCATTCCCTTTGATTGCCGGCGCGGGAACAATGACCACTTTACTTTCGCTACGTTCCCAATTTCACACTCTAAATATTGTAATTGCCATTCTGCTCAACATTATATTGGTTTACATTGTTTTGAAATCATCTGGAAAAATTGAAAAAATGCTCGGACAAAATGGACTTGGAGTAATTCGTAAGACTTTTGGCGTGGTTCTGTTGGCGATAGCTGTTAAATTATTTGCCGCTAATGTTAAAGGTTTGTTTCTCTAATAAAAAAAATCATAATTTTACCCCCTAAATATTTATGTGTTAAAGATTACGGCTTCGTTTTTAGCCAATATAATTTGAAATTTTTGACTCTAAAGAATCTTTAACCTATTTAAAAACTTTAAACCTATGAAAATTTTCACTAACATTTTAGTGCTTTTGGCAGTTGCGCTTCTTATTTTCAACATTACCTTAATTGATTTTCAAAATCCATTCAAAGGGGACAGTATGATTGCGTTTGTTGGTGTTGTCGCTTCATTTTGTGCCGTTTTAATTCTTCTAATTTTTAGAATGTCTAAAAAAATAGTTGAAAAAATGAATGACAAAGCATAACCGTGTTTGATGTATTAATCATAGGCGGTGGCGTTTCGGGCGTATCATGCGCCATGGTGTTGGGTTCTGCCAAAAACAAAGCATTTGTTTCGTCTAAGAAAATAGGGATTTTCACCCATCAAAAGACTTCATCGCTTCAGGAAGCCATTTTCAACAATGCCTATGGAATTCCTCCGGGAAAATTAGGTTCTGAATTGTTAAATGAAAGTGTTGAACATTTGCACAATACTTATCCCCATATTATTCAAATTCCTGAAGAAAAAGTATTAAAAATCGAAGGAGAATATCCAGATTTTACTGTTTTCACAAATAAAAACAGCTACAAAACAGCTAACATTGTAGTTGGTATTGGCTCTGCCAATACTTTTGCTATCGAAGGTTTAATGCAATACGTCGAACCTCATAAAAAAGCACTTCCCGAAAAACAAAGAATCCAACTCAAAAATAACGACCATAAAGTCACTGATGGCATTTATGTTATTGGGACTCTTGCGGGCTGGAGAAGTCAACTCACGATTGCAGCTGGCAGTGGAGCCGCTGTTGCTACTGATTTACTGACTTTGTGGAATGATGGGGCACAAACCCATTCCCATGATAGTATTCGAAAATAAATAGCAAATTCGTTTATTCGTTTATTCGTTTATTCGTTTATTCGTTTATTCGTTTATTCGTTTTAAACTTTAAACTTTAAACTTTAAACTTTAAACTTTAAACAAAAAAAGACAACTTAGCGAATTTACTTTAAATCTTTTAGTTTTGCTTCCTCCTTCAAAACCGCTTTTATCATGGTGTCGTCTTTCAAAACCATTTGATAATAATAAACATCGCCGTATAACTGTCTTGCGAATTCAGCATTGACATAGCGTTTCACCAATGGTTTATAGTTAGCTAAGTCAATTTTTAACCCGTTTTTGGTCAAGTATTTTTGAAAAGCAGTAAAGTACAAATCCGTTTCGTTTATTTTTGTTTTAAATTGTTCGAAAGTCAATTTTGTAAACACCTTTCTTTTTTTATCCAATTCTTCAAAAACAAAATGCCCCACAATTCCGGACTGCAATAAATACGAAACATTTTCTACACCGTGTTCCGCTTCCAAAGGCACGAAAACATCAGGAATAATTCCACCACCACCGTAAACGATTTTCCCTTTTTTTGTTTTAAACTTTAATGAATCAACCACTTTTATGCTGTCTTTTTTATAAAGTTCTCCGTGCAAAAAACGAGAATCCGATTCTTTAAAATATTCCTCATTACCGCCTTTGGCATAGGACTTTTGAATACATCTTCCCGTTGGGGTATAATATCTTGCAATGGTTAATCGTACAGCCGAACCATCCTTGAAATCCATTTCACGCTGTACCAAACCTTTTCCAAAAGAGCGTCGTCCCACAACCGTTCCGCGATCATTATCCTGAATAGCTCCTGCTAAAATTTCACTTGCTGAGGCGCTGTTTTCGTTAATCAAAACAAATAAACTTCCAGTTTCAAAATCACCTTCTGCGGTTGCATAGGTTTTTTCGGTAGGCTCTTTTGTGCTTTTTGTAAAAACTATTAACTCTTTGTCTTTCAAAAACTCATCCGCAATCGCGATGGCTTCTTCCATATAACCACCACCGTTGTCACGAAGATCGACCACAAGTGATTTAATCCCTTGTTTTTTTAACGAAATCAATGCTTTATGAAACTCATCGAAAGTGGTTTCGGCAAAACGATTAATCTTGATGTAACCGGTTGTATTATCCAAACGCAAGGCAACGTCAACGCTTTTTAGCGGAATAACATCCCTTTTTATGGTTATTTTCATCTTTTTGCGTTCCGCTTTTCGATAGACCGTCAATTCGATTTTTGAACCTACTTCTCCTTTTAGCTTGGCAAACAAACTGTCGTTGGGCAATTTTCGCCCATATAATTTGGTTTTACCTGCATACAAAATCCGATCTCCGGCTTTGATTCCAGCTTTTGCCGAAGGCCCGTTTTTTACCGGATTGATAACTGCAACCGAGTCATTGTGCATATAAAAATTGATTCCGATTCCCACAAAATCGCCTTTCATGGTCTCGGCAATTTCGGCTTGTTCACTTGGTGGAATATAAACGGAATGCGGATCTAATTTTGCCAAAATACTATTTACCGTAAGACTCACAATAGAATCGGTATTGACATCATCGACATATTCGCTGTCAATGAAATCAATTAGTTTGTTGAGTTTTTCTTTGGTATTTCTTTTGGACAAAAAGGAGTTAGTCGAAGAAGGGGAAGACAAGCTGCCAATCAAAACACCAAGGGCAAAAATGCCACCAATAACTATGGGTAAATATTTGTTGTCGAATTTCATTTTTTTTCGAATCTTAGTTCGATTTTTTTTTTAATGATAGCAAAAATGATACCCGTCGATAGCGCAATATCATTAAAATTAACCTTTTGTTTTCTCGCAAAGTCGCTGAGTCGCTAAGAATTCAGTGCAAAACTTTGCTAGCGAACTGACGAAGCAAATCTCTCTCTCTTTAGCCCCGATTGAAGCGGCATCCTTTTCCTTTTTTCTTTAAAAAGGAAAAGATATAGCGAAAAGCGGGACCCATCTCTCCTAAAACACCAAATCTTTCTGCTCCAAAATCTTAAACTAGCACTGATTTTCTAATCTTCCAAAACAGGAATATGCTCTACTTCTATGCCGGCTTTTATTAAAAATTGCAATCCCGAATCGTCGCGGTATCCATTGTGATACACCACTCTTTTTATTCCTGACTGATGAATCAGTTTACTACATTCCTTGCAAGGCGAAAGCGTGATATACAAAGTCGCTCCTTCGCAGGATTGTGTGGAACGAGCTACTTTCAAAATAGCATTGGCTTCGGCATGCAAAACATCCCAACGCGTCAAACCGTCTTCATCTTCACAGCAATTTTCAAATCCAGAGGGCGTTCCATTGTATCCGTCCGAAATTATCATTCGGTCTTTTACGATAATTGCCCCAACTTGTTTTCTTTTGCAATAGGACAACAAACCCCATTCTGTGGCAATCCTAAGATACGCTTTATCGTATTTATTTAATTTTATTTTTTCCATAAATCAATAGCTTTTCCAAATTTCACTTTCCAATATCATTGGTAAAACCACTCCAATTATAAACGCTGACATTACCAATGACCAATCTCGTTTTGAAAAACGAAACACCGTTTGCACAATATACGACAAAATCAAAACCACAACCACTACCGTAATTTGTGCCGCTTCAATACCTAATGCAAATTCGCCCATGGGCAATAATTTTGAGGACGCACTTCCGCCCATTATCGTTTTGAAATAATTTGAAAACCCTAATCCGTGGATAATTCCAAAGAAAAGCGTTATTATAAAAACCAAATTGACATTTCCGTTTTTGCTTGATTTACCGGCTGTAAACAAATTATAAAGCGCCGTTATCAATATTGTAATCGGGATGAGTAATTCGACAACATTCACTTTGACAGTAATAATTCCAAAAACAGAAAGGAACAAGGCCGTTGTATGTCCCAAAGTAAACATTGTAACCAAAAGCAAAATCCTTTTCCAATCGGCAAAAGAGAACGGAACAGACAAAGCAATCAAAAACAAAACATGGTCGTAGGCATGAATATTCAATACGTGTTTCAAACCAATCTGGAAATAAATCAAAAATTCAGACATCATAAATAGTAAATTGATATGGGGTTGTAAACTTACGATTTATACCGATTATACAAAACACGTAATGCAATGAATTACACTAACCGCTGCGTGTAATTATTCTTAACCACATAGAACCATAGAAATCATAGAATTTAAAAAGAATTTGGTATTCGTTTTACTCTTCACATAGTCAAACTATGTGGAAAACAGTCTTATTTCTATTCTTTCTTTACCGATTTGTTATTAAATCTATGCCTCTATGTGGTTTATTTTTACTTAAATATAATTTCACATACCAGTTTTTTTCTATTTTTTTTGAAATAAATCCTTCGGGATAAAAAACAAAATTGAAGCAAATAAACAAATTTATTACCTGATTTTTTAAAGGTTAAATCTGATTAAAAAAAACTGCAAAATGCTCAAAAAAATAAGTAAAACTGATTTTGTTCCTAAAAATTTTAACTATCTTTATATCAAACCTTAAACACCAAAATTATGCCTTTCTCAGATTTATTCAACAGCGAAAACATCCAAAGAGCCAGAGGCCATTTTTCAGCTATTGTACGTGTAGCTCACGCAGGCGGAAACATAACTGAAGAAGAACAAAGATTCCTGGATAAATTAGCAACCTCACTTCAAATTTCTGATGAAGAATATAAAGAAATTTTAAAAGATCCGTCGAAATATCAAATCAACGCTCCCTACTTATATATAGAAAGGCTCGAAGCACTCTACAAACTAGCGAGAATCGTACATCGTGACCATCAATTGGGCGATTTACAAGAGCACTTATTAATTAAATTTGCTCTGGCTCTGGGTTTTACACCTGGAAATGTGAATTACATTGTCAACAAAGCTTTAAAATTAGTCGATATGGGAGTCGATGAAGAAACTTTTCTCTACGAAATGAAAAATATGTATAAATAAAAGTCTGCGAAGTCTGCGTGCTAATTTTATTCACGCAGACTTCGCAGACTTTCGCAGACACAAATAAAAAAGCTCTCAGAAACGAGAGCTTTTTTGGTGGTTTATTATTTGGTTTAGTGATGGTTTACTATTTATGCGAATCAAGGGTTGAATATATAACTTTTTGGTTTCTAGTAGAGACCTAACAGGTTTTAAAAACCTGTTAGGTCTAATCTAAAGAATAACAGATTTTTATTTTAACTCTTGATTCACATTATTTACTCTATTTTGCTTTAAGCATAAATTCTTCAGCCTTTTCGACCATTTTTACGCTTCCGCAAAAGAAAGGCACCCGCTGATGTAGTTCCGTTGGCTGAATTTCCATAATACGATCGAAGCCGTCTGAAGCCTTCCCTCCCGCCTGCTCCACTATAAAAGCCATCGGATTGCACTCATACAACAATCTCAATTTCCCTTTTGGAGCTTTGGAGCTTGTTGGGTAAATATAAATTCCGCCCTTAATCATATTCCTATGAATATCAGCAACAAGGCTTCCAATGTAGCGGGAAGTGTACGGACGATCTTCTTCTTCGAGCTGACAATATTTTATATAATCTTTCACCCCTTGCGGAAAATGAACATAATTTCCTTCGTTAATTGAATAAATATTTCCGTTTTCGGAGAATTTCATGTTGGGATGCGAAAGGTAAAATGTTCCAATTGCCGGATTCAGCGTAAAGCCGTTTACGCCGTGTCCTGTTGTGTAAACAAGCATAGTCGATGTTCCGTAAATCACATAACCGGCTGCAACTTGTTGTGTTCCAGGCTGCAGAAAATCTTCGAGTGTTACAGGAGTTCCTATTGGCGTTACTCTTCTGTAAACCGAAAAAATAGTTCCAACCGAAACATTAACATCAATGTTAGACGAACCGTCAAGCGGATCCATCAAAAGCACATATTTGTTGTTGTGGCTGTTATCACTTCCCTGAACGGTAATAAAATCATCATTTTCCTCCGAAGCGATGCCGCACACAATTTCACGATTAATCAAGGTTTGGATAAAAATTTCATTGGCATACACATCCAACTTTTGCTGATCTTCTCCCTGAATATTTTGTTCTCCAACAGCCCCAACAATATCTACCAATCCCGCTTTGTTTACTTTATAATTAACCACTTTGGCTGCCAAGCGAATTGAATTGATAATTCTTGATAATTCCCCCGAAGAATACTGAAAAGCTTTTTGGTTTTCGATGATAAATTCTCCGAGTGTTTTGTTTCTTTCTTCCATTACGAAATCGATGTAGTTAATTTGAAGTCACAAATATCGTTTTTTTTGTGAAAAGGAAAAAAATAACACTTAGATAGTTTTTCAGTATTGTATATTTGCTACATATTTGACAAAAAAAAGTTACTATTTGACTGTTTTTTATATAATCAAAAACAATAATACCAAATAAAATGAAAATACGCAAAGGCGAAAAAGAAGACATGCATGCCGTTTTGGAATTAATCCAAGAGCTAGCTGTATTCGAAAAAGAACCCGAAGCTGTTTTGATTACCGAGGAAGATCTTGTTCGTGACGGCTTTGGGCAAAACCCATTGTTTCACGTTTTTGTTGCCGAAGTTGAGAATCAAATTGTTGGTATTGCTTTGTATTATTACCGATATTCCACTTGGAAAGGAAAAACCATCCATTTGGAAGATTTAATCGTAAAAGACAGTATGCGTGGCACCGGATTGGGATATGCGTTGTATTCTGAAATTATTAAACAAGCCAAAATCGACAATGTTCGAAGAGTCGAATGGGCTGTTTTGGACTGGAATACAACAGCAATCGATTTTTACGAAAATTCAGGAGCTAAAGTATTTGATGAATGGCGCGTGGCGCAAATGGACGAATCAGGTATCGACTATTTTGTAAAAAACAAATTAAAAAATTAAAAGTTATAATGTGATTTCGTTTTAGGAAAAGTTCAAAAATTCGAAATCAAAAATCTGAATTAAAATGAGGGTATTCAAATTTGGAGGTGCATCGGTAAAAGATGCAGCCGGTATCAGAAACGTTTACGACGTTTTGCAACAAGTGGGTTATGAGGACGTGTTAGTTGTTGTTTCGGCAATGGGAAAAACCACTAATGCACTGGAAGATGTGATTAAAAATTATTTTGATAAATCACCTGAATTGAATTCTTCGGTACAGGAAGTAAAAAAATACCACAACCAAATCTTATTGGATTTATTCGAAGATGAAACCAATGAAGTTTTCACTGCGGCAAATACACATTTTAACGATTTAGAGTATTTTCTAGCTCACAATAAATCACCAAATTATAATTTTGTTTACGATCAAATCGTAAGTTACGGAGAAATCATATCGACTACCATTTTGAGTCATTTTATGAATTTCAAAGGTATTAAGACAGAATGGGTAGATATTAGAAATTACATCAAAACCGATTCTACTTACCGCGATGCCGAAGTAGATTGGGAATTGACACAAAAAAACATTGCAGGAAACTTCAAACGCAACATTCTAAACATCACTCAAGGTTTCTTGGGATCTGACGAAAACAATTTTACCACCACTTTGGGACGTGAAGGTTCAGATTATACTGCGGCAATTTTGGCATACTGCCTTGGCGCCGAAAGCGTAACGATCTGGAAAGATGTTCCGGGAGTTATGAATGCCGACCCAAGATACTTTGAAAACGCAAGTTTGCTAAACCATATTTCGTATCGTGAAGCCATCGAATTGGCGTTTTACGGAGCATCGGTTATTCACCCAAAAACATTGCAACCGCTACAGAAAAAGGAAATTCCGTTGTATGTAAAATCCTTTATCAATCCGTTGCTAAAAGGAACTGCAGTTGCCAAAGGACAAGATTTAGAGCCTTATTTGCCATGTTTCATCGTAAAAAGAAACCAATTATTGATTTCGTTGTCTTCGATAGATTTCTCTTTCATTATGGAAGAAAACATCAGCGAAATCTTTGGTTTATTCCACCAATTCAGACTTAAAGTAAACTTAATTCAGAACTCTGCGATTAGTTTCTCGGTTTGTGTGGAGGATAAATTTGGAAACTTCAATGATTGCAACGCAATCCTTTCCAAAAAATTCAAAGTGGATTTCACCGAAAATGTTACTTTATACACCATTAGACATTTCAACGAACAAGCTGCTCAAACGGTAGAAGATAACAAAACTGTACTATTGAAACAAATAAGCAAAGAAACGATGCAAATCGTAACCAAAGAGAATTAATTTTTTAATTAGATAAAAAAAAATGGAAGCCGAATTTCTCAGCTTCCATTTTTTGTTTACAGAAATATGGCCCACAGATGACACGGATTAAACGGATTTTCACAGATTTATCAAATCGCCTATATACAAAAACTCTCATTAAGACCGATAGCGCGGATTTGCAATCATAAGTGTTCGAAACATGAGTTTGTTAGTATTGGTTTGCCTCCAGCTTCAGCTGGAGGAATTAGATTTTGAGAAAAAAAAGGCTTTAGCCAAATAAAATTGTTGATTTTTTAGGCTAAAGCCAATTTGTCTTTGCACTTAGTTACCTCCAGCTAAAGCTGGAGGCAATTGATTAACTAGTTTAGCATCGACCAAATTCAGTATTTATCTTTATCAAATATACAACAATTCTTATAAATCACAACAAAACCTTACCTTCTAATGCTTTATTCGTCAAATAAAAAAATCCGTATAAATCTGTTTTATCTGTTTTATCCGTTTCATCCGTGTGCCATTTTACCCGCCATTTCGCAATTCAAGAAACCAACAAACATCATAAAATAATAAACACTATTTTTGGCGCATTGGACTTGTATTATTTATGCTAAAAAAAGTATTGTTTTGGATGGCTATTTTTTGTTTTTCGGGGCTTTGGGCTCAGGAAACAGAATCGAGTTATGCTTCCAAAAAAATAGCTTTTACAACAGATACCATTCATTTGGAATCGGTGAGTATAAACTCTAGCTTTTTCAAAGTTTTGGATGCCAAAAACCAAGTTATTGACAGCACTTTGTACCAAGTCAACTTTCCAAAAGGCTATCTTATATTCAAAAACCAAAACCCGCCACCTACAGATTCTTTAACGGTTCACTATCTAAAATTACCAGATTTTTTAACCAAAGAATATACTATTTACGACAGTAGCAAAATTCTGGACAACGATGCCACCAATCAGAATTTATACAAAATGGAACGCTTTTCGACACCAAAAAACATTCCGTTTGACGGTCTTCTCGCGTCAGGAAGTCTTTCTAGAGGTGTAACTATGGGCAACAATCAAAATGCGGTGGTCAATTCGAATCTTGATTTTCAGCTCACGGGAAAAATTTCCGAGAAAGTGAGTCTCCGTGCTTCCATACGGGATACTAATATTCCGGTTCAGGAAGGCAGTTATTCGCAACGGTTAAATCAATACGACAATATTTTTATGGAACTTTTCAGCGACAACTGGAATGTTCGTGCCGGAGATGTTTTCATTGGCAACAACACGACCCGATTTCTCCCTTTCAATAAAAAAATTCAGGGATTATCTGCCACGGTCAATTTCGGGAATGAAGACAGCAAGACCAACGTTTTTGCATCGGGCGGACTTGTGACGGGGAATTATGCCAGCAGTAATTTCAAAGGACAGGAAGGAAATCAGGGGCCTTATAAATTGGTTGGAAAAAATGGCGAATTGTATGTTTTGGTCATCATTGGTTCGGAGCGGGTTTATGTCAATGGCGTTTTATTGAAAAGAGGCGAAAACTTGGACTACATCATCGACTATAATTCGGGGGAAATTCGATTTAATCCTCAATTCCCCATCACTTCCGAAATGCGGATTGTGGTCGAATACCAATATTCTGAAAACAATTACACGAGATTCATCACCTACGACGGCGGTAGTTTTACCGACAAAAAATGGAATTTTGGAGCAGCGGTTTATTCTGAAAATGATTTAAAAAATCAACCCGTACAACAAAATCTCTCGAGTGAACAGGCTCATATTTTGGCGGAAGCCGGAGACAATCACGACAAAATGGTTGCCCCTTCTGCCGTTCCCGATGCGTATGACGAAAAGAAAATTCAGTACAAAAAAACGATTCTCAGCAACACAACGATTTATGAATATTCCAAAAATCCGGATGACGAATTGTACAATGTTCAGTTTACTTTGGTCGGTCAAGCCAAAGGAAATTACAAACTGACTAATCCAACAAGCGTGGATAAAATATTTGAATATGTCGCTCCGGCAAATGGAATTCCGCAAGGAAATTACGAGCCCATTATTCAACTCGTTGCTCCCACAAAATCGCAGGTGGCAACTTTCTTTGGAAAATACAATCCTTCGGAAAAAACGGCTGTCGATTTTGAATTGGCCGTCAGCAACAACGATAAAAATTTATTTTCTCCAATAGATGACTATAACAACAAAGGACTGGCCGGCGAATTCAACGCCAAACAGCGGTTGTATTCCAAAAAATGGAATGTCGATGCCTTTGTTAATTTTCAAGGCATAGAAGCCAATTTTAGACCTGTAGAACGCATCAACAGCATCGAGTTTTATCGGGATTGGAATATTAACACAACAGTTACGGGAAACCAAAGTTTGTTGGGTACAGGTTTGAATTTTAATTTAATTCCAAATGAAAACTCCAAAAATAGTGCGACAATAACGTATGCTTTCCAAAAACTGGATTTAGCCAATGCCTATTCGGGGATAAAAAACAACCTCAACGCAGGGTTTGAGTTTTCGAATTGGAGCTTCAAAAACGATGGAAGTTATCTGAAAAGCGACGCATTGGAAAACACATCAAAATTTCTGAGAAACTTTTCGCATGTTCGTTATAATTCCAATAAAAACTGGGTAGGCAACACCATTCGCTTTGAAAATAATCAGGAAAAAGACAAGGTAACACAACAATTTTCCTTACTCAGCCAACGTTTTTCGGAATACGGAATCTACGCCGGACACGGGGACAGCACAAAGGTTTATCTTCAACTGGGTTATGCAAGAAGAATAAACGACAGTGTCCAGAACGGTTTGCTGCAAAGAGTGAATACTTCGAACAGCTATAATTTACAATCCAAATTATTCAAAACCGAAAATCGGGAATTATCTGTGTTTCTCAATTACAGACAATTGAATTACACTGATTCTGCCTTAAAAACCACAAATTCACTCAATTCCAGGATACAATACAACGATCAGTTTTTTGACCGATTAATTCAGAGTAACACGCTTTACGAAACCAATTCGGGAGCAATGCCTTTTCAGGATTACACTTACGTGGAAGTTCCGGCCGGACAGGGAAAATACACTTGGAATGACTACAACGGGAATGGAATAAAAGATTTGGAAGAATTTGAAATTGCTCCATTTCCTGATTTGGCGACCTATACCCGAATCTTTTTACCCAATCAGATTTACATCAAAACCAACCAAAACAGATTCTCGCAGTCATTCATCATCAATCCTATTGTTTGGCAAAACAGTAGTACGTTCAAGAAAGCTTTATCCGTTTTTTATATGCAAACTTCCTTTATTATGGAACAAAAAGTCAAAAGTGATGGAGAACATTTGTCTTTGAATCCATTTGAACCAACATCTAATACTATTTTGGGACTTATCAAATCTTTCTCCAACAGTCTTTCGTACAACAGAGGAAAAAAAGACCATTCGGTCACTTACACTTTTACCAAAAATGAAACCCAAAATTTAGTTTCAATTGGAACCATCCAAAACAAAAACAGTTTTCACCAACTGCAGTACCAACATCTGCTTCAAAAAAGCTGGCTCTTTGACGTAATGGCAAAAACCATTCAAACCGCAACAGAATCTCAAACATTTGCCGAAAAAAATTATACGATTGAAGGCTATTTGTGGCTTCCGAAAATTAGTTATCTATTCTCAAAAAACGTCAACCTCGACCTTTTTTATGAACACTGCAAGAAGGAAAATCAGATTGGCAATTTGGACACTTTGACACAAAACCGTTTTGGCACTTCTTTCAGTTACATTGGAAATTCAAAATTTAATATAAATGGGGAAATTTCGTTGTATGAAAATGACTTTGCTGGTAACGAATTTTCATCGGCGGGATACCAAATGCTCGAAGGATTACAAAGAGGCCAAAATATAACCTGGCGTTCTTTATTTCAAATGAATCTGACCAAATTTCTGGATTTGAATTTTGTCTACCAAGGTCGAAAAAGCGAAACAAGTTACACCATTCATAACGGAAGCGTAGAATTGAGGGCTTATTTTTAAGATATTTATATATCAAAACCCGTTGAGTGAAATTGCTCCGCCAATTCGTCCCGATAATCATCGGGACTCGGATCTGTTTAAATAAAAAATGAACCACATAGAACATAGATTTCATAGTTACCCTATAAAGAATGAATAGAAATAGCACTATTTTTCACATAGATTGCTATGTGAGAAGAGAAACGATTATCTAGCTCTTTTAAAAAACTATAAATTCTATGTTTCTATGTGTTAAAAAATAATTTCACCCAACGCATATATCAAATTATAAATAAAGTCGTAAATTTAGGTTCAATCTAAAAAACAAACATCTATGAAAAAATTAGTATTATTAAGTTTCCTATTTATTGTATCGAATACTTTTTACGGACAAACCGCTCAAACGGCAGAAAAAACCACCACAGAAAAAGCTACAAAAACCACAAAAGCAACCAAAGAAAAAGTAGCCAAAGATTCCAAAACTACCGCGGAAAAAGCATCAACAAAAGCGGAAAAAGTAGCCAAAGATTCCAAAGCAACTGCTGAAAAAGAATCAGCGAAAGCTGAAAAAGCAGCAAAAGCAGCGAATGACTCAAAAGCAACTGCGGAAAAAGCATCAACAAAAGCGGAAAAAGCAGCCAAAGAATCAAAAGCAACTGCTGAAAAAGAATCAGCGAAAGCTGAAAAAGTAGTAAAAGCAGCGAATGACTCAAAAGCAACTGCTGAAAAAGCATCAGCGAAAGCTGAAAAAGCAGCAAAAGCAGCGAATGACTCAAAAGCAACTGCTGAAAAAGCATCAGCAAAAGCTGAAAAAGCAGCCAAAGAATCAAAAGCAACTGCTGAAAAAGAATCAGCGAAAGCTGAAAAAGCAGTAAAAGCAGCGAATAACTCAAAAGCAACTGCTGATAAAGCAACAGCTAAAGCAGTCAAAGAAACCAAAACAACAAAAGATGTTGTCAAAACAGCCGATAAAGTTACCGGCGAATACAATGGCAAAAAAGTATATACTGGACCAAAAGGAGGTACATACTATATTAATTCAAACGGAAACAAAACATATATCAAGCAATAGGTTTGTTTATTTCAAAAATCAGACAAAGGCTTTCCTTAATGGGTTAGCCTTTTTTTTCTGCTAATTTTCAGTAGTAATTCGTTGAATTAAATAATCTTTTAGTAATACATTGCAAACATTAATAAAATAAGCATCCTGTATTTTCGCCTTACAAATAAACCGTAAGAAATACACATGAATTTAGACTCCGAAAATAAAACCATTTTGATAGCCCCGCTAAATTGGGGATTGGGACATGCTACCCGATGTATTCCTATTATCAAAGCATTACAGGAAAATAATTTTACTCCAATTGTAGCTTCAGATGGGATTGCCCTTGAATTGCTTCGGAAAGAATTCCCGTATTTGAAGATGCTCGAGCTACCTTCTTATCAAATTGAATATGCCAAAAACGGAAAAAATTTTAAATGGAAATTGATAAAAAACCTTCCAAAAATGATTGAAGCCATTCGGGAAGAAAAAAATATCATCACCAAGTGGATTCGGAAATACGGAATTGACGGAATCATATCCGACAATCGCCTGGGGGTTTTCAGTGACAAAATCCCTTCGGTGTTTATCACGCACCAACTCAATGTAATGACAGGAAACACAACTTGGATTACAAGTAAACTCCATCAAAAAATCATCAAAAAATACAATGTCTGTTGGATACCCGATGTCGATGAAACACTAAACCTGACCGGAAAACTGGGACATCTGGAAAACAACTCTCTCAATTTAAGTTATCTGGGACCGTTGAGCCGTATGCACAAAATGCCTCTTCCACTACAGTATGACCTGATGATTGTTTTGTCTGGTCCCGAACCTCAACGCGGATTATTGGAAACCCATCTTACCGAAGAAATAAAACGATTTGAAGGAAAAGTCGTTTTTATAAAAGGAATTATCGAAAAAGAACAAAAAAAGGAACAGATTGGCAATGTAACTTATTACAATTTCATGAAAACCCGCCAGCTGGAACAAACCTTCAACGAGAGTAAAAAAGTGCTTTGTCGCTCTGGTTACACTACCATTATGGACTTGGTAAAACTCAACAAAAAAGCCTTTTTCATTCCCACTCCCGGTCAGTACGAACAAATCTATCTTGCCGAAAAATTGCAAAATGACGGTTTGGTTCCTTACGCCACTCAGGAAAACTTCAGGATTGAGGATTTGTCTAAAATAGAAGATTTCAAAGGGCTGCCGGCAATAGAATCGACTGTAAATTGGGAGGAATTGTTTAAAATTTTTTAAAACGGGCTTTTCAGTAGGAACTTAAACCCAGATCCGAGTTAAAATCTATTTATCCATAAAGTTTGTCATTCCGATGGAGGAGGAATCTCAGCACGTAATTCTGCAATCAAAATCTCCAATCTTTATCGAGTTTCTAACGGAGATTCCTCCTCCGTCGGAATGACAATATTGTGGAAAAAATCAGCGTGAAAATTTAGCACGCAGATTTAACGGATTTTTGCAGATTTTTTTTTAACCAAAAAAAAAATCGTGCTAATTTGTGTCTAACAGATAATCTGCGTAAAAAATCAATGTTTCAATTTCCATCCAAAACCCGTTGAGAAAACATAATCCAGTTTTGTTGAATTTTGAGACGGTTGGTTATCATAATTGGCATTAACAGACGCTTTTATATAAAAATCGAGTGGCAAATCGTATTTAAAAGAAAAATCCACATCGGTTCTAAAACGGCCTTTTTCAGACAAGCTGGGAAACATAGAAACGGTTGTGTTAATATCGATATCTTTTAAATTAAATGCATTAAACTGGGTGGTCAAAACCGCTTCAAATGAATTTTTATTATCGACAGAATCAAAATACTTTTCAATATTATAAGTCAAACCACCTCCGACAAGAAAATAAAGCTTATTGTTTCTGACCAAATAATTCCCCATTCCTATGCTTGGACTGTATCGCCCTTCTATGGACTGACTGGTATTGGATAAGAATGAAAAATTGGAATTAAAAAACCAATTATTTTTGTAATATCTTTTGGTATCTAAGTCTAGATCTACCCTGTTAATATCATCCACTCCATCCTGTACGGTATATAACTCATCGTATTTTGCGGTATGAATCCACTTTTCACTAACATAATTCAATTGCAATGAAAAAGTTAATTGCTGGCTATTATTTTCCTTTGTTAAGTTGTAACCAAAATCAAACGCTCCCGTAAAATGTTTCCAAAATTCAGTTTCTATTTTGTTCAAGCTTACAATTTTTGCAATTCGAATATCTCGTATGGTATCATCGCTGGTAATGGTGACTTCACTATCTTTGTTTGATCTTAAAGTCCCAAAAAAACTCGCCCCATCCACTAAGTAAATAGAATATTTATTCACCAGTTTTAGCCGTATTACTTTATCAAATGCAATTTTAAAATCTTCGTCACTGTATTTGGTTTCGACAGTCAGTATGTTATTCGACATACTTTTTACCTCCCCTACCATCATCTCCTTGTTTTTAAAATACAGTGTATCCTTCTGCCCATACATCAGTCCGATTGAAAACAACAAAAAGAAAGAAAGCAAAATATATTTCATAAAAGCCAGATAGAAGTCACAGTATAAAGTTATACAATTGAATTGAAAAAAAATATTTACAATTGCAAAAAACAAAAAAGCCGAAACAATTTATTTGTCCGGCTTTCAATAATTTATGATTTGAATTCTAAAAAACAACGATTAATTTTCCAATTTCTCGTGTTTAATAATTTTGGCATTGACCGTAAAATAAACATACTCGGCAATGTTTGTGCAATGCTCAGAAATACGCTCCAAATGTTTCAAAACAATTACCAGATTGGTTCCAGAAACCACAGCTTTGGAATTAACTTTCATTTCATTGATAATACCGTGAATGGCATCCTCACATTGATTTCTTATTTCCTTGTTCAAAACAAATATTTCCCCCGAAGCTTTACCATCCTGATCAGCAAAACATTTGTTGGTTTTTATGGTAACCAATTCAACTTGTCTGGTAATATCGGCAATATCAAACTTTTCGATTAAATCGTGTTTTTCTTTTATGTTTTTTGCTTTTTTTACAATGCTGATAGACAAATCACCAATTCGTTCAATCTCATTACTGATTTGCATTGCCGACATAATAAAACGTAAATCTGTAGCAACAGGCTGTTTCAGCGCAAAAATACTTTGACAAATCTCATCAATTTTAACATCCAATTTATCAATTTTGGATTCCGTTTTTTTGATGACTTTCCCTTCGGCGGCTTCTGGCTCCTGCAAAAGAATTTTCACGGCTTCGCTCACTTGACCTTCTGCCAATTTTCCGATTTTTTTAATAATATTTTTTAAATTATCTAATTCCATTTCGAAATGTGTTGCCATTGTATTATGTTTAAAATTATGGAAGTTTAAAAGTTTTAATTGTTAATAGTTTTGAAACAACTATCATACCAAAACTAATACACCTGTATGCATTAACCAAATCTTCCTGTAATATAATCTTCTGTTTGTTTTTCCGAAGGTTTGGTAAAAATTGTATTCGTTTTCCCCATTTCTATCAGATTTCCCATGTAGAAAAAGGCCGTATGATCACTCGTTCTTGCGGCTTGTTGCATGTTATGAGTTACAATAATAATCGTATAATCCTCTTTTAACTGGTGTATCAGTTCTTCAATTTTTGAAGTAGAAATTGGATCCAAAGCACTTGCTGGTTCGTCCATCAAAATAATATCCGGGCTTACCGCCAATGTTCTCCCGATGCACAAACGTTGTTGTTGCCCCCCAGAAAGTCCTAATGCAGAATCACCCAAACGGTCTTTCAGCTCATCCCAAATTGCAGCCTGACGTAATGACTTTTCTACAATTTCATCCAATTGTGCTTTATCATTTATTCCGTTGATACGTGGCCCGTAGGCTATATTTTCGTAAATGGATTTTGGAAACGGATTCGATTTTTGAAAAACCATTCCGATTTTTTTTCGAATATTAACAACATCTACGTTTTTGTCGTAAATATCTATTCCCTCTACGTGCATTTTTCCAGTAATCGTAACATTAGGAATCAAATCATTCATTCTGTTAATGCATCTCAAAAAAGTAGATTTCCCGCAACCTGATGGCCCAATGAGAGCTGTCACTTTATTGGCAGGAATATCCATGGTGATTTCGTTCAGCGCCTTTTTTTCACCATAGTGTAATGACAAATCTTTAACTTTTATCTTTATGTCCTTCATTTTATTTATATCTAAAAGAATAATCCAATTAAGTGGGTTATATTATTTTGCTTTTCTTCTGATTCTTGATCTGATCATTACTGCGACGATATTGAGAGACAATGTCAAGATTAACAATACCAAAGTTGTCGCAAACTGTATTGGCATGGTTTTCTCCACATCCGAAGATTGGGTAGACATAATATAAATATGATAACCCAAGTTCATGAATTGGTCACTCAAAGAACCCGGCAACGTAGCCAAATAATAGGCTGCACCAGTAAACAGTATTGGAGCAACTTCGCCGGCTCCCCTGCTCACAGCAAGAATGGTTCCTGTCATAATTCCGGAAATAGATCCCGGAAGAACCACCTTTCTAATAGTTTGCCATTTGGTTGCGCCAAGTGCCAGACTCGCTTCCCGTAATTCTCTTGGAATCGTTTTTAAGGATTCTTCGACAGAAACAATAATAACTGGCAAAGTCAATAAAGACATCGTTAAACTCGCCCAAAGAATATTAGGTTGTCCCCAACGCAATTGACCACCATTAAAAACAGTATCGGCTCCGGTTCCCACAAACTGGATGAAAAAACCGAGTCCAAAAAGCCCGAAAATAATCGATGGAACTACAGCCAAAGTACGTACCGAGAATCGAACTGCCGCAGCAAATTTGGATTTTTCACTGGCATATTCGGTTAAGTAAAGTGCCGTAATCGTGCCAAAAGGAACGGCTGCAATAGACATTACAATCACCAAAATAAAAGTACCTATCAAGGCTGGAAAAATTCCTCCTTCGGTCATTCCGTTGGTTGGAAAAGTCGAAATAAATTCCCAAGAAAACTTACTTCTTCCTTCATAAATAATAATTCCCAAAACAACAGCAAGAACGGCAATAATAAGAATTACGGCCAATTGCGTAATCCCTACAAAAAGTTTTCCTTTTATTTCCGAAGCATTTCTTTTGCTGGAAAAAAAGTGGTTTTCTGATATATCTAAAACTTTTTCCATACTTATTTTCCTTGGAATTTTTTCAATAATTTACCTTTCACATAAAACTCAGCTATTGCATTTAAAGCAAATGAAAAGACAAAAAGCAATGATCCTATGAAGAACAAAACACTGTAATGCGTTTCTCCAAATACTGTTTCGGCCATTTCGGAACCAATGGTCGCTGCAAAAGTTCGCACGCTTTCAAAAGGATTTGCCGAAAGTAACGCTGCGTTTCCAGTTGCCATCAAGGCAATCATTGTTTCGCCAAAAATTCTTCCGATTCCGAGCAACAGTGCAGCAAAAATCCCGGGCGTTGCAGCAGGCAAAACCACAAAAAAAGCAGTTTGCCACTTACTGGCTCCCAATGCAAGACTTGCTTCGGTATACGTTTTAGGAACAGATGCCAAAGCATCTTCTGAAATTGTATAAATAATAGGAATCGCCGCCAAAGCCATTGCTATCCCACCGATAAAAGCATTTAATCGGGAATCATACCCGAACACATTCTGAAAAAAACTAGCCAAAACCATCAAAGCAAAAAAACCAATAACCACCGATGGAAAAGCAGCCAGCATTTCGATAATCGGTTTTATAATTTCTTTGTTTTTTTTGGAAGCAAAACAAGAAGTATATAATGCGGCCAATACCGCCAATGGACCAGCAATCAGCATTGCGATAATGGTCACCTTCAAGGTTCCTATCAACAAACCAATCAAACCGTATCGTGGATTATCCGAAACCGGAACCCACTCTGTACTAACAAAGGTATTCCAGGTTTTACCAGACTCTTCGCTATTTTGGGAAACGGCATTTGTTTCATCTTCCACCGGTACAGTCAAGTCTTCTTTTGGAGTGTCTCCGTAACTTTCTGGTTTCAAATCATCTTGTGGCGCGGGCTCAGAACCATAAGTCTCCGGTTTTAACTCCTCTGTTGTTTCGGCACCATATGACTCCGGCTTCAACTCTTCTGAAGATGCTCCGTACGATTCTGGTTTGCCAACATTTGAAGCCTGAATTTCGGTTTTCGTTTTATCATTATTCCCAAAACGGAACAATGGCATTGACTCTTTGAAAACAAAAATAAAAATCAGAAAAATAGTCGCAATCGACAAAAAAGCAATCGATGTTATCACTTTTTCGGCTAGGAATTCAGATAACCTGAATTGTTTCTTCAGACTTTCTTTAGTGAAACTTTGTTTTATGGGAAATTGTGAATCCATTTTATTTATTTGGGTTCGTATAGGATAAACAACAAATATCCCTCATTTTTGATTTCGAGAATGAGGGATATTTGCTTTACATTATTTTAAAGGATAATAACCAACATCAGCAATAAGTGCTTGCCCTTCTGGACTTAAAATCCAATCAACAAACGCTTTAATCTCACCTGTTGGTTTCGATTTCAAATACATATATAAGTATCTTGAAATAGGGTAAGTATGATTTTTGATTGTAGCAGCTGTTGGCAAAATACCTGGACTTTTATCGTCTTTTTTTACTGCACAGTCTTTTACACCTTCAGCATAAGCCGCTCCACCGTAACCTATAGAAAATTTATCTTTTTTTACGGCATTTACAATTGCTGCAGTTCCAGGCAAAGTTTGGCAAGATGGAGAAAAATCAGTTTTTACCACATTGTCTTTGAAGAAACCAAAAGTACCAGAACTGCTTTCTCTACCATATAATTTGATTGGTGCATCTGGTCCTCCTACTTCATTCCAGTTTGTGATTTTACCTGCAAATATTTGTCCAATTTGTTTAAGAGTAAGGGCTGTAACCGGATTTGCTTTGTTCAAATAAACAGACAAACCATCTTTGGCACAAGGAATCTCAACTCCAAGTGTGTTGTATCTTGCTTTTAGTTTTTCTACTTCCGAAGATTTGATAGGACGGCTTGAATTGGCGATATCTGTAGAACCATTTATCAATGCTGCCAAACCTACTCCAGAACCACCGCCTGTAACCTGAATAGTGGCTCCCGGATTTTTTTTCATATATACTTCAGCCCATTTTTGGGACAAAATAACCATTGTGTCAGAACCTTTTACGGTCACTTTATTTAGAGTGGTAAATGAAAATCCTATTCCCATTACAACCAGAACAAATAATGCTACTTTTAATTTTGTTGTTTTCATAAGTAAATGTTTATTGTTTTTTTTATTTGTCTTATGTAATTCGCATTTCAACATTGGTCTTTGTTACCAATTTGCAGTCATGCTCATTTCATGTTTTAATTTATTTAAATCGTGTTTTAAATTTAGAATCTAGCTTGTACTCTTAGAGTGAATATATTATCGTGTTTGTCAATTTTAAAATCCTCACCGGCGTTTTGAGATTTCTCATTTATTGGCATAACATAACATGCCATTAATTTTATGTTGTCATTGAAAAAATATTGCCATGCGTAAGTCCAGTTATTGTATCTCAAATCACCTGCATTTGTAATCGCGTTTCCAGACATTTTTGTATTAGGGTCAAAAACATCATATCGTATAGAAGCGGTATTGACTTTACCTATGTTTTTAACAAATGAAATATAATAACCTTCTACGTTTCTTATTTTATTTGCATTAAATAATGAATTAACCTGAGCAGCATTTGTCGTTCCAGAATAGGTTCCTCTGATATACTCTCCTTTTAAAGACAATCCTCCAAGGAAATCATAATAGGCTTGCAGTTCTCCGCCAAATAATTCTTTATTCAATCTATCTCCTACTTTAGGAATAAATGGATTATTGTTTACATCTGAAAATACTGTAGGAGGTGTTGTTTGAGCAATTACAGTAGTTTTTCCAAGATAAGTGTGCGCTCCAAAATCTATTCCCAATGAATTACTCAACATTTTCACAGAATAAACTCCTCTAGCCATTAGATCTTTGGCGTTATCAACGTCTTTTGCCTGGCTAGCCAATGATCCTTCTCCGAAGTTACCGTTAAGTACAGCGACTTGTAATTTTAAAGGAAAGTTGTATTTGGTCGCAAAATCAGCTTCTAATTTAACTCCCTGATCTCTTTCTGTCGGATAAAGTGTTCTTGTCATTAAAGTTCTTTCTGCAAATTCTCTTGATGCCGAAGAATATTCTATTTCATAAGTAGGTCTATTAAATTGTCCAACCCATAAAGAGAATGTATTAAGCCAACGGTCATTTAACTGAACGTAAGCATCTTTCAAAGTAACCTGATGCACTTCATAGTTAGGCTGCAAAACAAAATTCACACCATCAATAGGTTTATAAGTGAATTTAATCCTTGCTCTCCTGATATAAAACGAATTATCCTCGTATGAAGTAGTACCGCTAACAGGAACACCATGTATCGTCCCGTCAGACGACCAAGTATCATACATTTCGTACTGAGCCTGAATATAACCTGAAACTTTAATCTTATTCAGCTCATTAACAATCGCTTCCAAACCGGAAAATTTTTCTTCATAACCTGCTAATTTCATTGAATGATCATTGACAGTTGCAGCCAACGAATCCAGACTGACTTTTTTTACTGTATCTTTTTCAACTTCTTGAGCAGTGATAATACCACATAACGATATCATTATTGCAACTATAACTTTTTTCATTTTTCTTAATGTGAATGTTAATTTGTTGCAAAGGTGACACTGCTATGTTAAGTTAAAGTTAACACAAGGTTATTTAGATGATAATTTAATGTTAATCGGTTTTTTCTTTAACAAATCGCAAAATAGTTTTCTTACTTAAAAATTAATTAGTGCTAAAAATCAACGCATTAGCAATTTAAAGTTAAAACTATCAAATGTTTAATTTATTTTCGTTTTTAGACCAAACTGATCTGTGATGTAGGTTTTTTCGAGTGTAAAAGAAAACTCGGAACCGATTCCAAATTCACTTTCCACATAAATTTTTTCTTTATGGGCTTCGAGAATATGTTTTACAATGGAAAGTCCTAAACCAGAACCTCCTTCGGTACGGGAGCCGCTTTTATCCACTCTGTAAAAACGCTCAAAAAGTCTTGGTATATTATGAGCTTCTATTCCTTCGCCGTTATCCGATATGCGTACCAATACTTTTTTATTGGTTAAATTCACAATCGAAACTTCGGTCAGACCGTCTTCTTTTCCATATTTTATGGAATTTACAATTAAATTTTCGACTACCTGCTGAATTTTGTCTTTATCTCCATTTACAAAAATGGGCTGAATATTATCATTTTCGAATGCCAAAGTAATTCCTTTTTTATCGGCTTTCATTTCCAGCAAATCAAAAACGTTCTTAATGAGTTTTACTAAATCAAATTTTGTAAAATCAAGATTCAAATCCCCAGATTCCAATTTGGTAATCATATCCAAATCTTCGACTATATAAATCAATCGCTCCACTCCTTTTTCGGCGCGTTTCAAATATTTCTTTCTGATTGATTTATCTTCCATCGCGCCATCAATCAGCGTTGATAAGTAACCCTGAACTGTAAACAAAGGCGTTTTGAGTTCGTGGGAAACATTACCAAGAAATTCTCTTCGATACTCTTCACGTATCTGAAGCATTTCTATTTCCAGTTTTTTATCGGTTGCAAACTTCTTTACTTCCCTTGTCAATGTTTCCATATCGGTAGTGATCGGTTTATTGATAAAGGTACTTGATTCTAATAGTGACACGTCGTCATAAATTTTCTTCACCCTTCGGTAAATAAAGCGTTCCACTCGATATTGTAAAACAAAAAATGAAAATACGTAGACAAAAAAGAGGCTGATAAAACCAAACAACAACATGTCTGCAAATGAAGATTTGAACAGCATCTCAGATAAAATCATGCAAAATCCTGAAACAAATAAACTAATATACAATGCCGATTTTATCGCAAACTTGTAACTTTTCTTGAAATTGATTTTCATTATTTTTTAAGTTTCTAAGATTCTGAGATGCTAAGATACTTAGTTTCTAAAAAAACTCAGAATCTTAGCATCTCAGAATCTTAGCATCTTTTTTAAAAAACGCTACACCTCAAACTTATATCCTACTCCTTTGATGGTCTTAAAAAGATCATCGCCAATTTTTTCGCGAAGCTTACGAATGTGAACATCAATAGTTCTACCGCCAACAACAACATCGTTTCCCCAAACTTTATCAAGTATTTCTTCTCTTTTAAAAACTTTTCCAGGTTTTGAGGCCAAAAGGTAAAACAGTTCAAATTCTTTTCTAGGCAAAGCGATTTCGAGATTATCCTTTACAATTTTGTATTCTTCACGGTTAATTTCGATTCCGCCCACATTGAGAGTTTCGCTACTTTGATCCTGTTCTTTTAGCCTTCGCAAAAGCGCTTTGACTTTGCTGACCAATAATTTTGGTTTTATCGGTTTGGTGATATAATCATCGGCACCGGCATCAAATCCGGCCACTTGCGAATAGTCCTCATTTCTGGCAGTCAAAAAAGTAATGATAACATTATTCAGTTCCGGAATTCTTCGGATGTGCTCACAAGCTTCCATTCCGTCCATTTCCGGCATCATCACATCCATTATAATAAGGCTAGGTATTTCTTTTCTGGCTTTTTCGATAGCATCCTTACCATTTACTGCCGTAACAATCTGATAGCCTTCTTGTGCCAGGTTATAGCCTACAATTTCTAATACATCCGGCTCATCATCAACCAGTAAAATTTTGGTATTTCTTTTCTTCATATTTAATAGAAAAAATTAGTTGAGTCGCTGTATTTCTCTCTTACTTAAATACAACGCCTTTTTTTTGTTATGTAAAAGTAATAATAAACGACAACTATCAATACAAAAAAACAGGACTTAACCTTAATTTAATATGTTAACTATTTCATAATAATTTTGACATTGATTGATAACTTGATGTTAACACATACACTATAATCCTGCCATTTCTTTGCAGAAAAATTAAACACTACTTAAAATGAAATTAAAATTTCTATTCTTTACCCTATTTATTTGTGTTATTGGTTTTTCGCAAAACAAAGGAACAATAACCGGAATTTTATTAGACAAAGATTCAAACAATCAGCCCTTGCCTTTTGCTAATATCCTTATCAAAGGAACAAAAATTGGAGCCAATACCGACGTAAACGGAAAATATTCAATAATCATAACTCCAGGAAATTACATAATACAATTTAGTTTTGTTGGATATGAAACCAAAGAGGTTTCTGTAACTGTTGTTGCAGATAAAACTATTGAAGTAAACAGTACATTGGGATCAGGAAGCTACACTTTGAAAGATGTAGTAGTAAAATCCAACGGTGGTGGAAGAGAAAAAGAAACCGCTTTATTATTGGAACAAAAAAATGCAGTTGTCATCAAACAAAGTATCGGTGCTCAGGAAATGTCCCGAAAAGGAGTTAGCGATGTCGAAGAAGGTTTGACCAAAATAACAGGAATCACCAAAGTAGGTTCGAGAGGTTTATTTGTACGAGGACTGGAAGACCGTTACAATAATTTACTGATTAACGATTTGGCTGCGCCAACAAACAATCCTTTTTCAAAAATAGTTCCTTTGGATTTGTTCCCTACAAACATTGTTGGAACTATTGATGTGTACAAAACTTTCAATCCAAATATCTATGGCGATTTTGCCGGGGGGACTTTCAATATTCAAACTTCAAAAGTAAACAAAAGTATTACCAAACTGAATCTTGGTTTTGGATATACAACAGGAAATAGCCTTAAAGATTTCTTACTATCTCAGGATGCTGAAACGACACAAGGTTTTTGGGGTTTTAATGGAAGCGAAAGAGCTCTTCCTGGTTTTCTGGGAGAAACTGCTTCCAGAAAAACATTCACCACCGACCAGGCCTTAAACTCAATTAACAATGATAAAGGTTTTAGTGTAAGTGAATCTAAAAGCCCATTAAACACGAGCATCAATCTTTTGCATGCAGAAAAATTCAATTGGAAAAATGATCAGATTTTCTCGTATTTACTTTCGATAAATTATGACAATAATTTTGCTGTAAGAGAAGGTGTTGATAGAACAATCGATTTACAAAGTTCGGGTTCAAAATATGTAAACAACTTCATTACGACTGATTATCGCTTTAAAACAACGAATTCAGCATTAGTTGGATTAAATTACGGTACTGACAGACTAAAATTATCGTTTAACACTTTGTACCTAAGAACTACCTTAAACTCCATCAAAGATCAATACGGTCAAGCTGGTGGCGCTGCTCCCCAAAACGTATATCTGCGCACGAACCAATTGGACAAAAGTGATTATTTGAATGCCCAACTATTAGGCGAATATGCAATAACAAAAGACAAAAATCAAACTATCAAAGCTGGAGCTTCATTTGCTACCACAAAATATGATCAGCCGGATCGTAAATTTATCACAGGTTTTAAAACTGGTGAAGACATCATTAGTTCTTCATACGGAGGAAACAATTTATTGCGTCAGTATTTAACAGTTGACGGTAATTCATTTTATTCTACAATGGCTGAATACAATTTGAAATTTGGAAATAATGACAAACAAAACAAATTAACAGTAGGATACAATGGCAACGGATCTATGATGGAATCTTCATACCGTTTTATTTCAAGTGCTGGCAATGGTTTTACTACAAACATAAATACTATTGACAATCAAATAACCAACGACATCTTAGCCAATAAAGTGGTTTTTAGCGAAAGCTCTAATGCTACTTATAAAGTTAAACTAGACGAGATGGCGAATGCAGCTTACACCAATTTGTTTTTAAAATTTGGAGATAAATTTGAAGTAAATGGAGGAATTCGATTTGAAAGCACTCTTAAAGAAACACATTACAGAACTTTAGGGTCTTTTGATTCTACTTTCAAAGTATTAAAATACGATAACAACTATTTTTTACCTTCATTAAACGTAAAATATTTAATGACAGAGACTGCAAATATTCGTTTTGCTGCGAGTAAAACCTATACAAGACCTGTAATTATGGAGTCGTTCCCTATTTCATACATCAATGCTGACGGAACTTCAACTCAAGGAAACTCGATTTTGAAAAACAGCGACAATTATAATGCTGATTTAAAATATGAACTGTTCCCAACAGCCAAAGAAATGATTACCGTTGGATTATTTGGAAAGCATATTATCAATCCAATCGAAAAGACTTTTATATCAAACGCAACAACGGGAACTGTTACCACTTTTCTAAATTCAGACAATGCAAATTTATTTGGACTAGAAACTGAATTACTAATTGGGTTAGATAGAATTTCAGAAAATTTATCAAACTTCTCATGGGGATTAAATGCTACTTTAATGTCATCCAAAGTTACTGTTAGCCCTACTTTTGAATCTATAGACGAGGACGGAATTATCACCGTAAAACCTTCTATCGAAACGCACCAATCAAGATCATTGCAAGGTGCTTCAGATTGGTTAGTTAACTCTGATTTGAAATATGAATTTAATCTTAACAAAGACTGGTCAAACACTATTTCGCTGGTTTATGGTGTTTTTGGAAAAAGAATATACGCTGTAGGAACAAATGGTCAGGATCACACGTATGAGCTTCCTGTTCAACAATTAAACTTTGTTTGGGGAAGTAAAGTTTCAGAACATTTTGACCTAAAATTTACTGCGGACAATCTACTGAACCCTGTTCGAAAACTTGAATTTGGAAATGATGGTACGATAAAAGTAGCCGAAAATTCACTATTGGCTAATAGCTATAAAAAAGGTATTGGATTCTCATTAAAACTAGGATACTCTTTTTAGAAATTCTTACAAAAAACAAACAATTAAAGCTCTGTTTATCAGGGCTTTTTATATTTATAATAACAAATAGAAATCTTTCAAAAAAACCTGAATTTAACATAACATTTTCTTGACGTTAACATTGTTTTTTGATAACGGTAATGTAATATTCTGGTAACCCCTGCAGGGAATTTAGCTTATACATTTGTCATAAATAAATCAAAAAAAATACAACTATCTTATGAAAACAAAATTTTTAGCTTTAGCACTTGCAACAGGGTTATTTTTAAATTCTTGCTCTTCTAGCAGTGATGATTCAACTCCTGTTATTACACCAGCTACA
Source organism: Flavobacterium gilvum (assembly GCF_001761465.1). Taxonomy (NCBI): domain Bacteria; kingdom Pseudomonadati; phylum Bacteroidota; class Flavobacteriia; order Flavobacteriales; family Flavobacteriaceae; genus Flavobacterium; species Flavobacterium gilvum. The sequence goes on along the minus strand of NZ_CP017479.1, from coordinate 1,385,879 downwards.
GGCGAAATTACAGGTCAAATAACTTCAAACATTACTTATCCTTACGGAAACTACACCTTGAAAGGAATTGTAAAAATCAACGCCGGTACAACAGTAACATTTGACGCCGGTTCTACAATTACATGTGATAAAACAACAGGAGACAATGCTTTGGTGGTTTTAAATGGTGGTAAACTAATCATCAACGGTACAGCTGACAAACCAGTTGTATTTACAGAAAAATCAAAAGTACCAGGTTCTTGGGGCGGAATCATTATGTATGGTGATGCTCCTGCAAAAGTAGCCGGAGGAGGTGCAACTTCAACTTCTGAAGACGGAAATAACATCTCTTACGGATCAGCAAATCCAAACCCAGCTCACAATGGTGGTTCATTAGTATATGCAAGAGTAGAATATGCAGGTTCAAAACTAGCTGATGGACAAAAAGAAAACAATGGTTTTACTTTCTACTCAGTAGGTTCTGGAACAACTTTGGATCACTTAGTATCCTACAAAGGGGCCGATGACGGATTTGAATTCTTTGGAGGAACAGTAAGTATGACAAACGCTATTTCTTTTGGTAACTATGACGACGCTTTTGACTGGCAAGACGGATGGCAAGGTCAGGCAAACAGCAACTGGTACGCTTACCAAACCGGAAAAGGTAACTATGGAATGGAAATTGAAGCTTCTCTTAATGACAACGCTTTCTACCCTGTAGTAAAAAACATCACTTTGAAAAAAGAAGCAGGAACTGTACCTGAAGTTGGTGATGATCAAGTTGATGCTTTTCAATTCAAAAGAGAAGGAAATGGAGAATACAGTAATATTATTGTAAGTGGTTATGGTAACTACACAAATGCCGGAGGAACAGTTTACAAAGGTAGCGTATGTAGTATTCTTGAAGATGCTACAACAAACCAACACCAGGTAAACAAATCAAAAATCAAACTTTTGAACATAAGCATCTCTAACACGACAAGTATAATACCAACTCCGGGAACAAATCTAACATTTACAGTTGCTTTCCCAACTGGTACATTTACCCCAAGCACTACCGCAACAGGAGCTTCATTAACTTCTGGAGCATGGTGTACAGTAGACGGTGTAAACCTTCTAAAATAATCATTTTGAATTAGTTAAAATACCTCTCAAAACCTGAGAGGTATTTTTTTTTACAACATTATTATGTATATTTACATTGAATTATAGATGCGAATGAAAAAAAACTACTTTTATATTATTCTCTTATTGGCCATTTTCTTTACTAACAGTGCAACAGCACAAGATAGTAAACCGTCGCCAAAAGTGCAAGAAGACACTTCAATAGAAGGGTTGAGTTTGTACCCAAACCCTGTGACTGGTGGTAAAGTCAACATTACTTCTAAAAATGATCTTGAAAAAGGGATTGAAATTTTTAATGTATTAGGCAAAAAAGTAATGCAAACTACACTCAGTACGAGAGAGCTTAATGTTTCTAATTTATCACCAGGTGTTTACATCATAAAGATAACCGAAGAGGAAGCCACAAGCAGTCGAAAACTAATAATAAGATAAAATTCTTCTTAAAAAACTCATAAAATTCCAATTCTATTGGATTTTTTTTTATCCATATTTTTCCAAAACAAAAAAGGTCAAAAATATAATACCTTTGCACAAAAAAAATTGATTACAGCCAGCGACATATTTACCATTTCAAACCACAAGCAATTTGAAAAAATAGCTTTAAAAGTTTTCCGATTTCAATATGAAAACAATTTGGTTTACCGAGAATTTTGTGATTTATTAAAAACAGATCCACAAAAGGTAAAATCACTGTATCAAATTCCTTTTTTACCCATTCAGTTTTTCAAAAGCCATAACGTTGTCTCAAACAACGACCCAATTCAAACAACTTTTACTAGCAGCGGAACAACCGGAAGCATCACCAGTAGACATTTGGTTACCGATGTTTCTATTTATGAAGAAAGCTATCGCAAAGGCTTTTCGCAATTTTATGGAAATATAGAAGATTATGTTGTCCTCGCGCTTCTTCCGTCCTATCTTGAGAGAGAAGGCTCCTCATTAATCCACATGGTCGATGATTTAATACAATTGACCAACAACAGTGACAGCGGATTTTACCTCAACAATCACGAAGAGCTTATCGAAAAATTAACCGAATTAGACGAAGCCGGACAAAATGTTATTCTCATTGGGGTTACCTATGCTTTATTGGATTTAATCGAAACCTTCAACAATAGAAGTTCATCCTTTGAAGAAAATAAGAAGGTTCTTGACAACCTTGGGCAAAAAACTAAAAATCTGTCAAAAAAAAGAACATTCCAACTGCAACACACCATTATCATGGAAACGGGCGGTATGAAAGGCAAGCGAAAAGAAATGATTCGGGAAGAATTACACGAACAGCTTTGCAATGGTTTTGGCGTTACAGCCATTCATTCTGAATATGGCATGACTGAATTACTTTCTCAAGCTTATTCATTAGGAAACGGTGTATTTGAATGCCCTTCCTGGATGCAAATCCTTATCCGCGATACCGAAGATGCCTTAACGTATGTAACCGAAGGAAAAACAGGCGGAATCAACGTTATTGATTTGGCCAATATCAATTCCTGTTCGTTTATTGCCACTCAAGATTTGGGAAAAAAATATCCCAATACCACTTTCGAAGTATTGGGACGTTTTGATAATTCGGATATTCGAGGTTGTAATTTGATGGTTGTCTAAAGGTTTGATATATTGTTTAAATTTAAGGTTGTTCAAACCGTGTCTGTAAAGTCTCTTTTAAACTTTTAAACCATATTAAACAATTAAACCTTAAACCACTCTAATAACAAAATAGTTTTTCTTCCCGCTTTGCAACAAAACAAATTGATTGTTAATCAAATCATTGGCAGAAAGCACGAATGTTTCGTTTATTTTTTCTTTATTAACCGAGATAGAATTGGCTGTCAAAGCTCTTCTTGCTTCTCCATTCGATTTAAAGAATCCTGTTTTTTCATTCAAAACAGTAACAATCTCCAATCCCGCTTCTGCTTCGTTTCTTGATATTTCAGCTTGAGGAACACCATCAAAAACTTCTAAAAATGTGTTTTCATCAAGTGTTTTCAAATCATCGGCTGAAGCATTTCCAAAAAGAATATTCGAAGCCTTAATCGCTTTTTCCAATTCTTCTTTTGAATGAACAAAAGTTGTGATTTCTTCAGTTAATTTTCGTTGTAAAACTCTTAAATGTGGCGCAACTTTATGCTCTTCGATTAAAGCGTCTATTTCTTCTTTTCCAAGGAAAGTAAATATTTTAATGTATTTTTCAGCATCCACATCGGTAGTATTCAACCAAAATTGATAGAATTTGTACACCGAAGTTTTATCGGCAGTCAACCATACGTTTCCGCCTTCGGATTTACCAAATTTAGAACCATCGGCTTTGGTAATCAGCGGACAAGTCATTGCAAAAGCTTTGGCTTCTTCCCCAACATTCATTCTTCGTACCAATTCGGTTCCTGTAGTGATATTTCCCCATTGATCCGAACCACCCATTTGAAGCAAACAATTGTATTCTTTATGCAAATGATAAAAATCGTATCCCTGAATCAACTGATACGTAAACTCCGTAAAAGACATTCCTTCGCCTTCACCCGAAAGTCTTTTCTTCACAGAATCTTTGGCCATCATATAATTCACCGTAATACGTTTACCGACATCACGAGCAAAATTGATGAATGACAAATCTTTCATCCAATCGTAGTTATTTACTAAAACTGGCGCATTTACAGCTGTGTCATTAAAATCCAGGAAGCGAGACAAAACACCTTTTATTCCTTCAACATTCTTGGTTAGAGTAGCCTCGTCCAATAAATTTCGCTCATCCGATTTTCCAGAAGGATCTCCAATCATTCCAGTAGCTCCACCCACCAAAGCAATCGGTTTGTGTCCAAAATTTTTAAGGTGAACCAATAAAATAATCGGTACCAAACTACCAATATGCAATGAATCAGACGTTGGGTCAAATCCAATATAAGTAGTTGTCATTTCTTTCAAAAGTTGTTCTTCGGTTCCAGGCATTATATCGTGAACCAGACCACGCCACTGTAATTCGGAAATTATATTTTTCATTATGTCTTAATCAATTTTTGGCAAAGATAGTAATTCAATTTACGAATTACGAATTACGAATTACGAATTACGAATTATGGCAGACAATAGATGATATAATGAATTACAAAATTTTAATGGTCAATTTTAATACCAAAATCAAAAAACGTAAAAACTTAGTATCTCAGGAACTCAGAAACTTTAAACAAAAAAACTTAGAAACTTAGAAACTTAGAAACTTTAAACTTATTACATTTGTAAATATGGTATTAGTCACAGGAGGAACCGGTTTAGTAGGCGCACATCTCTTAATTTTCCTATCGGAAAAAGGAGAAAACATACGTGCTATTTACAGAAATTCAGACAGCACTCAAAAGACAAAAGCGCTTTTTTCATTATATAAAAAAGAGGCACTTTACGATTCCATCGAATGGATTCAAGGAGATATCCTAGACATTCCTGCACTCGAAAATGCTTTTGAGGAAATAACCGAAGTATATCATTGTGCGGCAATGATTTCTTTTGACCCGAAAGACGAAGAACTTGTGCGAAAAACCAATATCGAAGGAACGGCAAACATTGTCAATTTTTGCCTTGCCAAAAACATCAAAAAACTCTGCTATGTGAGTTCCATAGCCGCTTTGGGCGACCTGCCAGAACACGAATCCATTATTACGGAAGAAACCGAATGGAATCCCGAAAAACCGCACAGCGATTATGCCATTTCAAAATATGGAGCCGAAATGGAGATTTGGCGCGGTCTACAGGAAGGACTTGAAGTTGTGATTGTAAACCCAGGCGTTATTATTGGCCCCGGATTTTGGGAACAAGGAAGTGGCGAACTTTTTAAAAGAGTAAAAAATGGGCTGTCGTTTTACACCAAAGGATTAACCGGATTTGTATCCGTTAATGATGTTGTAGCTATAATGCATCAACTCATGAAAAGTTCTATTCACGGGGAACGCTTTACATTAATAAGCCAAAATATCGTATTTCAGGATTTACTGAACACAATTGCTGATGCCTTAAAAGTAAAAAGACCAAGCCATCACGCAACACCGTTTATGATGACTGTTTTATCAAAAATGGATTGGGTTGCTTCGAATGTTTTTGGTCAAAAAAGACAATTGAGCATCGCTACAGCAAGATCGTCCTATACCACCGATTTATATTCGAACGAAAAAATAAAAAACGCCCTGAATATTACATTCCAGGACGTTCATCAATATATTAAGGAAATTACAAATTTGTAACTATTTCTTTTTCAAAGTTTCCTTTGTCGCTTTCTTTTTGACAATAGAATCTTTTTCTTTTTTAAGCTTCAACTCTTTAATTTTCTTAGCTTTTTTAATAGAGTCCTGCACTTTCTTTTCTTTTGCTTTTTTAAGTGCCGCTGCTTTTTTCTCTTCTTTTTTGACTAACAAATCTACAGTAGTTCTCTCTTTTTTAAGTCGGTCATTTAAGGCATCATACATTTTTTTGTATTCTCTATAATCCGAAGCGTAATAAGCATTGCTTTTGGCAAACTGAAGACTGTCTATTTTATACTTTTTAAAAACATAAGTTTTTGGATTTATACCGTAAGCAATCAAACTATCAGGACTTTGATACTTCATAGCTTCCAAAATCGACACATCATAAAGAATATCTCCCATCACTTTTTTGTCAATAAGATTGTCCGGTTTTTCAACCAAATCCTTATTACAGCTAACAAGCAAGGCAACAAAAACAAAAAGTGAGACTATTTTTTTCATCAATTATTAATTTCTATCGAACAATAATCTTTGGCCGGCACGAATGTCTTTTACCTTAAAACCGGTGTAAACCAACTTACCATTTACAAAAGTGTGTGTAATTCTGGATTTAAAAGTAAAGCCTTCAAAAGGAGACCATCCACATTTTGAAAGTATATTTTCCTTCTTAACACTCCAAGGCAATCCAGCGTTGATGATTACCAAATCAGCATAATACCCCTCTTTAATAAACCCTCTTTTTTCTATTTTGAAAATTTTAGCCGGGTTGTGGCACATCTTTTCTACAATTTTCTCGACGCTTATCTTTCCTTGGTGATGCGCTTCGAACATAGCCACAAGCGAATGTTGTACCAATGGACCTCCAGATGGAGCTTGCAGGTATTTTTGTTTTTTTTCCTCCAATGTATGTGGAGCATGATCCGTAGCAACAACATCAATGCGCCCATCGTTTAATGCTTCCCACAACGCTTTTCTGTCGTTATCAGTTTTTACGGCTGGATTCCATTTTATCAAATTGCCTTTCTTTGCGTAATCATCATTGGTAAACCACAAATGATGCACACAAACTTCGGCAGTAATCTTTTTATCCTCGAGCGGAATTTTGTTAGTAAACAATTCCATTTCTTTGGCCGTCGAAAGATGAAAAACATGCAGCCTTGCACCTGTTTTTTTAGCCAAAGCTATTGCTTTTGAAGAAGAAAGATAACACGCCTCTTCACTACGGATAAGATGATGAGCTGTTACCGGCACATCTTCTCCATATTCTTCTTTGAATTTTTCCAGATTATTTTTAATTGTCGTTTCATCTTCACAATGAACAGCAATTAACATTGAAGTGCAGTTGAAAATTTTTTCCAGAACCTCTTCGTTGTCCACCAACATATTTCCTGTTGAAGACCCCAAAAATATTTTTATTCCTGCGACATTCTTCGGATTTGTTTTCAACACTTCCTCTAGATTATCATTGGTCGCACCCATCATGAACGAATAATTGGCGAATGATTTTTCGGAAGCTATTTTGTATTTTTCTTCCAGAATTTCCTGAGTAACAGCATTTGGAACAGTATTTGGTTGTTCTATATAAGAAGTTATACCCCCAGCGACAGCCGCTTTGGATTCAGATTCAATGTCTCCTTTATGAGTAAGTCCCGGCTCTCTAAAATGCACCTGATCATCGATAACTCCCGGCAAAAGATAACTTCCTTCTGCGTCAATAATCATACAATCCGAAGATTTTAGGCTAATATTGTCTGAAACCTCAACAATAAGGTCATTTTCCACCAGCACATCTCCTTCAAAAATAACCCCTTCATTTACTATTTTAGCATTCTTAATTAAATATCTGTTCATAGTAGTTTTCTTTTACAAACTGTTAACCAACTTTTTTAAACGTAACATGATAACTCCAAATACGGCTTCAATAATAATCGAATTGCTCATTTTGGACTGCCCCCTTGTTCTATCAGTAAAAATAATGGGCACTTCAGAAATGGCAAATTTATTGCAAAACGTTCGGTATTTCATTTCAATCTGAAAAGCATACCCAACAAATTTAATTCTGTCCAAATTAATAGCTTCCAGCGCTGCCCGTTTATAACAAACGAATCCAGCAGTGGCATCATGAATTTTCATTCCGGTAATCATACGAACATAAACCGATGCAAAATAAGACAACAGCACACGGCTCAAAGGCCAATTCACGACGTTTACCCCAGTTACATAACGAGAACCTATAGCCAAATCGGCATCACCAAAATGACAGGCCTCGTATAATTTTTCCAAATCCTGAGGATTATGTGAAAAATCGGCATCCATTTCAAAGATAAAATCATACTTATTTTGCAAAGCCCATTTGAAACCATGAACATAAGCGGTTCCCAGCCCCGCCTTTTTTTCTCTTTTTTCCAAAAACAACCTACCGTTAAACTCAGACTGAAGCATAACTACTTTATCCGCAGTATGGTCTGGAGAATTGTCGTCAATAATTAAGACATGGAAAGGTTTGTGTTGTGAGAGCACTGCCCTAATAATGCTTTCGACGTTTTCAATTTCGTTATAGGTGGGAATTATAACAATACAATTGTTCATGTTTAGCTTAATTTCCGTGCAAAAGTAACCTTTTTATGCCATTTGATTATTATAAATTTATAATAAATAATGTTATAAAAATTACTAATTTTGCTCTAATTATGACAGAACACGTACTTCATCCTAGAATAACTGACACAAACGACTGGGTAACTCTCGTTTTTATTTTGTCTTTTGGCATTGTTGCCTTAACTAAATCGCTCTATGAAAACCGATTTGAGGATTTCACCAAGTTAATTTTTTCAGACAAGTACGTACGAATATACAGAGACAGTAGCCATTTGATGGGGATGTTTTCCATCTCTTTATTTCTGGTTCAAATCATTTCCTTTTCATTTTTCATTCAAATTTTATTGGCGCGTTTTGGTTATGGTTTAAAAACGGATTGGATTTTATTTATCCAAATATTCACATTTGTCATTTACTTTGTTTTGTCCAAATTTTTAATCGAAAAAATCATTGCAACTACATTTAATATAGAAGAATTAATCGAACAATTTAATTTACAGAAGGTTACCTATCGCACATATGTCGGTTTAGTATTACTTCCTGTTGACATCATTTTATACTATTATGATGCCCTACTAAAAAACATTCCGCTGACCATCCTTTATACCATCGTAGTTCTGAACGTTTTACTTTATGTATACTCAATAAAAAGCTACAGAAACGAAATTTTCGGCAAGTTGTTTTATTTTATTTTATATCTTTGCACTCTTGAAATAGCACCCTATTATTTTATGTATTATTGGTTTACAAAAGGTAGCGTTTAGAAATTTTTTTAATATGAAAGTGAAAACAATTTTGGTGTCACAACCAGAACCTAAAGTGGAAAATTCTCCATATTTTGAGCTGCAGCAAAAGCATAAAGTGAAAATTGATTTCAGACCTTTTATTCACGTAGAAGGAGTAAGCGCAAAAGAGATTAGACTCCAAAAAATCGATCTTAACAACTACTCTGCCATTATATTAACAAGTAAGAATGCTGTTGACCATTTTTTCAGAGTTGCTGAAGAAATGCGCTATAAAGTACCTGAAGGATTAAAATACTTTTGTCAGTCTGAAGCAATTGCTTTTTACTTACAAAAATACGTTGTTTACAGAAAACGCAAAATCTATGTAGGTCCTAAAGATTTTGCTGATTTATCGCCTTTGATTAAAAAATACAAAGACGAAAAATTCCTGTTGCCGGCTTCTGACCAATTGAACGCAGATATTCCTGTGACATTAAACGCATTGAAAGTAGATTGGACTCCAGCCACTTTTTACAAAACGGTTATGAGTGACCTATCCGATTTGGCCGATGTTTATTACGATGTTTTGGCTTTCTTTAGCCCTACCGGAATCAAATCATTATACAAAAACTTTCCGGATTTTGAACAAAACAATACTCGTATAGCTGTTTTTGGTAGCACTACTCAAAAAGAGGCTTTGGATCACGGATTGCGTATCGATATTATGGCACCAACTCCCGGAACTCCTTCAATGACTATGGCATTAGAAAAATACATTGCCGAAGCCAACAAAACAAAGTAGATTTATATAAAAATCCAATATTTTGAAAATCCAAATTCCAATTGTACTATTGGAATTTGGATTTTTTATTTGGAATTTATTTCAAATCACGTCCTGGATTCCAAAATTAAAACCTTTAAGCAGTTTCCAAAACCGAAACTTTTATATCTTTAGACCGATGAACGAATCCAATATTTTCAACAAAAATTAAACCTTATCATACACAAATAGTCAAAGTGTAAATTATGATTAAAAATCATCAAATAACAAAACCTATTAATTACTTGTAACCAATAAACAACTACATATGAAAAAACTCAAACTTTGCCTTCTCATCCTTCCTTTTTCCCTTGTTTTAATAAACTGTAACTCCACCAAAAAAGGAGCAGATTACACCAAAGTAGAAAAAAAATTAAGCTACAACAAAGACATTAAACCAATCATAGACAATAGCTGTACGCCTTGTCACATTCCGCCTCAAGGCCGAAAAGAACCTTTGGAAAACTACGCTCACGTAAAAGAACATATCACAACCATAATTGAGCGTATCAAACTTCCGCAAGAAGATCGAAAATTCATGCCTCCAAGAAATAAAAAACCACCTTTGAACGACAGTTTGGTTGCCGTTCTAGTAAAATGGCAACAACAGGATATGCCTGAATAACGATTGTAATTAGAGAATGAGATAATTAGATAATTACTTTTTAAACCTATAAAAAAACCTGAAAGTTTATTTAACTCTCAGGTTTTTTAAATTTTCTAATTGACTAATTATCACATTAAAAAAACTATCTCCTATTATTAAAAATAGAAATGTAATACAGTAAAGTTGCTATAGAACCCAAAGCAGCCACAACATAAGTTCTTGCAGCCCATTTCAACGAATCTTCTGCACCGGAATATTCGGCTTGATTGAGCATATTTTTATTTTTTAGCCAAGCCAAAGCGCGATTACTCGCATCATATTCTACAGGCAAAGTAACTATCGAAAACAAAGTTGTTGCGGCAAAAATCACAATCCCAATCAATAACAATTGAGGAAAACTACGCAACATCAAGATTCCCGCCAACAAAATCCATTGCATATAAGAAGAAGCCACGTTTACAATTGGAACCAATTGAGAACGTAATGACAACATACTGTAAGCTGTGGCGTGTTGCACGGCGTGTCCACATTCGTGTGCCGCAACTGCAGCTGCTGCCGCGTTTCTTTGATTATAAACCGCCTCACTCAAGTTTACAGTTTTATCAACCGGATTGTAATGATCTGTCAACTGACCCGGAGTCGAAATCACTCGAACGTCATAAATACCGTGGTCTGCAAGCATTTTCTCGGCAATTTCTCGTCCCGACATTCCGTTTTGCAAATGCAACTGAGAGTAAAATTCAAATTTACTTTTCAGTCTAGAACTCACTAACCAACTTGCCAGCATAATACCCCCAGCAAGAATTAAATAACTCATTCCCATATTTTGTGTGTTTTTTATTTTCGTTTAAAACCTAGGAATTAAACATCAAATTACAAACCAAATTTAACAAAATGCCAATTTGACATCCGTTAAAAATTTCCAAAATAAAAATTCCAAATCCCAATAAACTACTGTCATTGGAATTTGGAATTTAAAATATTTGGAATTTAAAATTTGACTATCCCACCAAATTGATAATTTTACCTGGAACGATAATCACTTTGTTTGGTGTTTTTCCGTCGAGTTGTTTTTGGGTTCTTTCGTCTTTCATTACGATTTCCTCGATTTGTGCTGCGGTCAAATCCAAAGGCAATTTGATGGTAAAACGCATTTTTCCGTTGAAAGAAACCGGATACTCTTTCTCTGATTCCACCAAATGTTTTTCTTCAAAAACAGGAAATTCAACAGTCGAAATTGAACCTGAATTTCCTAATTGAGCCCACAATTCCTCAGCAATGTGCGGCGCATAAGGTGAAACCAAAATCGCCAACGGTTCTAAAATCGCACGCGAATGGCAATTTTGAGAAGATAATTCATTTACACAAATCATAAACTGTGAAACCGAAGTATTGAAAGAGAAACCTTCAATATCTTCTGCTACTTTTTTGATGGTTTTGTGCAATGATTTTAAGTTGTCTTTTGTAGGCTCTTCGCTGTTTACGATTGAACCATTTTCATCAAAATACAAACGCCATAATTTTTTAAGGAAACCAAAAACTCCCGAAATACCAGCCGTATTCCAAGGTTTCGCTTGTTCCAATGGCCCTAAAAACATTTCGTATAAACGCAAAGTATCCGCTCCGTATTCATTACAAATATCATCTGGAGTTACAACATTGTATTTGGATTTCGACATTTTTTCGACTTCGCGCCCTACAATGTATTTACCGTTATCGTCACAAATGAATTCAGCATCTTTATAATCTTCTCTCCAAGCTTTGAATTTTTCAATATCTAATTCATCTGATGAATTCACAAAACTTACATCAGAATGAATCGGTTGAACACTTTCTCCGCTAATTTTATTTTTAGAAATAAACGAATTTGTTCCTTCAATTCTATAAACAAATGCACTCGTTCCCAAAATCATTCCCTGATTAATCAGTTTTTTGAATGGTTCTTCAGTTGGTGCAAAACCTTTATCTTTCAAGAATTTATTCCAAAAACGGGAATACAATAAGTGTCCTGTAGCGTGTTCGCTTCCGCCAATGTATAAATCCACATTTTCCCAATAAGCCAAAGCTTCCTTACTTGCAAATTCGTTTTCGTTGTGTGCATCCATATAACGCATCCAATACCATGAACTACCTGCCCAACCTGGCATTGTGTTCAATTCCAAAGGAAAAATCGTTACATGATCTACTAAATCTGTATTAACAACTTTATTTTGTTTTGTATCCCAAGCCCAAACTGTCGCGTTTCCTAATGGAGGCAATCCGTCTTCTGTTGGCAAATATTTCTCCACTTCTGGCAAAACAATTGGTAAATGTTTCGCATCAATCATTTGTGGCAATCCATTCACATAATATACAGGGAACGGTTCGCCCCAATATCTTTGACGGGAAAAAACCGCATCACGCAAACGGTAATTAGTTTTTCCTTTTCCTTGATTTATTTTTTCTAACGCTTCAATTACTTTTTGAGTTCCTTTTTTATAATCCAATCCGTTTAAGAAATCCGAATCCACTAATTGAAACCCTTCTTTCGCTCCAAAAGCGGCTTCTGAAATATCTTTATCAAAAATATTCTTGATAGCCGGCATTCCGTTTTGTCCTTTAAAGAAATTCGCAAAAGCATAATCTCTTTCATCTCCACAAGGAACCGCCATTACGGCACCTGTTCCATAACCCGCCAGAACATAATCCCCAATCCAAACTGGAATCGGTTCTTTGGTAAACGGATGCTCAGCATACGCCCCAGTAAAAACTCCCGAAATGGTTTTTACATCGGCCATACGCTCTCTTTCGGAACGTTTTGCGGTTTTTTCGATATACGCTTCAACTGCTGCTTTTTGTTCCGGAGTTGTAATTTGAGCCACCAATTCATATTCTGGTGCCAATGTCATAAAAGTAACTCCAAAGATGGTGTCAGGACGAGTTGTAAAAACCGATATACTACCTTCTGAATTCTGCAATCTGAATTCTACTGACGCTCCAACCGATTTACCAATCCAGTTTCTTTGACTTTCTTTAATACTTTCACTCCAATCAATCGTATCCAAACCTTGTAACAATCGTTCAGCATAAGCCGAAATTCGCATACTCCATTGGGTCATTTTTTTACGAATCACAGGATATCCGCCACGTTCAGAAACTCCGTTTACGATTTCGTCATTTGCCAAAACCGTTCCCAATCCTGGACACCAGTTTACTTCGGTTTCAGCCAGATAGGTTAATCTATATTGCAAAAGTATTTTTTGTTGTTCTTCTGACGAAAACGCATTCCATTCGCTTGACGAAAAACCAACAATATTATCGTCGCAAACCGCATCTACATTAGCATTTCCTTCTTTTTCGAAAACAGCAATCAAAGTCGAAATATCTTCGGCTTTGTCTGTATTTTTATTATACCAAGAATTAAATAGTTGAATAAAAATCCACTGTGTGTGTTTGTAATAATCAGGATTTGAAGTTCGTACTTCACGACCCCAATCGAATGAAAACCCAATTTTATCCAATTGTTTACGGTAACCCGCAATTTTGTTTCCTTCTTTGTCAACTCCTCCGTCGATATTTACCGAAGTTGTATCTTCTGGACGTTGTCCCGTTTGAATCGCATATTGTTCAGCCGGCAATCCAAAACTGTCGTAACCCATTGGGTGTAAAACATTGAATCCACGATGTCTTTTATATCGGGAATACACATCCGAAGCGATGTAACCCAGCGGATGCCCCACGTGCAACCCCGCTCCAGACGGATAAGGAAACATATCCAAAACATAGTATTTTGGCTTTTCAGAATTATTTTCGGCGGCAAAAGTTTGATTTTCTGCCCAATATTTTTGCCATTTGGCTTCTATTTCGTTCGGATTGTATTTCATCTTTTTGTTAATAGTTTATGGTTTGTGGTTTATGGTTTTAATCTATAAACCACAAACTAAAAATGAACGGCAAATTTACATTTATTGTCGCTTGTTACCAAAGCTATTTCTTAAACAAAAAAATAAATCAGTAGTTACGTAAAAATACTTATTTTTGAAGATGTTTTTCTTGAACACAATCTGTTGATTTTTTCACGCAGATTTGCTTCGCCTGTTCGCTATAACCCTGGTCGCAGATTTCGCAGATTTTTCTATTTCAAAATCTAAAAAATCATTGTAAATCAGTTCAATCCGTATAATCCGTGGCTAATTCTACACTTAGGTTAAAACTAAAATTTATGACTGTAAAAAAACTACTGCTTTCGACCATAACTGTCTTAATGCCGTTACTATTTAGCTCCGCAAAAGCACAACAAAAAATCACGATTGTAGCCGCAACCAATTTAAAAGTAGCTTTGGATTCCATAACTACAGTTTTTAAAATTCAGTACCCGAATATAGACACACAGGTTACTTACGGCGCTTCGGGAAAATTATTCGAACAAATTTCGAATGGAGCTCCTTTTGATTTGTTCTTTTCTGCCGATATGGATTATCCAAATCAATTGAAAGAAAAAAAACTGACATCATCTGAAATTAAAATGTATGCGATAGGAAAACTGGCAATTTGGAGTAAAAAAACAGACCCAAACAAAAGAAAAATAAACAGTCTTTTGGACGCGAATATTCGTAAAATAGCTATTGGAAATCCCACAACTGCGCCTTATGGCGAAAAAGCAATTGAAAGTTTGAAATTCTACAAAGTTTATGACAAAGTCAAAAGCAAATTGGTTTTTGGCGAGAACATTACGCAAGCCGCCCAATATGCAACCACTGGTGCCGCCGACGTTGGAATCATAGCTTTGTCGCTAGTCCTTACGCCAAACATGCAAAAAGAAGGAGGAAAATATTATATTATTCCACAAAAAAGTCATTCCGTTTTAGAACAAGGTTGCGTACTTTTGAAACACGCACAAGGAAATGTAAGTGCAACTAAATTTTATAATTTTATATCTTCGAAAAAAGCAATCGCTATTTTGAAATATTACGGATACGACACCAAAACAAAATGAATACTCTAAACGGATACATAACGGCAATACAATCACACGAAGGAATTTCATTGGTAAAAGTAAATTCCAATAATACCGCTTTCACTTCGATTGTTTTGGACACAAACGAAACAGCTTCCTATCTCAGGAATGATCATTTTGTAAAAATCATTTTTAAAGAAACCGAAGTGGTAATTTCTAAAGATTTTAATCCAAATCTAAGTATCCAGAATCGTTTGCAATGTACCATTGAATCAATAAAAAAAGGAGTTATACTCAGTCAAATTAATCTGAATTTTGGCGAAACCGTCATAAAATCCATAATAACCACAAATGCTTGTGAACAATTGGATTTGAAGGAAAACGATAGTGTTTTTGCATTAATAAAAACAAACGAAGTAAGCTTATCGCCCAATGATTAATCTAGAACCCTTATGGCTCACGGCAAAACTGGCTTTCATTACAACGCTGATACTTTTGGCGGTTGCCATACCGCTATGCTACTGGCTGGCGTATAGCCGATTTCGTTTCAAAGCAATTATCGAAGCGCTGATTAGCCTGCCTTTGGTTTTGCCCCCATCCGTTTTGGGATTTTATCTTCTCGTTGCTTTCAGTCCCGAAAATGCTTTCGGAAAATTCTTAACTGATTATTTTGATTTACGATTGGTTTTTACCTTCGAAGGATTGATTCTGGCATCCGTTTTATACAGCCTGCCGTTTATGATTAACCCTATTTTGTCCGGATTAAAAAATCTGCCGGCGAGTTTACAGGAAGCTTCTTTTACATTGGGAAAATCCCGATTTACGACCATTCTAAAAATCATTCTCCCGAATATTCGCCCTTCTTTACTCACCGGAATCATAATGACGTTTGCGCATACAGTGGGAGAATTTGGAGTTGTGTTAATGGTTGGTGGAAGTATTCCTCAGGAAACCAAAGTAGTTTCGATTGCCATTTACGAAGAAGTCGAATCGATGAATTACGATAATGCCAATATTTATGCGGGAATATTGTTTGCGTTTTCTTTTTCTATTTTGTTGGCCGTGCATTTAATCAATAATAAATCTCGAAAAACAACTCTTTATTAATGATACAATTCAATGCTTATAAAATGTTGCAAACGGCGGACGGCGAATTACCGTTGGATGTTTCATTTTCTATCGAAAAAGGGCAGTTTTTAGCTATTTATGGAAATTCAGGAGCTGGAAAAACAACATTACTCCGAATAATGGCAGGATTGACCGAAGCAGAAAAAACAAACATAAAAGTTGGAAACGAAACTTGGGACAATTTGCAAAACAAAATTCATTTAGCCATTCAAAAGCGTTCCATCGGATTTGTTTTTCAAGATTTTGCTCTGTTTCCAAATTTAACTGTAAAAGAAAATTTAGAATTTGCCCTTCAAAAAGGAGACGATTCCAAAATCATACCCGAATTGATTGAACTCATGGAATTGCAATCGTTGCAAAACAGCAAACCTCAAAATTTATCGGGAGGACAAAAACAGCGTGTGGCCTTAGCGCGAGCCATTGTCCGTAAACCAGAAATACTTTTGCTAGATGAACCGCTATCTGCTTTGGATGATGCTATGCGGTTTAAACTTCAGGATTATATCTTGAAAATTCATCAAAAATACGAATTGACGACTTTGATGATTACACACTCAATTCCCGAAATATTCAAACTTTCGGACAAAGTTATTATTCTGGACAAAGGAAAAATCATTAAAGAAGGAACACCCAACGCCGTTTTTTCAGAAGAAAAAATAAGTAGTAAATTCAAATTGACAGGCGAAATCATTAGCATTACCAAGAGCGATATTGTGTATGTAATTCAGGTTTTTTCCGGAAACAACATTATAAAAGTGGTCGCCACCGAAGATGAAGTAATCAACTTTAAGATTGGACAAAAGGTATTGGTGGCTTCGAAAGCATTTAATCCAATCATTCAGGTTATTTCTTAAAAATCTAAATTCATTTTATTTCATCTGCGAAAATTTGCAACACGATTGATAGCGCAATCTCATTAGGATAAAGAATTGCTGTTTTATTTTCACCCAGATTTCGCAGATTTTCGCAAATAAAAAACCTATATCACAATAATTATAAAACCTGCAAGATCAAAAAAAAAAAAAGACCTTGCAGGATTACAAAAAAAACGAATAACAAGTATTTTTATTAATTGAGCTCAGATTTAACGTTAACCACGAAATAAAAATAAAAGAGCACATTAGACAGGGTATATTACACGATTCAAATCACAAAGAAAAATTGAGAAAAATAAGCCGTTACCTCATTAAAAACTAGACTACCACGATCTATAAATTCAAAAACAAATCAGTAATGGTAATTTCTCAAAATAATTATATCATTGCAACTTACCCATGCCAACGCCCTATCAATAATGTGCCCATACCTTTAAAACTTCTTTATGATAAACTCCGAACGTCTGTTCTTTTGGTGTTCTTCTTCTGTACAATTCGACTTAACGGTACCTTCACATCCGCAATCGTTTAGCAATTGCGATTCACCATATCCTCTTCCCGTTAGTCGTTTTTTGCTGATGCCCTGTTTTACCAACCAGGCTATCGTGGATTTGGCTCTTCTGTCGGATAAGGCCATATTGTAGGCTGCTGTGTTTCTACAGTCAGTATGTGAGCGTACATCTATTGCAATTGTAGGGTACTGTCTCATGGCTTCGGCAACTTTGGACAATTCTACTTCTGCATCAGGTCGGATATTGGACTTGTCCAAATCGAAATAGATTATTTTGATATCCAAGTTTTTTGCCAGATCATCCCCTAAGTGTGCTCTCTGTTGCTTTATTGTCAGGTCTGCCTTGGTTTTTCCCGTTGCCATACCGGTCGTTACCGGCTTTTCAGCAACATCAAATCCTTCTTTTTCTGTTTTTACTTTATATAAGCTACCACAATCCACTGTTCCGAAGTCGTACAGACCATCAGCCTTGGTCTGAACCTCTCTCACAAACACTCCCTTGCTGTCATATAAAATCACTGCCGCACTTACTGGTTCGCCTGTAGACACATCAGTGATTCTTCCGTAAATGTTTTGTGTGCATTCCTCCGCAATTGGTTTGTACTCTTTAAGTTTGTAGATGTCGTCATTTCCTACTCCCGCTGCCCTGTTCGAACTGAAAAAACCCATCTTGGTTTTGGTATCGATCAAAAAGGCAAAATCATCACTTGAACTGTTTACAGGCTCTCCCACGTTTATCGGGTTTTCAAATCCACCTTCTTTTTTAGGCTTGGCGATAAAAACATCCAGACCTCCTAAACCGGGATGCCCGTCCGATGCAAAATATAGTTCGTTTTCCCCGCTTATAAACGGAAAGGTTTCCTTGCCCTCGGTATTGACTGTTGGCCCCAGATTCATAGGTATTCCATAGCTGTCATCTGCGTTAATGCTCACCATGTAAATATCCGATGCCCCTATCGAACCAGGCATATCCGATGCAAAATACAGGGTCTTTTCGTCAAGGCTTAATGCCGGATGCGCCACATTATAATTATCACTGTTAAAGGGTAACTCTTTGATATTTTTCCAATCATCCCCGTCTTTGGTGGCTTTATAGAGTTTTAACAACGTAATTTCATTTTTGTCTTTCCCTCTCTTTCTGTCGGTATAATTGTTTCGGGTAAAATATACCGTTTGTCCGTCTTTGGTAAACACGGGGGTCGATTCGTTGTATTTAGTATTGATCCTTCCTCCAAATTTGGACGGTTTATCAAGTGAACCGTCTTGAAGTAAATCGGCAGCGTATAAATCAGTATAAGACTGACCATCCCATGAATTTTCTCCTTTCTTTGCTCGTGATGAGGCAAACACAATCTTTTTACCATAAAAAGCACTTCCATAATCCGACTTGTCGGAATTAATCCCGGAATCTCCAATGGTGTATCTGCCCGAATTTTTACTGATGATCTCAAGGTAGTTCTTTTGTTCCGCTGCCAAACGCGCCCTGCTGTCCTGATTGTTCATTGTATAGAACGCATTTAAAAGCTCATCTGCCTTGGCATAATTTCCAGTGGCTTTCAGCGACTGGGCATAGCGGTAGTAATATTCGCTTTCTTTTGCATCGGGAAGTGCAAAAAGTTCTCCATACCATTTACAAGACTTCTCGTAATCTGCCTGAAAATAGTACGCATTGGCCAATTTTTTCAGCATGTCTGCCGATTTGTAGCCACGATCAAATACTTTTTCGTACACTTTTATGGCGTCTACATAGGCGAATTTATCATATTCTTTGTCTGCTGCCGCAACCTGATTCTTTTGTCCATAAACTCCATAAGACAACAAAACGGCAGCCGCCAGACATTTAACTGTTTTTCTCATAATCTACTTAAGTGTTAAAAGAATCTTGGTGATACAATTCCACCATCTTTATTTAAAAATTCAAACCTCAGGAATATTTCGTGCGACCCAGAATTATAATTGGCCAGCTTTGTGGTTTCCATGTCATACCCATAACCGATGTACATTCCCGGTGTTACCTGAAAACCCGCCATGGCACTCACGGCTGCATTCCATCTCCAGGCTACACCCAGCACAAATTTCTCATTGAACATGAAATTACCCGACAAATCAAGCTGCAATGGGGCACCTTCAACTGCCTTGAGTAAAAAAGCAGGCTTGAATTTTATTGACGGGGACAGATCAAACACGTGTCCTCCAATCAAGTAAAAATGCATTTTTTCCATATACACGGCACGATCGCTATCCGAGTATTTCTTGTCTTGGAAAAAATTGGGAATCGATAATCCTATATAGGTATTGTCGGAATAAAAATAAACTCCGGCTCCTATATTAGGATTGAAATCATTGGTGACAGACTGCAAATAAGCATCACCGGGATTGTAAATATGCAGCTTATTCACGTCAAGACTGAACAAATTGGCCGAACCTTTAACCCCAAAAGCCAGTTTATAGAATGCGGATGTTTCGATAGTATAGGATAAATCGGCGGAAATAGTGTTGTCAGTTGTAGGTCCAATCTTATCGCCAACAAAAGACAAACCCGCTCCCAATCCCGAATAACCGATAGGCGAACTTATCGAAAAAGTGTTGGTAACCGGAGCGCCATCCAAACCAACCCACTGGTTTCTGTGTAATCCAAATACGCTCAACGCTCCCCTGCTCCCCGCATACGCCGGATTCACATTGGCCGTGTTGTACATATACTGGGTGTATTGTGCATCTTGCTGGGCAAAAGCCCTTACGCTCGCAAAGATTACTAATGACAGTAAAAATATCTTCTTCATTGTATTCATCATTTTATTTTTTTTATTTCATAATAACTCATCGGGGTTCTACAACCCCGATGAGAATTAATTACTGTTATCTGTTAAGGAATAGGTAGCCCGAACGGGTTCTTGCAACTCCAGAATTGTTAACATATCTCAAAACGTAGAAGTAAGTACCCGACGGTAATCCTTCAGACTGCTTAACGACATTTTTGCCTTCTGCAAAACCTCTGAAGAAGTTTCCATTTTGACCATAACCCTCAGTTGAATAAACTTTAACTCCCCAACGATTGAAAACTTCCAATGTATTATCAGGATAATTTTCTAATCCGGTTATAGTAAACACATCATTGTTTCCGTCATCATTTGGCGTAAGAGCGTTAAAGACTTCGACGTCATTAACTACTACCGTAACAGTTGCTGAATTGCAATTTGTCGGATTCAGTTTCTCACAAATGCTGTAAACTACTTCATAAGTACCTGATGGCGTATTAGGTGCTACTGTAATTGTACCGTCAGGATTCAATGTTAATCCTTCTGGAACAGTCACTCCTGTTAAATTTACATCTGACAACTCAACCGGTACTCCGTTAAGGGTATCATTAGCCAAAATATTTGGCGTTGTACCTCCGTCTTCTCTACTTATTGGTGTTGCACTGTAGTCATCGTCCACTGCATTAATTACAGCCGGGGCAACTATTACCGTAGCAATTGCTGTATCACAATTGGTTGGGTTCAACTTCTCACAGATGGTGTAAACCACTTCATAAGTACCTGCTGGCGTATTAGGCGCTACTGTAATTGTACCGTCAGGGTTTAATGTTAATCCTGCTGGAACAGTCACACCCGTTAAGTTTACATCTGACAACACAACCGGTACTCCGTTAAGGGTGTCATTTACCAAAACTTTTGATTTTGTACCTCCTTCTTTTCCACTAATTGGTACAGCTCTGTAATCATCGTCAACAGCATCAATTACTGCATAACCAACTGCTATTTTAACAGTTGCCGTATCGCAATTGGTCGGATTCAGTTTCTCACAGATACTGTAAACCACTTCATAAGAACCTGCTGGGGTATTTGGTGCTACCGTAATTGTACCGTCAGGGTTTAATGTCAATCCTGTTGGAACAGTAACTCCCGTTAAGTTTACGTCTGATGGAACAACCGGTACTCCGTTTAGGGTGTCATTTACCAAAACATTTGGTGTTGTTCCTCCACTTTTTCCGTTTATTGGTGTTGCACTGTAATCATCATCAACCGCATCAATTACTGCCTGACCAACTGCTATTTTTACAGTTGCCGTATCACAATTGGTTGGGTTCAACTTCTCACAGATGCTGTAAACCACTTCATAAGTGCCTGCAGGCGTATTTGGAGCCACTGTAATTGTACCGTCAGTGTTTACTGTTAATCCTGTTGGAACAGTAACTCCCGTTAAGTTTACGTCTGACAACACAACCGGCACTCCGTTTAGGGTGTCATTTACCAAAACATTTGGTGTTGTACCTCCTTCTTTTCCGTTTATAAGTGTTGCACTATAATCATCATCCACCGCATCAATTACTGCCTGACCAACTGCTATTTTAACAGTTGCCGTATCGCAATTGGTTGGGTTCAACTTCTCACAGATGCTGTAGGTCACTTCATAGGAACCTGCTGGCGTATTAGGCGCTACTGTAATTGTACCGTCAGTGTTTAATGTCAATCCTGCTGGAACAGTCACTCCCGTTAAGTTTACGTCTGATGGAACAACCGGCACTCCGTTTAGGGTGTCATTTACCAAAACATTTGGTGTTGTACCTCCGTCTTTTCCGTTTATCGGTGTTGCACTGTAATCATCGTCAACCGCATCAATTACTGCCTGACCAACTGCTATTTTTACAGTTGCCGTGTCGCAATTGGTTGGGTTCAACTTCTCGCAGATACTGTAAACCACTTCGTAAGTACCTGCTGGCGTATTAGGATCTACCGTAATTGTACCGTCAGTATTTAATGTCAATCCTGTTGGAACAGTAACTCCCGTTAAGTTTACGTCTGATGGAACAACCGGCACTCCGTTTAGGGTGTCATTTACCAAAACATTTGGTGTTGTACCTCCGTCTTTTCCGTTTATCGGTGTTGCACTGTAATCATCGTCAACCGCATCAATTACTGCCTGACCAACTGCTATTTTAACAGTTGCCGTATCGCAATTGGTTGGATTCAGTTTCTCACAGATACTGTAAACCACTTCATAACTTCCTGCCGGTGTATTAGGATCTACCGTAATGGTACCGTCAGGGTTTAATGTTAATCCTGTTGGAACAGTAACTCCTGTCAAGTTTAAGTCTGATGGAACAACCGGCACTCCGTTTAGGGTGTCATTTACCAAAATGTTTGGTGTTGTTCCTCCGTCTTTTCCGCTTATCGGTGTTGCACTGTAATCATCATCAACCGCATCAATTACTGCCTGACCAACTGCTATTTTAACTGTTGCCGTATCACAATTGGTTGGGTTCAGTTTCTCACAAATGCTGTAAACCACTTCATAAGTGCCTGCTGGTGTATTAGGATCTACCGTAATGGTACCGTCAGGGTTTAATGTCAATCCTGTTGGAACAGTCACTCCCGTCAAGTTTACGTCTGATGGAACAACCGGCACTCCATTTAGGGTGTCATTTACCAAAACATTTGGTGTTGTACCTCCGTCTTTTCCGTTTATCGGTGTTGCACTGTAGTCATCATCAACCGCATCAATTACTGCCTGATCAACTGCTATTTTAACAGTTGCCGTGTCGCAATTGGTTGGGTTCAGTTTCTCACAGATGCTGTAAACCACTTCATAAGTGCCTGCTGGTGTATTAGGATCTACCGTAATGGTACCGTCAGGGTTTACTGTCAATCCTGTTGGAACAGTTACTCCTGTTAAGTTTACGTCTGACAACACAACCGGCACTCCGTTTAGGGTGTCATTTACCAAAATGTTTGGTGTTGTCCCCCCGTCTTTTCCGTTTATCGGTGTTGCACTGTAGTCATCATCAACCGCATCAATTACTGCCTGATCAACTGCTATTTTAACAGTTGCCGTATCACAATTTGTCGGGTTCAGTTTCTCACAGATGCTGTAAACCACTTCATAAGAACCTGCTGGTGTATTAGGATCTACCGTAATTGTACCATCAGTGTTTACTGTCAATCCTGTTGGAACAGTAACTCCTGTTAAGTTTACGTCTGACAACACAACCGGTGCTCCGTTAAGGGTATCGTTTACCAAAATGTTTGGTGTTGTCCCCCCGTCTTTTCCGTTTATCGGTGTTGCACTGTAGTCATCATCAACCGCACAAATAACAGATTCTATTACAACAATATTAGACGCAGATGACACACATCCTGATGCAATATTTGTAATTGTTACTGTATAGCTTCCTGTTGGTGCGCTTACCAATCCGCTTCCGGATACCATTACGCCTGCCGATGGACTAACCACATAAGTGTAAGTCGCAGCATCATAAGCATTGATCTGGAATTTTCCGTTTGGCGATGCACAACTTGGCTGTGTTACCGTGCCCAATGTAGGCGCAGCTGGAGCCGTTGGTGCTGCATTTACAACTGCCGCTGCAGATGAATCCGACTCACATCCGGAAACCTTGTTTGTTATTTTCAATGTATAGCTTCCCGCTGATGCCGTTACCAATCCTGTTGCAGATACCGACACTACTGATGGCGTAAAAGCATAAGTATAAGCCGTCGCATCATAAGCGTTGATCTGGAACGTACCGTTTGGAACCGCACAGGTGGTTGGCTGGATTACAGCTCCCAATACTGGTGCTGATGGAGCTGATGGAGCTGCATTTACAACTGCTGCTGCAGATGAAGCCGACTCACATCCGGAAACCTTGTTTGTTATTTTCAATGTATAACTTCCCGCTGATGCCGTTACCAATCCCGTTGCCGATACCGACACCACTGATGGCGTAAAGGCATAAGTATAAGTCGCTGCATCATATCCTGTAATCTGGAACGTACCGTTTGAAACCGCACAGGTGGTTGGCTGGGTTACAGCTCCGAATGTCGGTGCAGCTGGTGCAGTCGGTGCAGCATCTACTGTTACACTTGCCGATGCAGGTGAAGTACAGCCTGATGCTTTATTTGTTATTGTCACCGTATAAGTTCCTTCAGGTGCTGTTACCTCTCCACTTCCTGATACTGTTACTCCTGTTGATGGATTAACCACATAAGTGTAAGTCGTCGTATCATAAGCGTTGATCTGGAACGTACCGTTTGGAACCGCACAGGTGGTTGGCTGGGTTACAGCTCCCAATACTGGTGCTGATGGAGCTGATGGAGCTGCATTTACAACTGCTGCTGCAGATGAAGCCGACTCACATCCGGAAACCTTGTTTGTTATTTTCAATGTATAACTTCCCGCTGATGCCGTTACCAATCCCGTTGCCGATACCGACACCACTGATGGCGTAAAGGCATAAGTATAAGTCGCTGCATCATATCCTGTAATCTGGAACGTACCGTTTGAAACCGCACAGGTGGTTGGCTGGGTTACAGCTCCGAATGTCGGTGCAGCTGGTGCAGTCGGTGCAGCATCTACTGTTACACTTGCCGATGCAGGTGAAGTACAGCCTGATGCTTTATTTGTTATTGTCACCGTATAAGTTCCTTCAGGTGCTGTTACCTCTCCACTTCCTGATACTGTTACTCCTGTTGATGGATTAACCACATAAGTGTAAGTCGTCGTATCATAAGCGTTGATCTGGAACGTACCGTTGGGAACCGCACAGGTGGTTGGCTGTGTCACAGCTCCCAATACTGGTGCTGATGGAGCTGATGGAGCTGCATTTACAACTGCCGCTGCAGATGAAGCCGACTCACATCCGGAAACCTTGTTTGTTATTTTCAATGTATAGCTTCCCGCTGATGCCGTTACCAATCCTGTAGCCGATACCGACACCACTGATGGCGTAAAGGCATAAGTATACGTCGCTGCATCATATCCCGTAATCTGGAACGTACCGTTTGGAACCGCACAGGTGGTTGGCTGGGTTACAGCTCCCAATACTGGTGCTGATGGAGCTGATGGAGCTGCATTTACAACTGCTGCTGCAGATGAAGCCGACTCACATCCTGAAACCTTGTTTGTTATTTTCAATGTATAACTTCCCGCTGATGCCGTTACCAATCCCGTTGCCGATACCGACACTACTGATGGCGTAAAGGCATAAGTATAAGTCGCTGCATCATAACCTGTAATCTGGAACGTCCCGTTGGGAACCGCGCAGGTGGTTGGCTGGGTTACAGCTCCCAATACTGGGGCTGATGGAGCTGATGGTGCCGCATTTACAACTGCCGCTGCAGATGAAGCCGACTCACATCCGGAAACCTTGTCCGTTATTTTCAATGTATAGCTTCCCGCTGATGCCGTCACCAATCCTGTTGCCGATACCGACACTACTGATGGGGTAAAAGCATAAGTATACGTCGCTGCATCATAACCCGTAATCTGGAACGTACCGTTTGGAACCGCACAGGTGGTTGGCTGTGTCACAGCTCCCAATACTGGTGCTGATGGAGCTGATGGAGCTGCATTTACAACTGCCGCTGCAGATGAAGCCGACTCACATCCGGAAACCTTGTTTGTTATTTTCAATGTATAGCTTCCCGCTGATGCCGTTACCAATCCTGTAGCCGATACCGACACCACTGATGGCGTAAAGGCATAAGTATACGTCGCTGCATCATATCCCGTAATCTGGAACGTCCCGTTGGGAACCGCACAGGTGGTTGGCTGGGTTACAGCTCCCAATACTGGGGCTGATGGAGCTGATGGTGCCGCATTTACAACTGCCGCTGCAGATGAAGCCGACTCACATCCGGAAACCTTGTCCGTTATTTTCAATGTATAGCTTCCCGCTGATGCCGTTACCAATCCCGTTGCCGATACCGACACTACTGATGGCGTAAAGGCATAAGTATAAGTCGCTGCATCATAACCTGTAATCTGGAACGTCCCGTTGGGAACCGCGCAGGTGGTTGGCTGGGTTACAGCTCCCAATACTGGGGCTGATGGAGCTGATGGTGCCGCATTTACAACTGCCGCTGCAGATGAAGCCGACTCACATCCGGAAACCTTGTCCGTTATTTTCAATGTATAGCTTCCCGCTGATGCCGTCACCAATCCTGTTGCCGATACCGACACTACTGATGGGGTAAAAGCATAAGTATACGTCGCTGCATCATAACCCGTAATCTGGAACGTACCGTTTGGAACCGCACAGGTGGTTGGCTGTGTCACAGCTCCCAATACTGGGGCTGATGGAGCTGATGGAGCTGCATTTACAACTGCTGCTGCAGATGAAGCCGACTCACATCCGGAAACCTTGTCCGTTATTTTCAATGTATAGCTTCCCGCTGATGCCGTCACCAATCCTGTTGCCGATACCGACACCACTGATGGCGTAAAAGCATAAGTATAAGTCGCTGCATCATAACCCGTAATCTGGAACGTACCGTTGGGAACCGCACAGGTGGTTGGCTGGGTTACTGCTCCCAATGTAGGCGCAGTTGGCGCAGTCGGCGCAGCATCTACTGTTACACTTGCCGATGCGGGTGAAGTACAGCCTGATGCTTTATTTGTTATTGTCACCGTATAAGTTCCTTCAGGTGCTGTTACCTCTCCACTTCCTGATACTGTTACTCCTGTTGATGGATTAACCACATAAGTGTAAGTCGTCGCATCATAAGCGTTGATCTGGAATGTACCGTTTGGTGCAGCACAGGTAGTTGGCTGTGTCACTGTACCCAATGTCGGGGCCGATGGTGGTAAAATAGCAGAGTTAACTACTAAAGCAGTTGCCGGAGACATACATGTTCCAGCTGAAGCTGTAACATCATAAGTCCCTGGTGTTAATCCTGAGAATACACCTGTACTATTAGTAACTGCTGCTACTACAGGATTTGTTCCTGTAACAGTGTAAGTAATACCTGCCGCTACCGGAGGAGCTGTAACTGTTATAGTACCAGTCGCTACTGTACATGTAGGCTGTGTCACATTAGCTGTTGGTGCTGCAGGAGTAGCAGTATTTACAATAGTAAAAGTTGCCACAGAAGTTCCTGAACATAATCCATTCACAGTATATTTAAATGTATAGGTTCCAGCTCCAGCCTTAGAGGGAGACCAAAAACTACCTGCTAGCTTTCCACTGTTGGTTGTTTCACTCCAACTACCATATGTATCAGCACCAGCTGACAAATAATTGTCTAAGTTAACATCAGGAGAGCTCGTACATACATTTATTGTTTGATTAGTACCTGCATTTGGATTAGATGTATTGGATGTGATAGTAAAATCCAATACTTTATCAATACAATTATTAGGTGCATTAGAAGTTAAATGTACATGATAAATACCTGCATCGACAGCTCCATTGAATGATGGAAAATTTAAAATATTGGACGTACTCAACACAGTAGGGTTGGTTCCTTTAGTCCATGAATAATTCATATTTGCCATCCCATCAACACTTAACTTCCCCGCTTGTCCATCACACAGATTGAGAGGATTTACCTTTGGCTGATTAAGGGAATTCAAATCAACCGTAAAAACAGCTGTATTGGAACAATCATCAGTAGCATGGAATTCATATTCCCCTTCCTGTAAATTTGTAAAAATATTACTAGTGCCGTTGTTAACTGTGAAAGAAACGCCATCTTTCTTAACAATAGAATAATTAATATTGCCAGTAGCACCAGAAGCAGACAATACAACATTCGCTAAGCTACTTGAACACCAAAAGACGAAAGCCTTATCAATCTTAATTGCATTTGCACCTATTTCAAATTCATCTAAAGGAGTTACACATTGTCCAGAAACAATATCATTGGCCAAATTAGCAGGAGGTATAGGGCTGGTAAAATATCTTGCGAGCCTGAATTTACCAGTTTTGAAAAAACTTCCACTGACACCGGTTAATCTTCCATTTGAATCTTGATCGGTAACTAAAATCCACGTACTGCTTGCTGCATTCCACTGTTCCAAACGGTAGGTCACATTTGAGTAACCTGGAATATTATTGGTTACCGCACTAAGAGTAGTATAAAATGAACCACACTGTTTTGACACATTAAATGTATAAGATGGCTCATTAACTGCATTTGCAGTATATGTAATTGTATGATTTCCACAGTCATCAGTATAATCAACAGTATAAGTTCCAGGATCAACATCCTTCACTAAAATACGGAAACCATTTCCTGTGATACTTACTTGCGATGCAGGAACCACAACACCTCCGGGCCCCGTTACTGTTACAGATGTAAAATGCCCAGGGTTTTTATAAAAGTCAAACGTAACCTTACCAGGGGTGCAGGAAGCATATGTTAGAGGCGCAGGATTAGCGTATGACACTACAGGAATAGTAAAAGTCGCTCTCCTAGTAATACCACATGCATCTGTTACGTCTACTTCATAATAACCAGGTTCATTAGCAGTATTAGCATCTCCAAAACTATGGAAGTTTCCAGAAGCATCAACCGATGGATTATTTGTGATAGTTGATCCGGCAGGTTTTGTAACAATTGCAAATGTGTAAGGACCATTCATAAATTTTTCTTTCAAGTTTATATAATGTCCTCCACATTGAGTATTACCCAAACTAGGTTCAACGCGAGAATACTCATTTATGTTTTGAGTAAAAGAAAATACTGTACCACACGCATCTGTTATTTTAAGATTGACCGAATAAGCCTTATTATCGTAAAATGGAATTACGTCATTCACATCCAAAGTACTAGAGTTACCAGAATTGACAGTTCTATTAATAACTGTATCTGCACCTCCGTCTGGATCTGTTATGGTATATTTTAAATTTAAAGGATATGCTATATAAGTATTAGTTCCGAATGTGTTAAACCACTTAATCTGACCACACCCAGATAATTTATCCGCAAGATAATTCCTTGTAAAAGTAACAGAGCCCGCATTCACCAATACATCAATACCATAACTTTGATTACACGCATCTGAACCAACAATATGGTAATTTCCCGGAGGAACATTTGTAAATACATTTCCTGCCTGAGTTTTTGAATATGCCGGAGTACCTGGCAAATTTGTCAATGTATAGGAGACAACTGTCCCTTTTGTGACATTAAGTGTTATGTCTCCATTACAGGAACCGCCTGTTGAAGAGGTGAATACTGGCGATGGAGGTACTTGATTGGCAATCGTAACAGTTTGTTGCTTTGAACTGCTATTACCCCCAAATGACTGGGTTGCCACTACTGTATATGTTCCTGCTGAAAGACCAGACACAACTTGATCTGTGGTATTTAACAAACTTGTATCAGGTTTTGTTATGGAATATGTAATTATTGATCCCGCTACAGTATTTGATGTAGTGATAGTTAACGTTCCATTATTTGGACATGTTTCAGCTGACGGTGTCACACTAAGCGTAAAATCAGACAAAGCTTGTGCCTGCATCGAAAAACTTGTCAATAGAAACAACACAAAAAACCATGAATAATCTAAGATATCTCCTAAAGAGGGGCTTTTAATTAAAGTATTTGCTTTCATAGTTTTACAATTGTTTTATTACCCAAAAAGACACTGAAGTCTATATCTTTATTGACAGAAAATATATTTCTTGGAACCAAATTCCCAATATCGATTGGAATTGGACCGATTAATTCTGAAGCTCGAATTCCTTTTGCTTCTATGATAAAAGCTTTAAGCGGATTTACCATATAAAAGGGTCTTCTATCAGCAATACAGTCATAAGGATTACCCTTGTTTTGGGCAACCATAGACATAACTAGGACATACAAATTATTTCCTACCAAACAAGAGGCAAGAAAAACAAACAATAGAAATGTAATTTTTGATTCCATTTTTTTAAATTTAAATATTGAATAAATCCTTGGCTAAAGCTCAATAAAAAGGACTTACTGATTAATTTTTGCAAATTTAGACCGCTTCAACTCAACTGTTTGTAGCCCGACTACCTTAAAAAAAGTAGCACTAGTTCTACATTGTAAAACATTAAAAAAGATAAAAACAAAGAGATTTTGATTTTGAAAAATGGGATCTAACTTAAGTACGAAGTGAGATTATTCAATAAAATAAGAGGAGTTACATACTATTTGAAAAGCAATACTTTCTCCTTTCAACTCTAAACTCGGAATAAGTACAAAATCTTAAAATGTAACAAAGACTAAATTCGAACCAAAAAAAAACTAAATAAATTAATGATAGTAGATTTCTAATATTGAATTCGAACTTAAAGTTTCAAGCTTTGATTCAAAAATCTGCACTGGAATCAGAATTTTTTATTGGGAATTGTAATGCAAAGCGAGAACAATGCCTCCAAAAAAGCTACCCGAACGATAACGCAATGCCATTAAGTCAAGGGGGAAATAAAAAAGAGCAATCAAAATCAGTAGATTACGCAGGTTTTTCCCTCTTTTTTTCTGCGGAAATCTGAGACTCGATCGATAGCGAGCAGGCGAAGCAAATCATCTTGCTCCTAGAAAAAACATCGCTAGAACTCGGGTATAATAACATATTTTTGCAGTAAAGTGTAAACTTTGACCGTTATTAACTTAAAAAAAAGAAATTGTTTGTTATTTTTACCCCATAATTATTTACATCCTATGAGTTCATCGTTCGAAAAGTTTCAAAAGCGCAGATTAATTTCTTCCTATTTTTCAGTAGTGCTAAGTATCGCCTTAGTATTGTTCCTATTGGGTATATTGGGATTTTTTATCATCAATTCCAAAAAATTGGCCGATGATTTCAAAGAAAAAATTGCAATGACCGTTTTTTTCAAAAACGAGGCCAATGACAGTATTGTGAAAGCTTTTGGACAAGAACTCAAAGCAACCAAATTTGCCAAAACTTTTGTTTATGTTTCCAAAGAGCAGGCAGCAAAAGAACATTCGGATATTATTGGTGAAGATTTTGTAACCTTTTTGGGGGAAAATCCTTTGCAAAATTCCTACGATATTCACTTAAAAGCCGATTATATTGTTCGTGACAGCATCTCCAAAATAGAGACCCGCTTACGCAAAAATGCAATGGTTTCGGATATTGTTTATGACAAACAGTTGGTCAACTTAGTAAATGACAACATCAAGAAAGTAAGTATGTGGATTCTTATCATTAGTGGTTTCCTGACTGTTGTAGCAGTACTTTTAATCAACAGTTCATTGCGTCTTTCTATATATTCTAACCGTTTTATCATCAAAACGATGCAAATGGTGGGCGCGACCAAATCCTTCATCCGAAGACCTTTTGTGATGCGTAGCATAAAACTGGGAATGATTGGTGCCGGAATTGCCATTCTTGCTTTAATTGGGGTACTTGCTTATTTGGAAACCAATTTCCCAGACCTTGGTATCATGGACGACAAACTAATTATTGGACTCGTTTTACTTGCTGTTTTTGGAGCAGGAGTTTTGATTACATGGCTGAGTACTCACTTTGCAACGCAACGTTTCCTGAATTTAAGAACAGATGATCTATATTGATTTAAGATTTTTGATTTACGATTGTCGATTTTTGATTTAAACACAAACTTAAAACAGTAGGAATGAGATTGTTTCGTTCCTCGCAATGACAGATGAAAAACGAAGAACACAAACACGAATTTCTTTTTGAAAAAATAAACTATAAAATTCTATTAATTGGAATTGGCGTAATTACCCTTGGATTCATACTTATGTCTGGTGGCGGAAGCGATGATCCTAATGTTTTTAACGATTCCGTTTTCGATTTCCGAAGAATTCGCTTGGCTCCTACCACAGTTTTAATTGGTTTTGGAATCACTATTTATGCTATTCTTAAAAACCCTAAAAAATAGTAAGCAGTGATCAGTAATGAGTTTGCAGTATTAGCAAACCTAAAAACTGATCACTAAAAAACTGATCACTACAAAATGAATACACTACAAGCTATCGTTCTTGCAATTATTGAAGGAATTACTGAGTTTTTGCCTATTTCCTCTACAGGACACATGATTATTGCTTCTTCCTTTTTCGGAATTGCACATGATGATTTTACAAAACTTTTTACCATCGTGATTCAATTGGGAGCGATTTTATCAGTATTGGTTTTGTATTTCAAACGCTTTTTTCAATCTTTTGATTTTTATTTCAAATTGCTGGTTGCTTTTATTCCGGCAGTTGTTTTTGGATTGCTTTTCAGCAAAAAAATAGATGCTTTGCTAGAAAATCCGGTGACCGTTGCCGTTTCGTTATTAATTGGCGGTATTATTTTATTGAAAGTGGACCAATGGTTTAATAAACCTGATGTCTCTGATAATGCTCAGGATATAAGTTATGGACAAGCCTTTAAGATTGGTTTGTTCCAATGTTTGGCAATGATTCCAGGTGTTTCTAGAAGTGGTGCTTCGATTGTTGGCGGAATGTCACAAAAACTTTCGCGCACCTCCGCAGCTGAATTTTCTTTTTTCCTTGCAGTACCTACTATGTTGGGTGCTACCGTAAAAAAATGCTACGATTATTACAAAGATGGATTTGTTTTAAATGATGATCAAATCAATTTTCTAATCATAGGAAATATTGTTGCTTTTATAGTCGCTCTTTTGGCTATTAAAAGTTTCATCGGGTTTTTGACCAAAAACGGATTTAAGGTTTTTGGTTATTACCGCATTATCGCTGGGCTTATTTTATTGGCAATTCATTATTTTATTCATCCTTTGACCGTACTTTAATGACAACCGAAGATTTTTTAAACGGCCAAGTCCTTTTAATCGACAAACCTTTACATTGGACTTCTTTTCAGGCGGTCAATAAAATCAAATATTTGCTAATCAACAAAGCGGGTTTACCCAAAAAATTCAAGATTGGGCACGCAGGAACTTTGGATCCTTTGGCGAGCGGTTTATTATTAATCTGTACGGGAAAATTCACCAAAAGGATTACCGAATTGCAAGGCCAACCAAAAGAATACACTGGAACTTTCCACATTGGAGCCACTACTCCATCCTACGATTTGGAGACAGAAATAGATGAAACTTTCGACATTTCACATATCGACGAATCACTTATTCACGAAACCGTAAAACAATTTTTGGGCGAAATTGATCAAAAACCACCCATTTTTTCGGCTATAAAAAAAGACGGAAAACGACTTTATGAACACGCCAGAGCGGGAGAAGAAGTTGAAATTGCTTCAAGAAAAACTACTATTCACGAATTTGAAATCACCCGAATCGCTCTTCCTGAAATCGATTTTAGGGTAGTTTGCAGCAAAGGAACTTATATCCGTTCCCTAGCTTATGATTTTGGAAAAGCTATGAATTCCGGTTCGCATTTAACAGCTTTGCGTCGTACCAAAATTGGTGATTACAATGTAGCAGATGCTGTAGATGTTACCCTGTTCGAACAAAGTCTATTTCCTCAATTGTAATCAAAAAAAAACATTACAAAATCAAGTTGAATTTGCAATGTGTTTTTTAGTCAAAGTAATAGTTATTCCATACTTTTTTAAAATTAGTTAATAATGGGTAGCACTTTCATTTCCGAACAGTAAATTCGATACATAATCATAAAATTTGTCAAATAATCTTCTCATACGACACTTATTTAATTGTTAAACATATTTAATACAACATCAAAAAAGGGGGTAAAATAGTAAATTTTATTGATTATCAGTAATTTACAACTTTTTAAACAAACTATTACATACAGACACATTCCTCTACAGAGGCAAACATCATCTCAACGACTTCGTTTTGAACAGACAATCCTTTGTCATGTAGATACCATAACTGTAATTGTGTTTTGGCTTCCTCATTTACAACACCAAACTCTGCTTTGTAGTTTTTAATTAGGTCGGTAGCACCTTGTGGTCTTGGCCCCCAATGATTGCAAACCACACCTGCTTCCTTGTCAATGATAAGTAATTTTGGGATTGCTCTTGCTCCATTGGTCAGGTATTTATTCATCAATTCATCGTTTGAATCACGGAAAACAATTCTCAAATCGATTTTATCCGTCTCCAAAGCCATCTTATTCAATATCGGCAAAATTTGTGCAGCATCACCACACCACCCTTCGGCGATGACCAACCAGGTATATTCTTTTTCAAAAGATTTTAGTTTTTCTTTTATTTCATCAGGAACAACAAGCGTTTTATCCAGACGTCTCAAACGGATTTCATTTAAAGTGCTGTACTGCAACAAATCTTCGGACTGTTCACTTCCAGTTGACTTTCCTTCAAACAATAAATCGGAAAGTATTACTTTAAATTCCGAATAATTACAACTATTAAACAATGATTTTTCTATCAATTTTTCCATAGCGAATCCTTTTTTTGTGGCATAAAACCGGCACGTCTCCATTGGTGTACACTACAATCTCGACATGCCTATTTCATTTTACAAGTTTATTTGATGCAAAAATAGATATATGTTTTTTTTTAAAATGTGATAAAAATCACCTTTAAAAAAAACAAAAAGAAAAGTTAACTTTAAGAATATTACAAGCGATAACAAATTAATCCTTAGAGGTAAACAACATTCATTTGAAAATGCAAAAACTTAATTCAAATATTTAAGAGCACTTTTTTCAAAAAAAACAGATTATGTCTATATTTGCACAAATTTGACAATACTGAACCTTGTCAATGATGCAATTAACCTTAGCTAAAGGTGAGAATCTAAAAAAACAAAACTAACCGATGAAATACAAAAGAATTCTTCTAAAATTAAGTGGTGAAGCTTTAATGGGCGATTTACAATATGGAATTGACCCAAAACGATTGGCCGAGTATGCCGATGATATCAAGCAAATTCATGACAAAGGAGTAGAAATTGCTATCGTAATTGGTGGTGGAAACATTTTTAGAGGTGTTGCGGGAGCCAGTTCTGGAATGGACAGAGTTCAGGGTGACTACATGGGAATGCTGGCTACGGTAATCAACGGAATGGCATTGCAAGGGGCACTCGAAGACAAAGGAATGAAAACTCGTTTACAAACGGCTCTTAAAATGGAATCAATTGCTGAGCCTTATATCAAAAGAAGAGCTGATCGTCACTTGGAAAAAGGAAGAATCGTTATTTTTGGAGCAGGAACCGGAAATCCTTATTTTACAACAGATACTGCTGCCGTTTTACGTGGTATCGAAATCAATGCCGATGTTATTTTAAAAGGAACTCGTGTTGATGGCGTTTATGATTCGGATCCGGAGAAAAACAAAGCTGCAGTAAAATTTGATTTCATCTCTTTTGAAGATGTATTAAAAAAAGGATTAAATGTAATGGATACCACAGCCTTCACTTTGAGTCAGGAAAACAAATTGCCGATAGTGGTATTTGACATGAACAAAGAAGGCAATTTATTAAAAATTTGCGAAGGACAAAATATAGGAACAATTGTTAATATATAGTTTATCGTTTATGGTTTGTTGTTTATAGTTAACTACAAACCATAAACTACAAACAACAAATAATAAAATTATGACAGAAGAAATTGAATTTATACTAGATAGTACTGAAGAATCCATGTCGGGTTCTATCGAACATTTAGAAAAAGCTTTTTTAAATATTCGTGCAGGAAAAGCATCACCGGCTATGTTGGGAAGCGTTTTTGTTGATTATTACGGGTCGGCTTCACCACTTTCTCAGGTATCAAAAATAAGTACACCTGATGCCAGAACGATTACGCTTCAGCCTTTTGAAAAAAACATGTTACATCCTATTGAAAAAGCAATTATGGTTGCCAATCTTGGGTTTAACCCAATGAATAACGGAGACATGATTATCATCAGCGTTCCACCTCTTACTGAAGACAGAAGACGCGAGTTGGCAAAACAAGCAAAATCTGAAGCAGAAGATGCCAAAATTAGCGTTAGAAATGCGAGAAAAGACGCTAATACAGATATCAAAAAACTTGAAAAAGAAGGAACTTCTGAAGACATTTGCAAAAGCGCCGAAGAGGAAGTACAAAACCTAACTAATTCATTTATCAAAAAAATTGATGAGCTTCTAGCTGTAAAAGAAGCCGAAATAATGAAAGTTTAACCTTTGGTTTAAATAAATATAAAATCTGTCTCGTTTTTTGGAACAAGACAGATTTTTTTATTTCTATTTTTGCCACAGCAAATTGTAACTGAACTTTTTTTTGCAACGACCCGTATTATGAAGCACTTTTTAATATTGTTCTTCTTTTTTACGCTTTCTCTTAAAGCGCAATTTCAGGTGAACGGAATTGTCAAAGATGCTGTAAACCAGAAAGGGCTTCCTTTTGCTTCCATTCATTCAAATGACGGCTCCAATACAGTATCCGATGTAGATGGAAAATTCAGTATTACTTCCAAAAACCAAATTTCGTTTTTGACAATTTCGTATGTGGGCTACCAATCACAATCTATCGCTGTAGATATCAATCAATTGTATTACAAAATCCTACTTCAGCAAAAAACAAATTCGCTCAACGAGGTACGGGTTTCTAATATCAATCCAGCCTTAGCAATCATTAAAAAAACCATCCAGAACAAAACCAAAAACAATCCGCAGGAAAAACTCAATAGTTTTGAATTCAAATCCTATAACAAGCTCATTGTTACGGCAAATCCGGATTCCATTAACGGAAAAATTGATTCGGTTTTTACGATAAATCCATTTGGAAAACATTTCAAAAAATTGGATTCCACCGATTACAAATTCAAACAACTTATCAGGAAACAACATTTGTTTCAAACGGAAAAAGTATCTCATTACCAATATGACGGAAAACGGCTGAAAGAAACTATTTTAGGAACCAAAATGTCTGGTTTCAAGCAACCGGTTTACGAAATCCTCTCTTTTAATCTTCAGTCGTTTTCCATATACGATTCTAAGTATGAACTTTTTGAAACCAAATACAACAGTCCAATTGCCGACAACGCATTGACTGATTACAACTTCAAACTTTTGGACACGGTAGCAATCAATGGCCGAAATACCTACATGATTCATTTCAAAAACAAAAAAAAGAAAAAGGCTGCCGGACTGGAAGGAATACTCTATATCGACCAGGACAATTACGGCATTGCCAAAGCAATCATGCGTATCAAAGGCATACTGGACATTAGCGGAACCCATGAATTCACGTACATTCCTGAGGAAAATTTATGGTTTCCTTTCCAAAAAAAATTTAAAATCGTAAAAGGAACAAACGATGATGACATAAATATATTAGGAGGTACTATTCAATTTGACGGTGACATCGAAGATAATTTGCGAACCCGAAAAAGAGTCGAATCGGATTATATCTATCTGTATTCTCAAACAAGCAATTTTGATGTCGCATACAACTCTCCCGTAATAATCAATAAGCCAATTGTTGCAGTCGAACTCAAGGATGAGGCTATAAACAAACCAGAAAGCTTTTGGGAACAATACAGAACGGAAAATCTTGACAGTCGCAGTCAAAAAACCTATTTATTGGTTGACAGCATTTCGATAAAAAAAAGAATCGAAAACAGGCTAAATCTTGGCAGAAAAATCCTTAGTGGTTACCTCCCCTTTAATGCTTGGGATTTTGATTTACGCAAATTAATCAGTTACAACAATTACGAAGGGCTACGATTGGGAATTGGCGGAATTACAAACAACGCTTTTTCAAGCAAATACAGACTAGAAGGTTACGGAGCCTATGGCTTGAGAGACTATAATTTTAAATACAATCTTGGTGTTGGCGCCCGGGTTGACAAATTTTCCAATACTTGGATTGGAGCAAGTTACACGGATGATCTTCGGGAAATTGCCAGCACGGATTACGCTGTTGAACCAAGAAGTTTTAAAATATACGATCCGCGTTCGATCAATTTCAGTACTTTTTACCGATATGAACAATGGAGAATTGCATTGGAATCCAAAATTATTCCGAATACAGAAAGTGCTTTGATTCTTGCCAATACATTTGTGACACCAAAATTCAATTATACATATAACCTCAACGGGACTTTATACGATAAATACACCATGACCACTGCATCGGTTTCTATAAAATGGAGTCCTTACAGCGACTATATGCAAACTCCAACTGGTCGAATCGAAACCGAAAAAAGATATCCAAAATTCACTTTTCAGGTAACAAAATCAATTCCAGGTGCCTTGAATAATGATTTTAATTATACTAAAATTGATTTTAAAGGCGAATACCTAATCAATCATTTAGACGGTCAGCACACCTACTTTCTGTTTGAAACCGGAGGTGCATTTGGCGATCTTCCGCTACCTCAACTTTATAGCATTTCACCAAATAACCTAAACCAGGAAACCATTTTTCAGCGAATTACTTTTGCCGGAAAAAACAGTTTTGAAACGATGTTTTTCAATGAATTTTTCTCTAGTGAATATGTTTCGTTTCAGTTCAAACATGGTTTCAAGCGAATATATCTTCTCAAGAAAATAAAACCGGCAATTGATTTTGTAACCAGAATGGCTTGGGGAAACATCAAGAATCCTGAAAACCATATTGGCATCGATTTCAAGCCCATGAACAAAGGCTTTTTTGAATCGGGACTGGAATTCAATCAAATATTCAACGGATTTGGAATTGGCAGTTATTATCGTTATGGACCAAACCATCTAAGCGATTTTAAAGATAATATTGCCGTAAAACTTACTTTCATTCTTGATTTGGGGATTTAGTGATAGCCGAAAATTACACACTTGAGCAATTATTGCTATTAAGTTAAGCATTTCTTTCAAGTTTATTTCTAAATATAATTCTCGCAAAGGAATAGACTCAAACTCTTGCGGATTTTCGAGAAAAAACAAAGCTTAACTTAATGGCATAAGCTCAAAAAAACCACACCATTTGGAAAAACAATCAGGATGAACGAAATAAAAAAACCGTCTCATTTTTTATGAGACGGTTTCTGTAAATAAAATTAAAGTTGATTACGACAATCATTAATTGAAGTCTGGCAACAATCCTGTTTTGAAGGTTATATCACTGTTGCGATAGTATGAACTTCCATCAGTTCTCCAAAAAATAGGAGAGGTAAAATTATTTTGATCAGAGACTTTTAAGAACTGATCTGTATTATTTGATAATTCAGAATTAGGATATCTAAGACGTTCTGGTTGTGGTTTCATCACTTTTCCGTGGAAAGTCATCGGTTCTAATCTTGGATGCCTTGTTCTTCTTAGTTCTCCCCATAATTCATAGGGATGCAAGATATTAATATGGATGTATTTTTGTTGCATAATAATTTCCATTTGATTATCCAGACTTCCGGCAGTATTAAAAGCAAGTTTTACGTTATTGGCATAGAGATCGATATTAGCAGCACTTGGTTTTACAGGACGAATAAGGTCTTTCCATGGACCAGTATAGTCTTTTCTATATTGTCCTAAAGCATTTAGCTTATACCAATAATCCGTAGAATGTCTTATTTCATCTACTATATGATCCCCAGCTGTCTTTCCGGTAGAGGCTAGCCCTTTGGCGGCAATTTCTGCCAAGATCAAATCAATTTCTCCAAGAGTAATCATATCAGCAGGAACATTGTTACGGGTCAACGTTACTTGATTGTACTGTGATTTTACATTTAGTCTTGCTGATTCTTCCAAATTAGTAGCACCGTTGAAATACAATTGTCCTGAGGTGGCTCCTGGGAATTCTACATCATTGGCATCCACATTCATAGAAGTACCCCTGTAGTCATTGAATTTGGTTGGAAAGGCAATAACAGGCAACCTAGGATCATCAATTCCCACTTCATAGGCTGCATTATGGAAATTCATTCGATTTAGGATTACGTTGGGAATATGAGTAGAATAAACTGTTTCATAAATACCTCTTTGCCATGTTCCTCCACCAGGTAGATCTGCCGCTGCATCGATATGTGGCAGAACAAAAGTTAAGTCTTCTTTAGGCAAATTTGCCATAGCGCTAGTGATATGTCTTTTTGCAAAAGTTGCATCAACGGCAGCTAATTTAACGGCAAATCTTAGACGTAGCGCATTGGCATATTGTGCCCATTTAGTTACGTCCCCCTGTAATGCGATATCTTGAGTTTTTAGCAAATTGATGGCAGCAGGCGACATCTTGGAATAAATCCCAGGCAATTCACCAGCAATTTGTTCTAATTCGTCTAAAACCGATTTATAGACATCTTGTGGATTGTCGTATTTTGGAAAAAAAGTTCCTTGCACCCCTTTAAAGGCCTCGGTATAAGGAATAGAATTATAAAGATCCACATTTCGAAGGGCTAGCCAGTCTTTTGTTATGGTTAATAGTTTCAAATAGATAATATTATCATCATATTCTTTGCCAGACATCGTAGCAAGCTCTTTTTGGATAATGGGCCAGTTTCGCATGCGCACATAATAATCATTAAACCAAGAGAAGCCACTGTCATCAAATCCATTACCATTTACCACATCATCGTAATCAATATACCAGGCATATCGAGAGGTGATCAGACGGTGGGTAATTTGGGCATAGCTAGGCATTCCATTACCACTCATCTGCCACCACATTTCTCCATAATCACCAATATAAAACTTATACTGTAATAAGGCGCTAGTAAACATCCCTGAGACCAATTGTTCGTCTTTTGGTGTGTATAATTGAGGATTGTTGAATTGTTCCTCCAAATTATCCTGACAAGACCAAAGTGTAGTCATTGAAAGGGCAACTAACATTATTTTTTTTATACTGTTCATCTTTACTATTTCTTTTAATTAAAAACTAATATTAAGTCCCATACCTAAAGAGGTGGCAGATGGATAAGTGGAATCTTCTATCCAAGAGTCTGTTCCTAGAGCGGATTCAGGATCAATATTGGGTATAGACTTATAAATGTAAAATAAGTTTCTAGCCAAAATCGATAGCGTTAAATTTTGTGCACCGATTTTGTGCACCAAGTCTTTAGGCAAGGAATAGGCTAGAGATAATTCACGGAATTTTATATAATTATTTTTAAATACGTTTTCAGGTCTTTGACCCACCCCACCATCATTAATATATACTTCGTTGCGTTGTTGCGCTGATTGGATGATATCGTTTGGCTGATAGATTGGGTTTTCTGGGGTGCCTACATTTTTTACTCCAGGATTGATTACCCCATCATGATACACTAAACCTCCTTGAGCACCTGCCGGGGCTGGTTGGTTGTGTTGCCAAGCCACTTTTTGTCCGCTGGAATTAATATAATAAGCCATACCACCATGAGCTTCGTCACGGTATTCTAAGGTTTCTTTTGTAATACCCATTCCTTTAAAATACACATTGGAACGAGAGAACATAGTTGCTCCATATTTATAATCAATTCCCACATGTAAGGTTAACCCCTTATAGGTAAGGTCACTGAAAAGTCCGCCAAAAAGATCTGGTTGCGTATTTCCTACAGTTACAACCTTTTTGGTGTCCAGTACGTAGCTACCACCATTGTCCACCACTTTATTACCACTAGGATCCGTTAGGTAATCAAACATGCGGAGTTCCCCATATGGTCTGCCTTCTTCAGCCACTTGTGTAATATCTGCATAGCTGGTTACCGTTTTTTGTTTGATACCAGGATAGAGTTCTTTTACTTTTGATTTTAGTTTGGCTGCTGTGGCAGTAAGATCCCAACGTAAATTTTTGGTTAGCACTGGAGTTCCTTTAATCATAATTTCATATCCCCAGTTGGCTACATTACCCGCATTGATTTTGATGCTTGAAAAACCTGTCGGATTGGACAAATCAATGGACATAATTTGGTCATAAATATTGTTAGTATAGAAAGAGAAACTAGTTTCTATACGTCTATCTTTTAAGAAACTGGCATCAAATCCTACTTCAAATTCCCTTTTTCTTTCGGGCTTCATAGCTCCTGCAAATAAAGAGGCGGGTGCGTCCACCGTAAGTGCATTAGTATTATTTACCTGTCCTGTGGAAAAAGAAGGGTTGGCATAATAGGTTAACATATCCCCTGGTGCAGCACGGCCTACATCAGCCCAGCTCGCTCTAAGTTTTCCTGTCTCCATATATGGAATTTTGAAGTTATTGGTGAAATTCCAGCTAACACCAATTCCTGGGTAGAAATAAGAATTATTCTCAGGAGGTAAGGTGGAGGACCAATCATTTCTAGCTTGTAACTCCAAATAAACATCATCTTTCCATGATATAGTGGCCGAACCAAAGGCACTATAATCTACTCTAGAACCATAAGTGTGCCCTCTAACTTTGCCTTTGTCGCTTATAGATGGCCAATCTCTTTCATTGTTTAGCGACCAATAGTCTGGGAAATTGAGAGGCCCAAAGGTAGATACATTAATCCTGTCCATTTTGCCTCTATTTAACTCACCACCAGCAAAAGCGTTAATATGGATATTATTGTCCATTACATTAATGTTGTAATTTAATATTCCTCGATAATTTTCCAAGGTGATATTCTCCCTCCCAAAAGCATAACGTCCACCAGCGGTCTCAGGTTCAAATTTGGTAATCGGGTTTTTAGTAGTAAAATTGGTATCGGTATAATCAATACCTACTTGACCAATAAAAGACAGTTGTTTTGTGAAATTAAGCGTGGTCTTTATAGAGCCCAGTAAGTGGAATTTGTCATCGGTATCACTATTTTCCAACTGTTCCCATAGGGTATTCATCAAATATGTTGGTGCATTTTGGCCTCCCGGCCAACCCACTGGAGCTGTTTCTGGATCAAATTTGGAACCATCGGGATTTTTGTACATACCCATCAATGACTTAAAGTCATAATCTCTATTGATACCCCAAGCTACTATATCACCTAAATTTGGATTTCTGTTGTGCGTTTTAATTTTAAACAAACTGCTGTTTACTTCCACAGAAGCAAAGTCCGAAGCCTTCAG
Source organism: Flavobacterium gilvum (assembly GCF_001761465.1). Lineage (NCBI taxonomy): Bacteria > Pseudomonadati > Bacteroidota > Flavobacteriia > Flavobacteriales > Flavobacteriaceae > Flavobacterium > Flavobacterium gilvum. The sequence continues at coordinate 1,342,752 of NZ_CP017479.1, read as the reverse complement.
CATCCCATTTATGTTAATAACATTCTTTTTTTGGTAACTATTCGGCAGTAGGCCTTGGTAATCTTGATTGGTGTAGGAAACACGCATATTTCCATTCTCGCCACCTCCAGAAATGGCCAAGGTGTGCAAGGTATTGCTACCTGTTCGGAATAAGTCCATATAATTGTTAGGGTAGGCTTGATAGGGTCGGATCGAACCATCTAGAAATTGAACCGGCGAACCATCAAATTTTGGGCCGTAATTGAAGCGATCCCAAACTACCTGTCTTGGACCTTGACCTCCCCCTGGTAATATTTGATATTGTTTTGTGTATTCACTTCTACCTGTTCCATATTCATTTTGAAAATCGATATAGGAGCGCGGAATCTCATTAGTATATTGTGTATTGTAACTAATTCCCAATCCTTTGGATTTAGAGCCTTTCTTGGTAGTAATCAACACCACACCATTTACTCCTCTTCCGCCATAAAGAACAGTTGCTTTTGCTCCTTTTAAGATTTCCATCGAAGCAATGTCTTCTGCATTTAGGTCGTTAATACCAGATCCATAATCCACCGAGTTCAGAGGATCATAATCTCTGGAGGCCATATTGGATCCTTTATCGTAGATTGGCATACCATCGACAACAAACAGAGGTCTAGTATTGGCAACTGATTCCATTCCAGCTGCGCCACGTATTTTGATGTCTACTGCTCCCGTAGGACCCGCTGCATTGGTTGTAACACCAACCCCAGCTGCCTTACCGTACAAGGTGGAAATTGGGTTGGTTGAAGCACCCGCAATAGTCAAATCTTTTCCTTCAATTTTACTAATGGCGTAACCCAATGATTTCACGTTACGTTTTATACCAAACGCAGTTACCACCACTTGGTCCAAATTTTGGGATGATGATTTCATAACAACATTGATAGTCGATTTGCCTTCGACCACAACAGAGGTTTCTTCCATCCCAATAAATGTAAAAACTAACCTGTCACCCTTCTTTGCATTTATGGTATAATTACCGTCCATGTCTGTCTCGGTAGAGGTGGCAGTTCCTTTTACAGCAACATTAACACTTGGTACAGGTAAACCATTTTCATCAGTAACTTTTCCTGAAATTTTGTTTTGGAAAAGAACTTCAGAGTTAGAGATACTAACATCTGATGGCTTCTCTTTAAGTTCGTTTTTTGTTTTATGATTATCAGCGTGAATCTCAAATAGAGAAATCAACAATAAAACTGCTGATAATTTTATTTTTAAGTTAAATCCTAAAGGAATACTGGAGAAACTCCAATACTTGATCTTTCTTTTCATGTTTTTGGTTTGTTTAATTTGGTTAATTATATTTTTTCACTTGATAAATTGAAAAAATAAGAGATATTCTTATCTAAAAAAATAAAATTGTTTTTTTTCTCATAGGCTTAATTTTGGTTTTAATAATTATTTATTGATTTAAAAAATTACAAGCAAAATACACAGTAGAAACAAAAACCCCGCCTTCAACACCCAAACCAACAAATGTTAATCTTTCATTAAATCACATGTTAATATTATCACAAATATATGCAAATAATGTTATAAAATCGTTTTAGTAACATTTTTTAAGCCAAATAAATTAATACTTAACAACTAAAACTTAAAATCATTCTAAAAAAACTCCAAGACTGTCTGATTTTACCTCATAAATCAATTGTCTGATTTATCCAATCAAAAAATAACCATCCGAAAATAAAGACAAAACAGATTATGAACAGCTTTTAATTAAAAAATTATAGATAGCGATTAAAAAAAATCAAAATCATTGCATACCAAAGTCTTAATATTAAATTTGTGACGTTAAAATGTAAATTAATTCGATTAAATACATTATTTTTGCAAAATTGTAATCTTTATTTTTCAAAAAATAAAAATTACTTACTAAAATAAATATAGTACAAAGCGTCGATTGTTTTGAAATCTAAAAAAAGACGGGGAATGGGGGAAAATATTAAACAATACGGCATCACAAACTATCTAAATTCTACTACGAAGATTGTTTGTGGTTCGGCTATATTATATTTTCTGTTTGCTGAGTTAACCAAACTGATATTCATTAGCCAACTTAATCTCTGGCCTTTTTTTCCTGCTATTGGGTTGGCTACAGCCTTTACAATAATTTTTGGCCGAAAAGCAATAATTGGTGTTGCCATAGGAAGTTTATTTTTTTCATTTCACGTGCGAAATCAGGAAATATTACATGCGACAAACCATCAAGATTTCACAAACGCATTGTCAATTTGTCTTATCATACCGATAACCTGTCTTATAAACGTCTATCTAGTCTCCCATTACACCCAATTGTGGTGCAAAACAAAATATCCTTTCATCAAAGGAAAATATATACTCAATTTTTCGATCGCATCATTGCTTGGCAGCATTATTGCTACCTTGACGGGTATTGCTCTTATTGCTATTTTTTCAAATTTATCAACTCAAAAACTACATTTGATTTGGAGTAATTTGTTTCGAGGAAACTTATTGGGTATTATCCTAATTACACCCTTTGTACTCTCATGGCTCTACAAAGAAGAAAATAAAACACAATGGGATATTCAAAAAAAAATTGAAGCTTTTATCCTTCCCTTTATCACTCTTGCCGCCTCTATATATGTTTTTGAAGCAGATGTAAATAAAGAATCCGTACTCTATCTATTGCTTATTTGGGGCGGATATCGCTTCAATCTCAAACTCATTACGATACTGACATTAATCATTGCGACAGTGTCGATGTACTATACCGGCCATAAAATGGGAGGCTACGTTTTTGGTGGTTGGGATAATAACTTTTTTCTATTGCAATTGTTTCTATTTGTAAACATGGTTTCAATACTCTTTTTTAAAGCCATTTTGATGGAAAAAGAAGACGAAGAGAACAAATTAAAGATAAGCGAACAGGTTTTAAGTACAGAACGAAACATTCTAAAAGCAACAATCGAAAGTACAAACACTACCAGTATATTTTCCTTAGACACGAATCTGAACTATCTAAATTTCAATTCGCCTCACGAAAAGTTCATGAAAAACACCTATGGAACTTCGATTAAAATTGGCGACAATCACTTGGAATTAATTTCGCCAAAAAATGAAAAAGAAAATTACTTTTCTCTATATCAAAATGTTTTAGATGGCAACAATTATGAAAAAGAAGAAAAAGATTCTGTTGGTTCTTATTGGAAAATTGCCAAATCTCCAATTAGAGATGATAACCAAAACATCATTGGAATATCGGTAATTATCACCGATATCAGCGACTTAAAATTAAAAAAAATACAACTTAAAGAAAACAATCTTTCGCTTAATGAACGAATTAAAGAGCTCGGTTGTCTTTATGATATTACAAAAATTATTAACCGAAAATCACTTTCCAAAACTGAAAAGTTACAGACTTGTGTTCAAATCATTAAAGACTCTTTTCAATTTCCTGAAAACACAAATTGCAGAATTCAATTTGACGAGGAAGAATTCTTTTCAGATAATTATAAAAAACCCAATGCCTACATTTCACAGAAAATAGTAATAAAAGGAGTAGAAAGAGGCTGTATAGAAGTTGGCTGTTTTGACGAAAAAAAAATATGCACAGAAGCTATTTTTCTGAAAGAAGAAATCAAATTACTGGAAACTTTAACTGATATTATTTCAAAATCATTCCAAGCCAAAATAGTCGAAGAAAATCTCAGGAAAAGTGAAGAATCCTACCGCACTTTGTTTGAAAATGTTCAAGATGTATTTTTTAAAACTTCAATACAAACAAGAACAATTTTGAACGTGAGTCCATCCTGCACACAATTCAACGATATTACAAGAGAAGAACTCATTGGCCAAAACATGTTCTCAATTTATAGTGATGAAAATGACGCACATTTGATATTGGACAAACTTATTAAAGAAAAGAAAATAATAGACTACACCAGCAAAATAACAATAAAAGACAAAGATTTTCATATTTCAATAAATGCCGAATTCACTTATGATGAACATAACGAACCAGAATTCATAATTGGCTCAATTAGAGACATTTCAAATCGAAGACTTGCAGAAGAAAACCTAAAAATAAGTGAGGAAAAATTCCGTTCCATTTATGAAAACATGCAGGATGTGTATTATATGCACACTATGGATGGAAAGTTATTGGATGTGAGTCCATCTGTCGAAAAGTACTTTTTGGACAAAAAGGAAAATCTTATCGGAATACATATCCCAAACATTTACACTAAGCCAGAATTATACTTTGAACTCATCACAAAGATTGTAAAAGAAGACTCTATATATGATGAGGAAATAGAATTCATAACACCCACCGGTGAAACCCTCGTTTTTTCGGTTACTTCGAGATTAATCAAAGATTCAGACGGAAACCCATCCATGATTGAAGGAACTATGCGTAATATAAATGAACGCATCATTAATCAAAAACAAATGCTGGAAGCTACCGAAAAAATAAAAGAAAGCGAGGAAAAATTCCGTTCCATTTATGAATCGTTTGCGGATATTTATTTCAAAAAAACAATCGACGGTCTCTTGCTGGATGTAAGTCCATCAGCTGAAAAATATTTCAACATGAAAAGAGAGACCATAATTGGCATGAATGCTTATGACTTTTATGTAGAACGAGCTGAAGCCGATCTTTTGTATGAATCGCTCCTTCTAAATAAGCAAATTCATGATTACGAAGCGCGTTTTCTGACAGCAAATAAAGAAATTATTTATTTCTCTGTAAGTGCAAAAGTAGTGCTAGACTCTAGTGGTAAACCAGCCTATTTTGAAGGAACTATGCGTGACATAAACGAAAGGATTCAAAACAGGGAAAAACTTCTTGAGGGAGCAGATAAAATCAAAAAAAGCGAAGAGAAATTCCGTTCCATTTTTGAAAACATGCAGGATATTTATTATCAGCATGACTTTGATGGAAAAATAACAGAAATGAGTCCATCATGTGAAAAACATTTCAAACGCAAAAGAGAAGAAATGATAGGACTCTATACCAAAGAACTCTATTATGACCCTTCAAAACAAAAAGAATTAAGAGAGAAGATTACCAAAGAAGGAAGTTTAAACGATGAACAAGTAGAATTTATTACAGCAACTGGGGAGCCTGTTCACTTTTCTATTAACTGCAAAATAATTTACAACCAAAATGGGGTGCCAAGTTACGTCGAGGGATCACTCCGTAATATAAACGAAAGAATCCATAATCAAAAACAATTATTAGACGCTTCTGAAAAAATCATGAAAAGTGAAGCAAAATTCCGTTCTATTTTTGAAAACACCCAGGATATCTATTATATGCAAAACCTTGATGGGGTAATTTATGAAATAAGCCCATCTGTAGAAAAACACCTCAAATACAAAAGAGAACAGGTTATTGGCCGCGATTCCAAACATCTTCATTACGATTTGTCAAGACAAAATGAATTGAGAGAAAAAATCATCAAAGAAGGCGGTTTAGATGATGAATATGCACAATTTGTTACAGCAACAGGAGAACCAATTTTCTTTTCAATTAACTGCAAAGTAATTCATGATCAAGATGGGAAACCTTCTCATGTTGAGGGTTCAATACGTAATATAAACGAAAAAATTCTCAATCAACAGCAATTATTGGAGGCTAATGAAAAAATAAAAGAAAGCGAAAAAAAATATAGAAACATTTTTGAAAACGCAAAAGACGTATTTTTTATGGGATCTATCAAAGAAGATAGATTGATCGATATAAGTCCGTCTTGTTCTTATTTTGGTGTACAACCAGAGGATATCATCGGAAAACCAATCGAAGAATTCTATTTTGACCCCAAAGACAGAAAAGAAGTTGTGGAAACCAGAAACAAATTTGGCGAAATAAAAGATTACATTGTCAAATTTGTATTTAATGACAAGCCTTTTTACATTTCACTTAATTCCAAAATTACTTATGATGTAAACAATGAACCCGAATTCTTAATTGGATCCTTCACAGATGTTACTGATCGCATTCAGGCAGAGAAAAACCTAAAGATAAGCGAGTCCAAATTTCGATCTATCTATGAAAATTTTGAAGACGTTTATTTCAAAACAAAATTAGACGGAACTTTTGAAGAACTCAGTCCTTCATTTGAAAAACATTTTCTTAAAACTAGTTCAGAAGCCATAGGCAACTCTGTTTTGGACATATATTATAATAAAAAAGACCGGGATTTGTTATTGGAAAAATTGGAAAAAGACAATCACGTCTCCGATTTTGATGCCCAATTTATAGATGCCAAAGGAGTTGTTCAATTTTTTTCCATGAACGCCCATTTCCTTTACGAAGATGGAGTTCCTGCATACATCGAAGGTACATTGAGAAATGTTAATGATCGTGTTGCTGTTCAAAAAGAAATGATCTCAAAAAACCGAAAACTAGAATTTCAAAATACCGAGTTGGAGCAATTTGCCTATATCGCATCACATGATTTGCAAGAACCATTGATTACCGTTATTCACAGTATCCAAATGCTTGAAGAAGAACTAGGCGAAAAACTGGACGAAGACCAAAAACAATATTTAGAATTCATCAACAGTTCTACTTCCCGTATGCAGGTATTGGTAAAAGGACTCTTGGACTATTCGAGAATTGGCAAGGAGAGAAAATCCAACAAAATAGACTGTAATAAAATTGTTTCCCTTGTTCTTGCAGATATGGCTACCAGCCTAAACGAAAGTAAAGCCATTGTCGAATTTGAAAATCTGCCAATCATTGAAAGCAACACAACCGAAATGAGGCAGCTTTTTCAAAACTTGATCAGTAATGCCAATAAATTCAGAAAAAAGGACGTACAACCCAAAATAAAAATAGCGGCTGTAAAAGAGGGTAAAAACTGGCTGTTTTCAATCCAGGACAACGGAATTGGAATTGAAGAACATAACATAGAAAAAGTATTTGTAATATTTAAACGCTTACATAACCGCAATGAATATCAGGGAACCGGAATCGGGTTGTCGCATTGCAAAAAAATTATAGAACAACACAGGGGGAAAATCTGGGTAGAATCAAAATACAACGAAGGAAGTACTTTCAAATGGACGCTTCCTATTGAACAAAACTTATAAAAACTTATTTATCATATAAAAATGGAAAATACACTAAACTGTATCCTATTGGTCGATGATGATCTTGCTACAAATTTCATCAATAAAAAAATCATACAAAAAGCCAATATAATAGAACATGTACAAGTAGCCTTAAATGGCCGAGAAGCCATCGATTACATTTGTAATAAAGGAAAATTTGAATCGGATAATGGGAAATATCCTAAACCCCAATTAATTCTTTTGGACATCAATATGCCTGTTATGGACGGATGGGAATTTATCGAAGCCTATCAAAATCTGGATGAAGCAATCAAAAACAATATTGTTATTGTAATGCTCAGCAGTTCGTTTAATCCTGCTGACAAAGCCAAAGCTGAATCCATAGCTGAAATTTCGGAATTCAGACAAAAGCCTATGACTAAGGATGCGCTACTTGAAATTATCAGAACACATTTTCCGAATACAGTAACGCAATCGGTTTTCTAAAACTAAAGTGAATTTTTACAATTGGGAGACCAAACTTTTTTTAAAGCATTTAGGTATCTTTTTCGGTTTACAAAGTTTTTTTTACGCAGTTTTTTATTATAACTCTCGCAAAGTCGCAGAGACGCAAAGTTTTAAACCGTTTTTTTTGCGACTTTGCGACTTTGCGTGAAAAACTAATACGCATTCAAGTTTAACACGTAACTAGTAAAAAATAAGAATTCACCTCAAATGAAGCTTCTTTTAATGGGCAGATACAAATTTCAGTCCAACAATAGACGAAATCAAAGTAAACAAAAAGAAAAGTCTCCAGAAAGTAGCAGGTTCTTTAAACACAAAAATACCTACCAAAACGGTTCCTACTGCGCCAATTCCAGTCCAGACTGCATAAGCAGTTCCTATTGGCAGGGTTTGGGTAACTTTGTACAACAGTGTCATACTAATTGAAAGCGCAATAAAAAAACCAACCATCCACAACGTAGAGGCCATTCCGGTTGTTTCTTTTGCCTTACCCAAACAAGTGGCAAAACCCACCTCAAAAAGCCCGGCAATAATAAGTAATATCCAGTTCATAATTACGGTTTAATAATCAACACCGACGGAACGCTACTTAACCAAACGGGGCGCGAATCCAACAAATCTTTCCAGCTTTCCAAGCTTACAATCACTAAATCCTGATCTATTAAAAAGGCGTCAGTCAAAACAGATTCATTATCCAAAACAACATTTTTCGGGAATTTATTTTTAAGGGAATCCAAAGCACTTGCAATTACGAAATTGGATTGCACATGACTATTAGTTGCCAAAAAAGTAACATTCGCATTATTATTATAAATTATTTTTTGGGCATAATCAATCAAAAAAGAATCTTCGGAACCGTAAATAGGAACAAAAACCTTATTCACTTCTTTTAAATCCTTATCAATCAAAACCCCCAACGGCATTTTTACTTTCAAAACAATTTGGCGTGTTCTTTCGTCAAAAGGAGAATTCTCAAACAAACCTTCTTTACCAGTAAATTTATCCAATAATCTTTCGGGGTTAATCATTCGTGAGGTAAACCCAATCACTTTGCCTAATAGCGTTCCTTCAAATATGGATTTTCCTAATCCAACCAATAACAAATCGTATTCTCCTTGGTTGGCAATATCAATTATTTCGGTATCTATATCTATTGTCGCTTTAAAAATGGTCGTTATTTCCTGTTTCAATACAACCGCTTCTTTCACTATTGGACTAAAACTGCTTTTTTCCTTATCTTCCATATTAAAGGAGTGCATTTCGTCACTTAGAGACAAATGCAAAGCGGTAATTGAAGAAACTTCTTTTTGTTTTTTGATTAAACTGCTTGCCAATCGCAGCAACGATTTTCCTTTTTCGTTATTACCAAAAGAAATCAAAATTCGGTACTTACTGTGATTAAGCTCTTCGTCCTCGTGATCGGTGATGTCTGTGGTTTTAAAAATATAATTAATCAAATCCAAAGCAGGCCCCGTCATAAATGTTGTCACCAAAGCCATAATTACCATCATCGTAAAAACTTCGGTAGTAAGAACCCCAAGAGACAATCCAATATTTAACACGATTAATTCCATCAATCCCCTCGTATTCATCAAGGCTCCTATCACGAGACTGTTTCTCCAGCTTTGCCCAACGAATTTGGCTGCCAAAGCACTTCCAAAAAACTTTCCAGCCACAGCGACAAGAATTATCAAGCCCGTAATTTTCCATAAATAAGGCTCATTGAGTAAACCAATCTCTGTTTTCAAACCTGTAAATACGAAAAACAAAGGCAGTAATAATATAACAGACACGTCTTCGACCTTTGAAATAAAAACCGTTCTGAATTTGGGCACTTCGGGCATGATGGCTCCCATCATAAAAGCACCAAACAAAGCATGAATACCGATTAATTCTGTAGCATAAGAAGAAATAATCAAAAGCAAAAAGAAAATAGCCACCACAGGTTTGCTCAAACTTTCTTTGGTGCCATATAATTCTCCTATTCGTTTTAGGAAAGGCTTAACCAAAAAGATCATCACTACTACGTAAATCCCAGCCAATGAGATTATAAACATTGAACTTTCAAAAGTACCAGCTTTTACAATGGCAATTACCACTGCCAAAATACACCAAGCCGTTATATCATCGGCTGCGGCACAAGTAATTGCAATGGCTCCTAATTTGGTTTTATGCATCCCTCTTTCCTGTACAATTCTAGCCAAAACAGGAAAAGCCGTAATACTCATCGCAATCCCCATAAATAAACAAAACGATAGAAATGTAACTCCTTCGGGGGCAAAACGATTGTATACAAAATAAGCCAATCCAATTCCTAAAGAAAAAGGAATAATGATACTCGCATGGCTAATTACAACAGCTTCTTTTGCCCTGTTTTTCAATACTTTTACATCAAGTTCCATCCCGATTACGAACATAAAAAGTATTAACCCAATTTGACTCAGGAATTTTAAATTCTCCAGAGAATTAGCAGGGAAAAGCGTGTGAAAAAATTCAGGAAAATACAAGCCCAGCAAGGATGGTCCCAACGCAATTCCGGCAATAATCTCACCTATTACTGAAGGCTGACCTATTTTTTTGAAAAACCAGCCAAAAAGACGGGCCACAAGAATAATCATTATTATTTGTGCCAGTAATATTGCCAAAGGATCCTGCACGTTATGGATCATCGAATTAAGAAAATCGTTCCATGAGCTGCCACTTTCCACAGGATGAACAATTGCCTCATTCCCTTCTAGATGCTTTCCTGACTTAATAATCCAATAAATCAAAACAGAAAACCCACCTGTAACTCCCAAATAAAATATTGTATTCTTGTACTTTTTCATATTAAAATAATGAACCTATTTGATTTTAACGAAACAAAGATGAGAAAAACAATTTTATAATTAGTTATAAAGAAATTATTTTATTGTGAATAAACAAAGTCCAAAACCCCAACAAAAACCATAAAATTGAAGTCTTTACGCATGATTTCTTTGTGTTTTGCTTACATTTGCATGCATTTTAAAGATTTTATGAAAAATAGTGTTCAAAATGGGTTTTGGGAAAAACTAGCCAGAATCATACTTAAAAACAGAATTACACTCTTAATTATTGTTTCGCTGATAACAATTTTCCTTGGATATCAATGGAAAAACCTTTCGATGACATACACCGAAGCTAATCTGCTTCCCAAAAATCATGTCGCCAACAAAGATTACCAAAAGTTTTTGGACAAATTTGGCGAGGAAGGAAATCTGATTGTAATTGGTTTTCAGGATCCTAAATTTTTTACTCCAAAAAATTATGCCGCCTGGAACGAATTGATGACTGGCTTAAAAAAATCCAAAGATGTCGATTTGGTAATTTCTCTAAATGATTTAAAAAAATTAGAAAAAGATACTGTTAACCAAAAGTTTGTTCTTTCGTCTTTTATCGATCAAAGCAAAACAACCGATTCTAAATATTTAAAAAAGGTACAGTACGATTTATTCCATAATCTGCCTTTTTATGAAGGATTGTTATTTAATAAAGAAAGTGGTGCTATCCGTTCTGCAATATATATCAACAAAGACATTGTAAATACGGCTGAAAGAAAAACTTTTATCATCGAGAATCTGGTACCGAAAATCGACAAATTTGAAAAAACAACCGGAGTCGACCTTCGTGTTTCGGGAATGCCCTATATCCGAACGATAAATGCTGATAATATGAAAGGTGAAATCGGTCTGTTTATTGGCGCAGCTTTATTAACCGTTTCCCTAATTTTCTTTTTCTTTTTCAGATCGTTCAGTGCAACGTTTATGTCAATTTGTATTTTGATTGTTGGTGTAATCTGGTCGTTTGGAACACTTGGATTATTTCATTATAAAATCACGATTTTAACGGCTATAATTCCACCATTAATTATTGTAATCGGAATCACAAATTGTATTTTCTTGATTAATAAATACCAACAGGAAATCAAGTTACACAACAATCAGGCAAAGGCGTTACAACGTATTATTTCAAAAATCGGAGTTTCTACTTTGATGACGAATTTGACCACTGCGATCGGTTTTGCAACATTTATGATTACTGGTAATGATTTGCTTTTTGAATTCGGTTTGGTGACATCCATCAATGTAATTTCAGTTTATCTTTTGACATTGCTTATCGTACCAATTGTTTACAGTTTTATGGCTATGCCAAAAGAAAAACATTTGTATCATTTAACAACAAATTACATCTCATCTTTATTGGATTTTGTTGAAAACACAGTAAAATACCGGCGAAAAGTAATTTACACTATTTACGTTATTCTATTGATTTTTAGTGTTATTGGGGTTTTACAAATGAAAGTTTCAGGAAGTTTGATTGGCGAAATGCCAAAAAGCGCATCCTTTTTTAAAGATATTTTATTTTACGAAAAAGAATTTAACGGAGTTATGCCGTTGGAAATTATGATTGACACCAAAAAGAAAAAAGGTGTTATGAAAGCATCCACGCTCCGCAAAATGGATGAATTACAAAATACCATTTCGGAAATTCCTGAACTGGCAAAACCGGTTTCGGTTGTAAATTTGGTTAAATATTCAAAACAAGCTTATTATAACGGGAACCCTGAATATTACGAATTGCCAAGTTCGCAGGAACAGGCATTTATTTTGAGTTATGCCAAAAATGCCACCAAAAACAACAAAGACAATCTAATGAAATCTTATGTGGATTCTACTGGACAATATGCCCGAATCACAACTTTCATGAAAGATATCGGTACCGATAAAATGGCAAAAATCGAGAAAAAATTACATTCCAAAATTGATGAAATTTTCCCGAAAGACCATTTTGAAGTTACCGTTACCGGAAAAGCTTTGGTTTTCCAGAAAGGAACTGCCTATTTGGTAGACAACTTAATCGAATCCTTGATTTTTGCAATCGTCGTAATTGCAATTTTAATGCTTTATTTATTCCGATCATTCAAGATGGTAATGGCATCTGTAATTACAAATGTTTTACCGCTTTGCATCACATCGGGGTTAATGGGCTATTTTGGAATCCCCTTAAAACCTTCTACGATATTGGTTTTCAGTATTGCTTTTGGTATTTCGGTGGATAATGCCATTCAGTTTATGGCAAAATACCACCATGATTTAATCCAGAATAATGGTAAAATAAAAAAATCTGTTTTCAGTTCGTTAAGAGAAACCGGAATCAGTACTTTTTATACCTCGGTTGTATTAATCATCGGATTTGCCACATTTACACTATCTAGTTTTAGCGGTACAATAGCACTTGGAGGATTAATTTCGTGCACTTTGGCTTTTGCCATGTTTGCCAATTTATTGGTTTTACCATCATTGGTATTGACTTTTGAAAAGAAAAAAACCAAAAAAGAAGACACAACAGAGCCTACTCATTAATCAGTAACAGCATATTATAAAAGCATTCAAAAAACGTTTTTTTGGATGCTTTTTTATTTTAAACGTTTTACAAACCAATTTCTCGTAAAGGCGCGAAATTGCAAAAAAAAATAGGTTCAAAACTTTGCGTCTCTGCTCCTTTGTGATAAAAAAAGCTTAACTTAATAACTTTAAAAACACTCATTAATATACCATATCCCACACTCTAGCGAAGCGAATAGACGAAGTAATGGCAATTACAAACAAATGATTTATATTTGCATTAGATAAAAAAACTAATTTTAGATTAAATCAAAAATCATCCCTACTGCCATCGGGACTAAAAATTTAAAATTAAAATTAAAATGAGACACACGAAGGTTAAAGACTTACTAAACAGTTCAACGACGTTACAGGAAATTAATGCTAAAGGTTGGGTTAGAACTTTTAGAAACAATCAATTTATTGCTTTAAATGATGGTTCGACCATCAATAACATACAGTGTGTTGTCGATTTTGAGAATACCTCAGACGAAATCTTAAAAAGAATCACAACGGGAGCAGCAGTTTCGGTAACGGGTGATTTGGTGGAAAGTAAAGGAGCTGGCCAAAAATATGAAATTCAGGTTAAAAAACTCGAAATCCTAGGCGACTCAGATGCCGAGAAATTCCCTATGCAACCAAAGAAACACTCTTTGGAATTCCTGCGTGAAAATGCACATTTGCGTGTACGCACAAATGCTTTTGGAGCTATCATGCGCGTTCGTTCGGTTTTGTCTTATGCGGTGCACAGTTATTTCCAACAAAAAGGTTTTGTTTATGTAAATACGCCAATTATCACCGGAGCTGATGCCGAAGGTGCAGGCGAAATGTTTCAGGTAACTTCTTTGCCATTGGACAATTTGCCAAAAAATGAAGAAGGCGATATTGATTACAAAAAAGATTTCTTCGGGAAACATACCAACTTAACAGTTTCCGGACAATTGGAAGGTGAAACTTTTGCTATGGCTTTGGGGCAAATTTATACTTTCGGACCTACTTTTAGAGCCGAAAATTCGAATACATCACGCCATTTGGCCGAATTTTGGATGATTGAACCCGAAGTTGCTTTCAATGATTTGAACGACAATATGGATCTTGCCGAAGATTTTATCCGATATGTAATTAAATATACAATGGAGAAGTGTCCAGAGGATTTGAAATTCCTGGAAGGTCGTTTGTTAGAAGAAGAAAAAACAAAACCGCAAGCTGAAAGAAGTGAAATGACTTTACTGGAAAAGCTTAACTTTGTTTTGGAAAACAATTTCAAACGTGTTTCTTATACTGAAGCAATTGATATTCTGAGAGATTCGACTCCAAACAAAAAGAAAAAGTTTCAATACATCATCAATGAATGGGGCGCCGATTTACAATCGGAACACGAACGTTTCTTGGTAGAAAAACACTTTAAATCACCGGTTATCTTGTTTGATTATCCGGCAAATATCAAAGCTTTCTATATGCGTTTGAACGAGGACGGAAAAACCGTTCGCGCTATGGACATTCTTTTCCCGGGAATTGGGGAAATCGTAGGAGGATCACAACGTGAAGAACGTTTTGATGTTTTGGTCGAAAAAATGAAAGCTTTAGGAATCGATGAAGAAGAATTATGGTGGTATCTTGATACCCGAAGATTTGGAAGTTCGGTTCACTCCGGTTTCGGACTTGGATTTGAAAGATTGGTTCTTTTTGTTACCGGAATGACAAATATTCGTGATGTAATTCCTTTTCCAAGAACCCCACAGAATGCTGATTTTTAAAATGTTTATCGTTTTTGGTTTATAGTTTATTGTTAAAGTTCTGCAACAAACTATAAACCAAAAACAACAAACCACAAACAATATATAAATGCTAAAGCAGTTTTTAAATTTAAAAATATCTCAGAAATTATCTCCACAACAAATCCAGTTGATGAAGTTAATTCAGTTGCCTACGCAAGCATTTGAACAAAGATTACTGGAAGAAATGAACGAAAATCCTGCTCTGGAATCAGGCAAAGAGGAGGATTTATATGAAAAAGACGAATACGATACCGAAGATTATGACGACTATGATGATTCTGAAGCAGACAGAATAGAGTCTGAAGACATCAACATAGACGAATACCTCAACAGTGACGACACTCCTGATTACAAAACACAAGCCAACAATTACAGCGATGACGACGAAACCAAAGAAACGCCATTTGCTGCAGCCATAAGCTTTCATCAGGATCTCATCAATCAATTGAACACGTTTATGCTAAATGATGAAGAACGTGATATTGCTGAATTTTTGGTTGGAAGTATCGACGATATGGGCTATATCCGAAGAAGCATCCCGGATTTGGTTGATGATATGGCATTTACCCAAGGGCTTTATACTACCGAAAAACAGGTTGAAACAATCCTGCATATTATTCATGAACTTGAACCAACAGGAGTTGGAGCACGCGATTTACAGGAATGTTTACTACTGCAACTAAAACACAAAACCCCAACAGAATCGGTTGAATTGGCCACCTCGATTATCGAAAACCAATTTGATTCTTTCGTAAAAAAACATTACGACAAACTGATTCAGAAATTTAGCATTTCCAACGAGCAGTTAAGAAATGCCATTCACGAAATAGAAAGACTCAACCCCAAACCGGGCGGATCTTTTTCAGGAAACAACAAAATTACCGAAAACATTGTTCCCGATTTTACCATACGCATCGTTGAAGGCGATTTAGAGCTTACGCTAAATGGCAGAAATGCCCCTTCATTGCACGTTTCCAAAGATTATCAGGAAATGATGCAAACCTATAAGGAATCAAAAGACAAATCGAATTCACAAAAAGACGCCGTTCAGTTTATCAAACAAAAACTCGATTCGGCCAAGTGGTTTATCGATGCCATAAAGCAACGTCAGGACACTTTATTTGTTACGATGAATGCCATTATGCATTATCAGAGAGAGTATCTGTTGGATGGTGACGAAACGCGGTTGAAACCAATGATATTAAAAGACATTGCCGATAGAATTGGTCTTGATATTTCGACAGTTTCCCGTGTAGCCAATAGTAAATATGTAGAAACACCGTATGGCACAAAACTCGTAAAAGATTTTTTCTCTGAAGCAATGAAAAACGATCAGGGTGAAGAAGTTTCCACTATAGAAATAAAGAGAATTTTACAAAATACAATCGAAGAAGAGGACAAAAAAAATCCGCTTCCAGATGATTTATTGGCCGAAATCCTCAAAGAAAAAGGATATCCGATAGCTAGACGAACAATTGCAAAATACCGTGAACAGCTGGAAATCCCTGTGGCACGTATGAGAAAAAAACTGTGAGACCTTTTTTGGGCCTTACATTTTATAAATCCATTTTTAGAAATTGAAAAAAACACTCCCCATATTCTCATATATTTTCCACCCGCTTTTTACACCTGTACAAGCTTGCTTTTTCTATTTTCTATACCATCTTTCGGATTTTAATGCCAATGAAATGGGAATGTTTTTTTTACAGATTGGGATTATTACCATTTTGACTCCCATAGCATTGTATTATTTATTGCGATACGTCGGAAAAGTCGATTCTATAATGATTGCTGACTTGGAGCAACGCAAAACACCATTGGTTTTCCAGTGCTTTTTAATTCTTTTACTGCTTCGAAAAACCATTACACTGGAACATTTTCTCGAATTGCATTTTTTTTTCCTAGGTGCGTTATTTAGCATCTTATTTGCACTCGGACTGTTATTTGCCAAAATCAAAGCCAGTTTGCATATGCTAGCTATTTCTGCCTTGACCGTTTTTGCATTTGGATTGAATACGCATTTCCAAACGGGGAATGTTTTTTTAATTCCTTTTTTTTTATTGATGAATGGTTTTGTGGCTTCATCGCGCTTGGTAATGGAAGCTCACACCCCCAAGGAACTGATTATAGGTTTGTTGCTAGGAAGTATTCCTCAAATGTTGTTTCTTTTTATTTGGCTATAAAATATAAAAGACAACACCTATATTCAAAGCATTCATTGTAATTGGTACCGAATCGATTTGGGCAGACGATTTAAAAAAAGAGTTCAAATTATAACTTACCTGCAAATTAAACGCGCTGTACCCAACAGAAAGATACACACCATAGAGAAAATCCTCAAAATCTTTATTGCCTTTAATGACGGTTTTTACATTTCCATCATCAAAAACCGATTTATCATACAACAAATAACTTACCTTAAAACCTCCATATATTCTAAAAAACTGAAACTCCTGTGGAGTCGAATCACGCCATCTGAATTCGATTGGAACATCAACCCGAAATTGTTCAAACCTGTTTTTGTCATAGCTTAAATCAGATGGCATTACTCCATAAACAGGATTTTGACTGGTTCCTGTAATCGTCATATTTTGGAGATAATTATTGAATGAAAATCCAATACCTGGCGCTATCGCAAAAGTTCTTTTTTTGTTTATTGGCATATCTCTAAGGAATCCGGCAGAAAAACCAAAAGATATTTTTTCCTGAGATACACCGCTTGGCTTTTTCAAAAGAGAATTATAGTTAAGTCCAGCATAAAACTGATCTTCCCTGTAAAGGCTATCAATCTTAACATGCAAAGTATCAATTGAAAATGTCTCCTCTTGAGAATACCCTCTAAAAAGTGACAAAAAAAGAAAACAGCCAAGAAATAAGCGCACCATTATTTTGTATGTTAAATTCAGATTCACAAATATACGGTTTTGTCTTTAACAATTCGCTTGCCTTGCAAAAGCACAATGTTATTAAGTTAAGGAATTCTCGATAAGATTATTCTAAATATAGCTCGCGCAAAGGCGCAAAGACGCAAAGTTTTTGACCGAATTCTTTGCGGCTTTGCGGCTTTGCGAGAAAACAAAAAGTTTAACTTAATGACATTGTGCAATAGCATCAGGGCGTTTGTGTTTTTTAAATGCAAATATCGTGTCTAACTGACGAACATTTTTCAATATCTTTGAAAGTCATTACTTTTGGTTTATAACATTCAAAAAAAACTTAAAATTACCTAAATGTGAAAAATAAGCTGAAAATAGTAGTCTTAATGGATACTTCGAGAGCGTATGACAGAGACTTGTTGATGGGTATTACCAATTTCAACAAACTGCACGATAAGTTCACCTTTTTCTTCCTTTCTCCTAAATATATTGGAAAAAGCAATCTGCATCAAATGCAAAAAAGAATAATACAATGGGAACCTGATGGTATTTTGACCAGGGAATTGGAAGGCTTTAAAAATCTTATACGATTGAACGTTCCCGTTATCCTATTTCCCCATACCAAATTATACAAAGACTTTATCAATGTGTGGGGAGATCACCTAGCCATTGGAGAAATGGCAGCCAATTATCTGACTTCAAAAGGTTTTAAAAATTTTGCTTTCCTTGGATTCAAGGATTTTAAATGGTCACTGGAACGACAACGAGGATATGAAACAACACTTGCTAAATCAGGCTGTACAGTAAATAGTTACATCTATAACAATTCTGTTGAATTATGGGAACAACTTCCAGAAAAACTCGTGGAATGGCTGGATACATTGCCAAAACCGTGTGCAATTTTTTCGGTTACAGATGAATTAAATATTCATTTATTGGAAGCGGCAAAAAACCTGCAAGCCAAGGTGCCAGATGATTTTTCCCTACTTGGGGTTGACAACGATGTAATGTTATGTGAAATGGCTTCCCCAACGCTATCAAGTATAGATCAAAATGGCAGACAAGCAGGCTTCCTGTCTGCTCAGACATTGTGCCAATGGATAGAATCTGGAGAAAAACCCTCTTCCGATATTATGGTGAACCAAAATACCATCATAACAAGGAACTCAACTGCATTGGCGGTAGAGGATGAACAGGTACGTACCGCTTTATATTACATTGTCAATACCGCAACCACCAATGATATATCCGTAGATGCTGTTGTGCGTGCCACCACCCTGTCTCGCAGGATACTAGAAAAAAGATTTCGCGAAAGCATCAATAGTACAATACTCGAAGAAATAAAGAAAGTTCGTATCAATCGAATAAAATTTTTGTTGACAAATTCTAATCTAACCCTTAGGCAAATCGCCTACGAATTAAACTTTACAAGTTTTGAGAACATTACCCGGTACTTTAAGCAGTACACCGGCATGTTACCACTTGAGTATCGTTCGAGATATAAAGAATCCTAGTTTCTTTCATTTTAGAGAATTCTGAAAAATTCATAAGTCATCAAATCATCAACCTTGCTTGCTAATTTATATTTCATTTGCAAAAGGACAATTTTAAATTACAAAAGATTACTACTTAAAAAGTTGAATCTAACTAAATCGTTAAAGTAAATTATATATTAAAAAATAGACAACAGCACAACATGTGACGTTCAATCTGTTATACAGAATTCTAAAAAGACGATATTTTGGCATAATGTTAACAGTTTTATGAATAAAAAAATAAGATAATACGTATTTATTTGCTAGATTTTAACACTTCAAACTCAACTAATCTTTCGGTAAATTTCTTATGAATTACACTTCAAAAGTTTCTTAAACACCAGCCTCCTTTTCATAATTTACAGCATAAAAACCTTATGAATACCGCATATTCGAAAGGTTTTTTATTTTTTATCTCACCCAAAAAATTTGCTGAACAACTCAGCCTCTTCACTCACACTTTATCAGCTCATTTTACCCTATTCGCAAAATGACTGTTTTTTTTCGCAAACCGACACAAACTTATTACTTGCATTGTGATTAATTTGCTAAAATCAAGATTATTGACAAAGTGAAAAGCTTGACTTCTTAGGATTATCATAAAATATATACCAATTCTTTAGATATTTAGAAATTATGAAAAACTCAACAACTGCTTTAACTTTTGACCTAGCGAATTATAATTCTCCTGTATCTGCAATTTTTGAGCAGCCGGCTAATGCAAAAGAATGGGAAAAATATGTTCTCACCGAAGACCAAATCAAAGCATTTCAAGAAGACGGATATATTTCGGGTATTCAAATAATGACCCCACAGCAAGTTGATATCTTGAACAAAGAACTAGAACACCTACAAACAATTGATAATACCGAGAAGAATTTGTTTTACCATTATGAAAGCAATGAATCCGAAGACCCGAGTAAAGTGCTATTTCACGCCATCGGTGCGTGGAGAGTAACACCAGGATTTCATGATTTGGTATGGTCTCCGGCCTATCGCATGGCTGCTTATCAATTGTTAGGACAACCTTTTCGTCTTTTTCATGACCAATTGTTTTGCAAGCCCGCTAAACACGGCGGAGTAGTGGCTTGGCATCAGGATTTCTCCTACTGGACTTTCACCAAACCTATGCACCATTTAACTTGCTGGATTGGACTTGACGATGCCACCAAAGAAAACGGCTGTCTTTATTACGTGCCGGGCAGTCATAAATGGGGATTGCTACCAATTACAGGACTTGCCGGCGATATGGAGGCTGTAAGGGGTGTATTAAACGAAGAACAAATTATTGCTTTTGACAAAAAATTTGCCAATGAATTACCAAAAGGATATGCCAGTTTTCACCATCCGTTAACGATGCATGGATCCTATGCAAATTTTTCTGAAAGACCACGAAGAGCTGTTGTTTTAAATGCCATGGAACATCAAACACTTGGAAACACAGCCAACTACGATCGTTTAAGTGCTTTGCATAATTTTCCAAAAATGGAACAGGATCAAGTACTGAATAGCAATTTTTTCCCGCTATTAATGGGAACAGATACTGAGTTGGATGAACTGTTAAAATCTGTACCAAAAGTAGATATAACCACTTTATACAAAAACCAATTTTAAATACCCTCACAAAAAATTAAAACAAATTTAAAACTAGGATATGAATTTTTACTCACCACCACACGTTTCCAAGCCAAGGGTTGAATCAGGATAACTTTCCTTATTACCCATCGTAAACAAAAGTTTTACTGACATTTACGATAGCATTAATTAATCAAAACAAATTTAAACAACCAATATTGATGACAACTAAAATTTTTCTCAGATGCTTTCTGACATCTACTTTACTCTTACTTTTCAGTCTATCGGTTATGGCGCAATCCAAAACAGTAACCGGAATAGTTAAAGATCACAAAGGTATTCCCTTGCCGGGAGTTTCTGTTATTGAAAAAGAAAGCAAAAACGGTGTAACTACCGATTACAATGGAGCGTTCACCATTGATGTAAAACAAAATGCCACCCTTATTGTTAAATTTATTGGGTTTATTTCCCGTGAAATTACTGTAGGATCAAAAACCGAACTAACAATAGAAATGAATGAAGATGTTACGTCATTAAATGATGTAGTAGTAGTTGGTTACGGTACACAAAAGAAAATAAGCATGACAGGTGCTGTCGAAACGATTACTTCTAAGTCATTCGCAAATCGCCCTGTAACCAGTGCCGTTCAGCTTTTACAAGGGGCATCTGCCAGCTTAGTAGTTTCTACACCTGCTGGAGGAAACACACCGGGTTCAAGACCAACCATTACAATCAGGGGGCAAGCCGCACTGACTGGTGGTGCTACTGAACCATTGGTGGTAATTGATGGTATCCCTGCAAGTGTGGACCAGTTTAATACACTTAATCCAAATGTTATTGAAAGTATCTCTGTACTGAAAGATGCCGCATCATCTGCAATCTATGGTGCTCGTGCTCCTTATGGTGTACTTGTAGTATCGACAAAAATGGGTAAGAAAAATGAGAAGCCTGTAATAACCTATAGCGGAAATAGTGGAATAGTTTTCCCAGTAAGAACGCCACATACAGCTGACTCCTATACTTTTGCCCTTGCAAGAAACCAAGCACAATTGAATGGCCTTTTGGCTCCATACTTCAACGACGCAGCTTTAGATATCATCAAAGACAATATCGATCACCCGGGAAAATATACTGAGGAACAACTTACACCACCAGTAAATGGTGCATGGCCAAATGTAGTACAATCATACAACAATAACGACATGATGGACGTTTGGCTTACGCCTTCAATCCGTCAGCAACATGATTTGTCGGTAAGAGGTGGTGGTGAAAAGACCAGCTACTTTATTTCGACTTCTTTTGTGAACCAACCGGGAAATTTAAATTACATTCAAGATATAGACAACTTTAGAAGATACAATCTTAATAGCGGATTGGTTACAGAAATAAGCGATTGGCTTAAATTAACCTATCGTACCAACTACTCGCTTGGCATGACAATTGCGCCTATGGGAGAGTTCGGTACAGGTAGGGATCGTATCTACGCATTCGCATACGGTGCTTGGCCAACCACACCAATAAAATATTTTACTGGTGAATATAGTAGTCTTTCTCGTATCAGTACATCAATTGGCGGTGGGGATACAAGAGTTAGTGGTCATAATTTGGACAATATTTTGGGATTGGATATGAAATTAGGAAAGGGCTGGACAGCACATGTTGACGGCGACTGGCGAGTAGCCTTTAATGACACCCAGACTTTACGCATACCTGTTTATGAAACGGGACCAACAGGAGCAGTTACTTTGCTAGCCGGAACAGAGTCCTCATTGGCCAAATCTAACGCACTATCTACTTACTGGACAATGCAGGGCTGGACGACATACGAACGTAGCCTTGACAAACATACATTCAGTCTTCAGTTAGGGGCACAAGTTGAAGAGGCAAATGCCCGCTCACTTTCTGGAAACACGAGAGACCTTATTGATCCTGAATTGCCTGCCATAGCTATATCGACAGGGACACGAAATGTAAACGATGCAATAAACACTTGGGCAACCGAAGGATTTTTCGGAAGGTTTATTTATGATTATGACAAAAAATATTTGCTACAAGTAACAGGAAGATACGATGGTTCAGGACGTTATTCTGAAGATTCTCGCTGGGGATTCTTTCCTTCTGCATCAGCGGGTTGGAATATAAGTAGAGAAAATTTTTGGGAAAAAATTGCACCTGTTGTTAATTATACCAAGTTGCGTGCATCCTATGGTACAACGGGGAATCAAGGTAATTCTGCAGGCTATCTGCATATCCCTACCATGAGTGTAGGAAGTCAGTCACCATGGATTTTCAACGGCGCACGTTTACCTTATGTAAATACACCGGGTATATTGAACATGGAGCGTACATGGGAAAAGCTTACCACACTTAATTTAGGTATTGAATTAGGCTTTTTCAATAATCGTCTTACCTCAGAGTTCGAATATTTCAACAGAGAATCATGGGACATCATTGGGCCGGCAACACCGCTACCAGCAGTGTTAGGTACAGGGGCTCCTGAAGTAAACAATGCTGCATTTGTAACCAAAGGTTTTGAATTAAGTGTTAAATGGGCCGATAATATCACCAAAGATTGGAACTACAGTGTGGGAATGACCCTTGGAGACAACCACTCTGAAGTAACCAAATACAATACAACAGTCAACTCTCTTGGCGGATTTTATGTAGGGAAACAAATAGGTGAGATTTGGGGATACACTGCTGATCGCTTTTTAAATGCAGGAGATTTTGGTGCAAACGGAAAAACTTTAATAGACCAGACTCAATTCAACGCAAAATGGTATCCGGGAGATATGAAGTATGAAGACCTTAACGGCGACGGAAAAGTAAACCCTGGAACTACAACCCTTGAAAACATGGGAGATTTACGCAGGATAGGAAACAGTACGCCTCGCTACTATTATGGCGTTAACTTGGCAACAGGTTATAATATGAAAAATGCCGGTCGATTGGATCTTTCCATATTTATACAAGGAGTAGGCAAGCGTGATGTGTTCATGGGAAGCAGTTACTTTTATTGGGGAGCAGCTACTGGGGGTAGTTCTATTGAGACAGCTGTATACCAAGGAAAACACTTGGATTTCTACCGAGATGAAAAAAGCGACCCTAGAGTACTTTCAGTTCTGGGACAAAATGTTGATGCTTATTTCCCAAGACCTTACAACAACAGTGGTGAAGGTGGTAAAAACTTCCAGACTAGTACCAAATATTTGTTGAGTGGAGCCTATACTCGCTTGAAAAATGTACAGTTGAACTATACCTTACCTCAAGATATACTAAAATCTGCGAAAATTAACAATTGCAGCCTTTATGTTTCGGGAGAAAACCTTTTCGTAGTGTCGGACTTACCGTCTTACATAGATCCTGAATTTGTGAATGGAGGTAGAACATATCCTGAAACGGCAGTGTTTTCAATGGGGGTAAATATTGGATTTTAATGATAATTGATAATAATAATAAAGGACGATCATGATAAATAAATTAACTACAAAAACGATAAAGAGATCCATTCTATTGGGAGCTTCTTTCAGTATATTCCTTTCTCTTACTTCTTGCGATGAGAATTTTTTAGACAGGGCACCTCTAGATCAGGTATCGCAAACTGAATTTTGGAAAACTCCACAAGAATTGGATTCTTATATTGTAGGTAAATACGACGTGCTCCCAGGACAATTAAGTACCGGAGGGATGGGCTACTTTGCAGATGACCAGAATTCAGATAATATGGTTAACGGTACTGGTTACAATAAATTTATGAATGGAGAAAACAGCACCACTCCAACCACCGGTGGTGGATGGGATTTTTCGAATATTCGAGGAATAAATATGTTTTTCGATAACTACAAAAAATGTACAGCGCCTTTCTCGACCATTCAACAAACTTATGGAGAAGCTTGCTTTTTGAAAGCATACATGTATCACTCTCTAGTTGCGCGATTTGGGGATGTGCCATGGTATACTCATGTTGTTTCGGATACGGACACAGAGGCATTGTATAAAGCCAGAGACCCTAGAGCGGTGTGTGTGGACTCTATTATGTCACTTATTGATAAAGCAATCGTTAATCTTAAATTACGTTCGGCTACTGGTGTAAACAGGCTGAACAAGGAAACTGCGCTTATCTATAAATCACGTGTGGCATTGTATGAAGCAACTTGGGCTAAATACCACGCTGGACAACCTTCAGCTTCGACTGTAAATGCCAATAAGTATTTCCAAAAAGCTATAGATGCCTACAATCAGTTTAAAACAGATTGTGGTGGTTTCCAAGGCAAGTTATATACCGCCGCGGGACCGCAAAAGAGTTACTACAACCTTTTCAACCAATTTGATTATGCCGGTATTCAGGAAGTTACTTTAAGCAAGAAATATTCTACGGCACTAGGAGTAACCAATAACGTAGGCTATATCGTGTGGTTATATGGTTACAGTTCCTGCTCGTACAGTTTGGATTTGGTAAAGAGTTACTTGAAAAACGATGGAACATCAACAGATATTACCAATCCAGCTGTGGTGAATACAAAAGGTGCTGCCTCTTTAACCCAAATGGCAAACCTGCTTGATCCAAGGTTCAAACAAAGTACATTTATCCCGGGCGATTTGATCAATAATAATACTCCGCCTTATAAGGACATGTTATTTACGCTACCTCAGATGAATTTGACTGATGTTACTCGAAATGCAGTGACCGGATTTTCACCAAAGAAAGGGCATACGCCTGAATCAATAATGATTAACAATGCAGATCCACTGGTAGCAGGTATTGCTTTTAGACTACCGGAGCTGATGCTTAACTATGTGGAAGCCTATGTTGAATTGAATGGAACTTTCCCAAGCCTTACGGATAATATCGATTTATTACGCCAACGTGTGGGTATGCCTACACTTACAAGCGTGAAACCGGTTGTAAATGCATCGTGGCCTGACTATGGCTATCCTATATCAGACGCTCTGGCGATAGTAAGACAGGAAAGAAGAGTGGAATTGGCTGGAGAAGGTTACAGAAGCGGTGACTGGAAAAGATGGCGTGCACATAACTTATTTGACGGAAAACGTCCAAAAGGTTTTAAATATGATGCAGCTGAATGGACTAACATAACCCCTAAACCGGTCGTAGTTCTAGATGCAAACGGTTTTGTTGATCCACTTAAGAATTTCATGGCTAACGGAGTTTACAAATTTAATGCTGCAAGAGATTATCTTTCACCAATTCCTACGAATGAACTTGTGATGAACAAAAACCTGAAGCAAAATCCAGGTTGGGCTACTCCAAACTAAACAGTGAATTTTTTTTTTGGTTCTTTAATAAAGGGTATTCTGTGTCAAAGCAGAATATCCTTTGTTGCTAGAATTAAGATAAGAAAAACAAGCCTTTCTTTGATTTTAACTTTATGAAAAAGAATACATGAGTATTGTTTTGATGCAAATAATATATCTTCCTGCTAATAACTCACCAATCTAAACCTAACAGTTAGTCCTCCCAATTCTGTTAAGCGAAATAAAAAATTAATTCTAAATTGCAAAATAATTCAGATTGTTATTTATGGGTAAAAAATACTTAACAAGCCAAAGAATTAAAAAAATAAACAAGCACGAACAATCTCTATTCAGACTCTTTCTTTAAGTTTATAAATACTATGATATGAGAAAATTGGCAATAACAATTAGTAACGCAAACAGGAATATTCGTTTAATAAAAATGTTAATGATCATTTTTGTGGTTTCATTATCATCAAAAGCATTTTCACAGGAGAAAAATGGATTATATATTCTGGACATGGTTCACAATAACCCAGGCGAAGTATTAACACAATCTGTTTTTAATGACCCAACTGTACTTGCAAAGGAAGGTTATACAGGTCAGGTTATGAATGATTTCACCTTTGCTCATGCGGCTATTACTTTTAAAAAGCTAAATCCTAATATTTTCCCCGAAGGTTCCAAAGAATTGGAGTGGGTCATGAAAGCTGCAGAAAGAGTAAAAAAGAATATTAAAGCGGCTCATGCCGCAGGGATAAAAGTATATTACTTTACCGACATCATTGTTTTGCCAAAAAAACTAGTAGAATTGTATCATGATGAAATCTGCGATAGTCAAGGCCGAATATCATTTGAACGTCCAAAAACATTGGAAATCCACAAAATCATGTTGGACGAATTGTTTGAGACTTTTCCAGATCTGGACGGATTAGTCATTCGCACCGGCGAAACTTATACAAACAATGTTCCTTATCATATGGGCAATAATCCCATTACCAACAAAGAAGAAAGCCATATCAAACTAATAAATCTTTTACGTGAAGAAGTCTGTGTAAAAAGAAACAAAACCATATTTTACCGTACTTGGTCTTTTGGCGGGATGCACGAATCACCAGACTATTACTTAAAAGTAGTCAACAGTATTGAGCCTCATCCACAGCTCATATTTTCTATCAAACATACAAAAGGCGACTATCTAAGAACTTTTGGTTTCAACCCTACCTTAACACTTGGCAAACATCCTCAAATCGTAGAAGTGCAATGCCAGCGTGAATACGAAGGAAAAGGATCCTACCCTAATTATGTCATGAATGGTGTGATTAATGGTTTTGAAGAATTTGAAACCAATACTCCGCAAAAGGGTTATAAATCACTAAATGACATTAAGAACAGTCCCAATTTCAAAGGAATTTGGAGCTGGAGCCGTGGCGGTGGCTGGGTTGGCCCTTATATCAGTAACGAATTCTGGTGCAAGCTAAATGCTTATGTAATTGCTCATTGGGCGGCCAATACTGCACAAACTGAGGAAGAAGTTTTCAATCGTTTTATGGACGAAAACGGAATTAGCGGTGCTTCCCGC
The DNA here is from genome assembly GCF_001761465.1 of Flavobacterium gilvum. Lineage (NCBI taxonomy): Bacteria > Pseudomonadati > Bacteroidota > Flavobacteriia > Flavobacteriales > Flavobacteriaceae > Flavobacterium > Flavobacterium gilvum. Next base: position 1,315,173 of record NZ_CP017479.1, on the reverse strand, counting down.
AAAAGTTTCCGTGAATTGTGTTTGCTTTCCGCAAAAGCTGTCATAAGAGGACACTACAGCAATGATTTACCCTTTAATAGTGGTTCTGTTACTTGGATGCGGGACGAATTTCTTGGTGGTATTGACCCAACTTGGGAAAGTAAAGCCTATACTTCTGAAGGAATGCTATATCATGTATTTGACAGATACTACAAAGAAGGTTTGTTGCAAAAAGCCGTTGCCGAGAAATACGAAGCAGTAAACATCTGGCAAACGATCGAATCATTGAGTCGCAAAATAGCCATCCGCGACAAAGCTGACCAAACTTATGTTAGGGTATCCAGCCAATATGGATTGCTGTTACACAAAATTATTGCCGAAGGTTGGAATATTATGGCTCTGGGGTTTGAAGGAGACAAAACAGGTGCTTACGACAAGGCTAAAATCAAGTCTTCTATTATAAAATATGATAGTTACTGGGAGCAATATGAAGAATTGAAGAAACGTAATCCTTCCTGTGCAACGCTGTACAAACCCTTCGCTTTTGTATACACGGGCCCCGAATATCATTTAACAAAAGGTATGGGAGCTTCAGTTGATAAATATAGAAAGTTGGTCAACAGTGAGATATCAGATGAGAAGGCTTTGCCAGAAAAAAAATAATTTAATCATTTTGGGAGTGTCTTTAGACAAATATAAATATTGGTTCAAAATAAAAAAGTGAAGTATGAGAAGTTCTTGGTTATTGCTGTTTTCTTTCCTATTTGGACATGCATTTGGTCAACAGCCGACCGCCCTTGCTCCACTAGGTTTTATTGAATCAAACTCATCTATCTCCAGTAAATTATTTTTCATTTGCCAGACAATAAAAACATTTGTAATACAAACAATATCACTAGCAGGAAAGGACAACACTTATATACAGTCGGGGACATTAAACGGGAAGCAAATCACTAAAACAAAACTTTTTAAACAGGAATAAATTTTAACCTGATCAATTACATTATGAATATTTTACATTTTTCTAGAACAAAAGCACCAAGTATCCACAATGAAAGTGGTACTATTGGAAAACCTTTTTTAAATCATCAAGTCAAGAAAAACAGATTGCACCAAGTTAAACTGTTCTGTTCGATGATGCTAGTTATTGGCACTTGCCATGCTCAGCAAATAAAATTTTCAAAACAGGAAAAGACCTGGTTGTCAAATTCAATAAAAGAACTTGATAAAAGTTATGACCCCAAAGAAAAAATGCTGACCAAAAAAATCGAAGGTTGGAATTACCATACCGATTCTTCCAGCGGTAATTTTCATGACACACGAGCTTCGCTTTTCTATGCCATAAAATTGATGGATTATGGAGGAAAGGAAAACATCAATAAGGCAGTTGATATTATAGAAAGTACAATAGCTCTGCAAGACACCGTTAGGCGTTCAGGGACGCGCGGCGTTTGGCCTTACTTTAAAGAAGAACCTTTGGCCACCAAAAAATCACCGGTTGACTACAATTGGGCCGATTTCAATGCGGTAAGTCTGCTGGATATTTGGATGGAACACCAGAACGAACTTCCTGCTGATTTAAAACCAAAAATGCAAAAAGCCATACTTTTGGCAGCACAGGCCATTCAAAAGCGAAATGTTGGGCCTTCTTATACCAATATTGCCATTATGGGAACCTATGTTACCTATATGACAGCCGAACTTTTTAACCAGAAAGAGATGCTGCAATACGCACAAAAACGTTTGAACAACTTCTATGACTATACCGTAAAAAGAGGTGGTTTTGAAGAATATAATAGCCCAACCTATACAATTGTGGCTTTGGACGAATTAAACAGAATGCAACGCCATATCAAAGAACCATCTGCTTTGGTAAAGATAGATTCATTGTATTCATTGAGCTGGAATATGATTGCCCGCCATTACCACAAGCCTACAGGGCAATGGGTTGGACCGCACAGCAGGGCTTACAGTCCTGTCGTGGATTCTCTTTTTCCGGCAATTCTTTATAAAGCTTCGGGCGGAAAAGTAGGTGCACCTTCTTTTACTGGTGATGTTAAAACGACACACAAAATACCTCCTTATTTATTGCATTATTTCTTGAAGCCAAACTATCCCCGTACAGAATCGGATGTTTTCATCACCAGCGAACCACAAGTGAAAGGAACTGCCTATATGACTCAAAAATACGCAATTGCAACTGCTAATCGTGCCAGTCTGTGGAACCAGCGCCATCCTTTGCTAATTTATTGGGGAACCGATAAAAAACCTCAATATTGTCAGCTGAGGCTTCTCCATGATTTTTATGATTTTAGTTCGGCAAGTTTTTATAGCGCACAAGATAAAAACAAAGTGCTGGCTGGAATTAACTTTATTACAAATGGTGGAGATAAACACATTAGCATCGATCGTATAAAAAATGGTCAATTCAAGGCAAGCGATTTGAGACTTCGATTTGAGTTCCCTGTCAGCACAACCATCAGCAATCTACAATTGCCAAACGATATTCTGCAACCATTTGGATTTATGGCTGGCGATTTACCCTTTTATATCCAACCCTACAAATTAGCATTTGGTGATTTGAAAGGAAAATGGGAAACAGGAAGAGATGGTACCAAAGCATGGATTGACTTCGTTATTTATTCTGGGGATTCAAGAGATTTTAACCTCTCTGAAATCAATACTGCTTTTTTAGGTTTTGCTCTGACTATTGACGAAACTTTAGGTAAAGGTGCTAAAAATGTAAAAGTGGATGAAACTGGAAACGATCAACTGAATGTTCAGTGGAATAATTTGCAATTACAAGTTGGGACTAAACCAACGAATCAGCCACCAAATTTATAATCGGAAAGAAAAAAATTGCTACACAAAAACTATTTAAAACAACATAATTTGATAAAATGAAACAGACAAGAACAATAAACTTTAAAGGAATTATATGGGCAAAAGCACTGGTTTTTTTATTTGTTTTACAGGCAACTAGCCAACAGAAGTGTTTTAAAAACTTTCCTGCAAAAGCAAACCCTGAGACGGTAGGGATTCAAATTACCGAACGATTTTTATCGCGTCCGCATTCCACTTACGGCAATCCGTTGAAGATGCATCTTCCGGCTCCACAAATCACGTATCCCGATGTTTGCACCTGGCTTGGAGGGTTTTGGTTTACAAAAGCAACAAATAACAAAGAACTGTTCAATAAACTTGAAGCCCGTTTCCAACCATTATTTACAAATGAAGCTAATCTGTTGCCAAAGCCAAACCATGTCGACAACAATGTATTTGGAACGCTTCCTTTGGAACTTTATATGCAGACAAAAAATCAGAAGTATTTGGATATGGGAATGCATTATGCGAACACCCAGTGGGAGCTTCCGCAAGATGCAAAAGCTTCTGAAAAAAAATGGGCTGATGGAGGTTATTCTTGGCAAACCCGTATTTGGTTAGACGATATGTTTATGATAACTTCTATTCAGGCGCAGGCATTTCGTGCTACAAAGGACAAGAAATATTTAAATAGAGCAGCCAAAGAAATGACAGTCTATCTAGACTCAATTCAATTGCCTAATGGATTATTTTATCATGCTCCGGCGGCTCACTTCAGCTGGGGTAGAGGAAATGGATGGATGGCAGTGGGAATGGCGGAATTGCTTCGTGCATTGCCAGAAAACAATGCAGACCGCCCAAAAATCATGAGTGCTTATCTCAAAATGATGGCGACTCTTAAAAAATATCAAGCGCCAGATGGCATGTGGAGACAGGTTATTGACGACGAAACTATGTGGGAAGAAACTTCATCTACGGCGATGTTTACTTATGCCATGATTGTTGGCGTACGAAAAGGTTGGCTCAATGAAAAAGAATACGGAACTGTAGCTCGAAAAGCTTGGATTACGCTGACAACAAACTATATCGATAAAAATGGTGATGTTACCAAAGTTTGTGAGGGAACCAACATAGGCAACAGTAGCGAATATTATCGCAAACGCGAAGGCTTAACGGGTGATTTGCACGGACAGGCTCCTGTACTTTGGTGCGCTTATGCATTGTTAGCTCCGAAATTGTAAAAGCTACATACAAATGTGAAGGATTTCAGAAAATAATATTACAGAAAAATTCATATCCAACTGATCCTTACACTAACTAGCAATACAAAAATCGTACAAATACCAAAATTAAAAAACCGTAATCACTATTTATAAGTTGATTACGGTTTTTATTTGCAGAGAGGATGGGATTCGAACCCACGATACAGTTACCCATATACAAACTTTCCAGGCTTGCTCCTTCAACCACTCGGACACCTCTCTATTATTTTGGAGTGCAAAGAACACTAAAAAAAATGAATTTAGGAAATAAAAAACAAGATTATTGCATTTCTCCTCTCAAAGAAGTTTCGAATGCATTTTTGAAAGCAGATGGAGTAATATTTTGACCCAATAAATACATTAATTTGGCTACCGCAGCTTCGGTTGTTATATCTTTTCCCGAAATAATTCCGAGTTTTTTCATAGTTGTACTCGTTTCATAATGCCCCATACTCACGCTTCCTATCGAACATTGCGTAACATTGACAATGTACAATCCTCTGTTTATAGCTTTTTGTAAAAGCTCCAAAAACCAATCTTCTGTCGGTGCATTTCCAGCGCCATAGGTTTCGAGTACAATTCCTTTTAAACTTTCAATATTCAAAATAGCGGATAGTACCACTTCGCTTATTCCCGGAAACATTTTGACAATAACCACATTGTTGTCCAAATGAGGGTGAACTTTCAGCGTAGCTTCATCATTTGAGGGAAGAAATAATTCTGAGTTGATTTTCAAATGTACACCGGATTCCACCAAGAAAGGATAATTAGGAGAAATAAATGCTTGAAAGTGTTCAGCGTTTACCTTAGTCGTTCTATTGCCCCGATATAATTTGTATTCAAAATAAAGACAAACCTCCTTGATTAACGGTTTTCCATTTTTCTGTAAAGAAGCTATCTGAATTGCTGTGATTAAATTTTCTTTGGCATCGGTTCTTAAATCCCCTATTGGCAGTTGAGAACCTGTAAAAATGATAGGCTTTGAAAGATTTTCGAGCATAAAACTCAATGCAGAAGCCGAATACGACATGGTATCTGAACCATGAAGCACCACAAAACCATCAAATTTATCGTAATTGTTCTCGATTGTTCGTGCAATTTCGGCCCAATGTTCCGGATTCATATTCGACGAATCGATTGGATTTCCGAAAGAAAAAGTAGCAATATCACAATCCAATAATTGTAATTCGGGGACACTGTGAAGGAGTTTGCCAAAATCAAAAGCCTTGAGTGCTCCTGTTTCAAAATCTTTTCTCATACCGATCGTTCCACCGGTATAAATCAAAAGAATTTGTGGCTTAGAGTTCATTAACATATTTCAGTTTATTGACAACCGGGTTGGCATACATATCCAAAAACCCTTGCTTGGCAACCGGATGCTCGTGATCGATTCGTAACTCTAATCGTCGTTCAAAAAGCATTTTTTCATTTTCTGTATACAAATGAGAAAAACGATTTGATCCGTTCAAAATATCATATGCAATAAAATTGGTTGTCCACAAGTGGTAATTACTCAAAATAGAATCATCAATTACTTGTGCCAATGCTTGCACCTGCTTATTCGTAGTATCTACATTTGCAATAATATCATCAATTTCCTTGTCCAGAATATCGCCAACATGTATGTGGATTCTTTTCTTTTGTCCAATGATTCCGCTTAACAAAGTCTTGAAATCTTCATTTTTTTCTTTTTTATAGATTTCATTATTGGCTTCCGCCAATAATTGCGGCATTTTTAAGGCATCGGTTGGATCATATTCGTAGGAAATGGAAACTGGAACAATTTTAATTTTCTTAAAATAATCCATTACATTAGGTTCGTCAGATCCCATTGCAATCATTTTCAAAACCCCAGGATTTGTTTCATCGTTTCCGTCTTTGGTTCTCCCTTCGCGTTGCGCAATCCAAACCGAACGGTTTTCGTGCAGCAACAACTGACACATATATTCAGACAGCAATTTGGAACTACCTAGCAATTCTCTTGGAGACAACCCACGTTGTACCAAAAAATTCCTATTTAGTTTTGCCAATATTTTTAAAAATGGTTTGTGAACCAAATTGTCGCCAATGGCCGATGACGTCATTTCCAGGCCATGTTCAAACAAAGAAGCATTGAGCAAAGTAGTATCCAAAACAATATCCCTATGATTGGACATAAAAAGATAAGCGGTGTTTTTTTCTAATTTTTCAAAACCGGATGTGGTTAAACCTTCGGAACTTTTCTCCAACACCTGTTGCACTCCATAATAAATAAAGTTGCACTGAAAATCACGAATAGAATGAGTTTTTCGAAGCTGTTCTTTCCAAATTTCATCGTCTTGGCCCGGAAAACAAAAGTTCATTAAACCTTTCATCATCGGATGGTCAATTACTTTTAATATGCCATCGTTTACCTCAGACTCATAAAAAAACCTTATCGCATCAAATTTATTCATTTTTGTTTTCAATTTAGTTGGACAAAAGAACAAAAAAAATATTAAAGTTAAAGAAAAACGGTATTAAATACTGAATATTTTAGCAGAATTGTCGGTTGTTACCGCCGCTATTTCATTTGCCGAAAGGCCATAAATCTGAGCCAATTTATCGACAACATTCACTAGATAACTACTTTCGTTTCGTTTGCCACGATATGGAATCGGAGCCAAATAAGGGGAATCTGTTTCCAAAACAACATGTTTTAAATCTATTTGACCCAAAAATTGATCTATTTTTCCGTTTTTGAAGGTTACCACTCCGCCTATCCCCAATTTCATATTGTACGATATAGCCTGTAAAGCCTGCTCATAGGTTCCAGTAAAGCAGTGAAAAATCCCAAATAATTCGGGTGATTTTTCTTCTTCTAGAATTTCGAAAATTTCATCAAAAGCCTCACGACAATGTATCACAATAGGAAGTTTGTATTGTTTAGCTAATTGAATCTGCTTTCGGAAGGCAAATTGTTGTTCGGCCAAATGTGTTTTGTCCCAATACAAATCAATCCCAATTTCGCCAATGGCCACAAACTTTCTTTTGGATAATTCATTTTCAACATGTTGCAATTCATCCAAATAATTATCCTTTACATAAGTAGGATGCAAACCCATCATCAGGAACACATTATTAGGATAATCATGTTCCAAGTCGTACATACTTTGGGTACAGCTAGAATCAATCGCCGGAACAAAAAAACGGGAAACACCATTATTAATGGCGCGTTGCATCATTTCGTTTCGGTCCACATCAAATTCTTCCGAGTATAAATGAGTGTGGGTATCAGTAAGTGTTGCCTTTGTTTCCAAGTGTAAATTTTAATGCAGCAAAATTACTCGAAAAAACAGGCATTACCAAAAAAAGGAGTTCCTTAAAGACTCTTTGTACTTTTTTACAAAACAAATCATAGAACATAACGCCTATAACACTATTTTTACTTAACAAAAAGTCATCTTCAATATGAAAAATTTGCACGAAAAATTAAAAAAGGTTGATTATAAAAAAATCAAGTTCAAAGTCACCAAGACACAACACCTTTTAATCAAGGCAAAAATCAATGGTGTAAAAGGAAATTTCATACTGGATACAGGCGCATCCAACAGTTGTGTTGGGTTTGAAAGCATTGCAACTTTTATGCTAAAAGCCGAAAATTCTAAAACTCAAGCTTCTGGTGCCGGAGCAACTGGAATGTTTACCCAAATGGCTTCTGGAAACAAACTGCAATTGGGCAAATGGAAAAACAAAAACCTTGACCTTGTAATCTTCGATTTATCGCACGTAAACGACGCTTTGGGGCATTACAAAGTAAAACCGGTGCATGGCATCATTGGAGCCGATATTTTGATGCAGGGCAAAGGGATTATCGATTATTACAATCATTGTTTGTATTTGAAATAAAAAATTCCAAATTCCAAATTTCAAATTCCAAAATAAAAAAAATCCCAAACTCCTTAATTGGAATTTGGGATTTGTATTTTGAGATTTATTCTGATTATAGTTCCAATGCTTTTTTAGCATTTCCGCCCATCAATAATTCCAATGGGTTTTCCAACGCTTCTTTCACAGCAACCAAGAAACCAACAGACTCACGTCCATCGATAATTCTGTGGTCATAAGAAAGCGCCACATACATCATTGGGTGTATTTCCACTTTACCGTTTACAGCAATCGGACGCTCGATAATGTTGTGCATTCCAAGTATTCCAGACTGTGGAGGGTTGATAATTGGTGTAGACAACATACTTCCGAAAACACCACCGTTTGTAATAGTAAATGTTCCTCCTGTCATATCATCAACAGTGATTTGTCCATCACGGGCTCTCAAAGCCAATCTTTTGATTTCAGCCTCAATTCCACGGAAAGTCAGGTTTTCAGCATTACGAACAACAGGTACCATTAATCCTTTTGGTCCAGAAACCGCAATTGAAATATCACAGAAATCAAATCCAAGTTTGTGGTCACCGTCCATCATAGAGTTTACATCAGGGTACAATTGCAAAGCTCTTGTAACCGCTTTTGTAAAGAAAGACATGAAACCTAAACCAAGTCCGCCATGTTTTGCTTTGAAAGCATCTTTGTATTCATTACGAATCAAGTTGATTGGCGTCATGTTTACCTCGTTGAAAGTAGTCAACATAGCCGTTTCGTTTTTGGCAGAAACTAATCTTTCAGCCACTTTACGACGCAACATTGACAATTTAGTTCTTTCAACACCACGGTTTCCACCTGTAGGAGTTCCCATAGAAGGTACGGCATTTACAGCATCGTCTTTGGTAATTCTTCCCGCTTTTCCAGTTCCTGTAACCGAAGATGGAGCGATATTTTTTTCATCCAATATTTTTTTGGCAGCTGGAGATGGCGTTCCCGCAGCATACGAAGCTGGAGCTGGAGCCGCTTTTGGAGCTTCTGCTTTTACTTCTGCTTTTGGAGCTTCAACTGGTTTTGCAGCCTCAGCAACTGGTGCTGCACCTGCTGGTTTTGCACCATCTGTATCGATAAGACAAACAACTGCACCTACTGCAACTGTATCTCCTTCTTCCGCTTTTAGCGTAATAATTCCACTTACTTCTGCTGGTAATTCAAGAGTTGCTTTGTCAGAATCAACCTCAGCAATTGCCTGGTCTTTTTCTACATAATCTCCATCTTTTACTAACCAAGTTGCAATTTCAACTTCTTTGATTGATTCCCCTGGTGATGGGACTTTCATTTCTAAAATCATACAATTTTTCTTTAAATTTTAAATTATTCAAAGCTTCAAATAGTATCAAAACTGAAACTTTAAACCTGAAACGATTCTTTTTTTTTTATCTAAATAAATTTTTATCAAATACCATTCTCATAGCATCTGCGTGACGACGTTTTGCACGAGTGTAACTTCCTGATGCAGGAGCAGAATATGCTTTTAACGAAGCCAATCTCCATTTTACAAGGTCAAAATTCATTAACATAAAGCTGTAAGCTCCCATGTTTTTAGGTTCTTCCTGAGCCCAAACATAGTCGTCGGCATTTGGATATTTGGCAATGATTTCTTTGATTTGATCAACTGGGAAAGGGAACAATTGTTCGATACGCACCACCGCAACGTCGTTACGCCCGTTTTTCTCACGTTCTGCGGTAATGTCATAATAGAATTTACCCGTACAGAAAACCAATGTTTTTACGTCTTTTTTGTTTACTGTGTTATCATCGATTGTCTCCTGGAAATGTCCGGAAGTAAAATCTTCAACTGGAGATACGCATCTTGGATCACGCAACAAACTTTTTGGCGAAAACACAACAAGCGGCTTACGGAAGGTAGTTTTCATTTGTCTTCTCAACAAGTGGAAGAAGTTCGCCGGCGTTGTACAATCAGCAACATACATATTGTGACGGGCACATAATTGTAAGTAACGCTCCATTCTAGCCGATGAGTGCTCTGCTCCTTGCCCTTCGTATCCGTGAGGCAATAACATTACCAATCCGTTTTGGTTGTTCCATTTATCTTCACCACAAGAAATATATTGGTCAATCATAATTTGGGCTCCATTTGAGAAATCACCAAACTGTGCTTCCCAAATTGTCAAGGAATTTGGATTTGCCAATGCATATCCATAATCAAATCCTAGTACTCCATATTCTGACAAGAAAGAGTTATAAATTCTAAAATTCCCTTTTTTGTTTTCGATATTGTCCAATAAGATTACCTCTTCTTCAGAATCTTCAACTTTCACAACAGCGTGACGGTGAGAGAAAGTTCCACGCTCAACATCCTGACCTGAAACACGCACATCGAAACCTTCAGTCAATAATGAACCATAAGCCAATGTTTCTGCAGTTCCCCAATCAATAGCATTATTATCATATACCGATTTTCTGTCAGTAACAATTTTTGTTATTTTGCTAATGAATTTTTTATCAGATGGTAAACTTGAAACTGTTTTTATAATAGAATCCAAAGTTGATTTTTCAACAGCTGTATCTACTTTTTGCAACATTACATCATTTGAAACCTGCTCAAATCCTTTCCATTCATTTTGCATAAATGGAGTAATAATTGTCAAATCTTTTTTACGAGAAGCTTCTAAATTCTGCTCAAGATCTAATTTATATTCTTTTTCCAAAGCATTTACATAAGTGGCATCGATAACTCGTTCTGCCAATAATTTCTCAGCATAAATGTCTCTTGGATTTTGATGTTTTGCAATGATTTTATATAAAACCGGCTGAGTAAAACGAGGCTCATCACCTTCGTTATGACCATATTTTCTGTATCCTAACAAATCGATGAATACGTCACGTCCAAATTCCATTCTGTAATCCAACGCAAAAGACATTGCGTGAACAACAGCCTCGGCATCATCAGCATTTACGTGCAATACCGGCGAAAGTGTTACTTTGGCAACATCTGTACAATAAGTAGATGAACGAGCGTCAAGATAGTTAGTTGTAAAACCAACTTGATTGTTGATTACAATATGGATTGTTCCGCCAGTTTTGTATCCGTCAAGCAAGGACATTTGAATGATTTCATACAAAATTCCCTGACCTGCGATTGCAGCATCACCGTGAACGGCAATAGGTAAAACTTTTGAGAAATCATCGGCAAAATATTTATCTTGTTTTGCTCTGGTGATTCCTTCAATTACCGCTCCTACAGTTTCTAAGTGAGAAGGGTTTGGTGCCAAATTGATATTGATGCTTTTTCCTGTTCTGGTTTTTTTATCGGCAGTAAGACCTAAATGGTATTTTACGTCGCCGTCAAAATATTCCTGATCGTAATCTTTACCGTCAAATTCACCAAAAATATCTTGAGTCGATTTTCCAAAAATATTAGCCAAAACGTTCAAACGACCACGGTGAGCCATTCCCATCACGAACTGCTCCACTCCTTTTTCGGCCGCTTTTTCAATTAAAGCATCCAAAGCTGGGATAATTGATTCTCCACCTTCCAATGAAAAACGTTTTTGCCCTACGTATTTAGTATGCAAAAAGTTCTCAAAAGAAACCGCTTGATTCAATTTATTTAAAATATTCTTTTTCTCTTCTGTAGAAAAATTAGGCTGATTATTGTTAACACCCAATTTATCCTGAATCCATTTTACAACGCCAGGATTACGGATATACATATACTCAACTCCAATATGTTGACAATATATTGCCTGAAGACGCGCTATAATTTCCTGCAAAGTACTTGGCTTGCTTCCGATTGCCTGTGCTGCATCAAAAACTGTAGAAAGATCGGCTGTTGTCAATCCAAAATTTTCGATATCTAAAGTTGGAGAACTTTTTCTACGGTCACGAACCGGATTGGTTCTAGTAAACAAATGCCCTCTAGAACGATATCCGTCTATCAATCTCAATACTTTGAATTCTTTCTGTAATTTGTCCGAAACCAAACTACAGTCTGCGTTACCAGAAGCCACTTCAACAATTTGCTGAACAGGGTTTTCATCATTGTAAGTAGTCATTCCAAAGTCAAAACCTTGAAAAAAACTTCTCCAACTTGGTTCTACGCTATCTGGGTTCTCTAAGTACTGATCGTATAATTGTGCAAAAAATTCTGTATGTGCTGCGTTTAAAAATGAAAACCTATCCATAATCTTATTGAATATACTTTTTGTTAAATAGTTCGGCAAAAATACAATAAAGCAATTTATTTGAATCTATTTTTTACGTACTTTTACGTAAAAATATGTTAAAAAAAAGCCATTGACATGAAAAAAAATCGATTTCTCTCGGTAGCAAAATTACTTTTTGTAGTATTTGCAGTGTTTTTTTGCGAAAACGTAATAGCTCAATATCAACAAGCTCCCCAACAAACAATGCAGCATCAGCCCCGATTTTGGGATAAAGTACAATTTGGAGGAGGCTTAGGTTTAAATTTCAGCAATGGATATACCGACATCTCAATTTCTCCAAGTGCCATTTACAATGTAAATCCTTATTTGGCGGTTGGTTTGGGCTTACAAGGCAGTTATGTTTCATCAGGATATTATGATTCTGGAATCTATGGAGCGAGTCTACTAACATTCATTAACCCGATTCCGCAAATTCAGTTTTCAATAAACCTGAGCGAATCCTACGTTAATAATCATTATGAAGCTGGGTATTACGGTCCAAACAGTTATACAGACAATTTCTGGAATACGGCTTTATTCCTTGGCGCAGGTTATCGAACTGGAAATGTCACTGTGGGAATCGCCTATAATGTTCTGTTTGATGAAAACGACCATGTATATACAGAAGCATATATGCCGTTTGTGAGAGCTTATTTTTAGTCGCCAGCCCCTTCAAAGGAGGAGAGACTAAGCTAGAAAAACTTAATTAATAGCATTTTTTTCTTAAACTTATTCGAAAACCGAATTAAAACACTAACAATTAATAATTTAACACTTAAAATTTACAAAACATAAGAAATACCCTTATATTTGGCTATCATAAATTCTTACTTATTTTATTAATAAAAATTTATATAACCATGAAAAAAATAGTATTTCTTTTGTTTTATTCTTCTGTTTTTGCCCAATACACAACTATTCCAGATCGCAATTTCGAAAGAAAATTGATCGAAATAGGAGTTGACAATGTTTTAGACGGAAAGGTTCAAACCGATTCAATTTCTACACTCACAGTTTTGAATATAAGCGGATCAAACATAAAGGACTTAACCGGAATAAGCGATTTTAAAAATTTGAAAAAATTAATTTGCTTTAACAACCAACTAACATCACTTGACATTTCACAAAATTCGCAATTAACAATAGTAGACTGTTCCACAAATAAAATATCGATATTAAAAGCGACAGAAAATAGAGCATTAGTCGAATTGGATTGTTCAGGAAACACCATTTCGAGACTTGAATTATTTAAAAATCCTAATTTAGAAAAATTGGATTGTTCGGGTAACAAACTGATTTACCTCGACTTAAAGAGTTGCCGTCGATTACGTGACATGAACGCTTCTTATAATTTATTAAGAGATGTTGATCTTAGAAACAAGAACTCAGGATTCACAAGCGACATGGGTATTGTAGATCTTAGAATCAACAAAAAAGGAGTAATAGTGCGAATGGACTGGATTTCGGGTTTAACCGTTATGTGTGATCAAGATTATGTTTGCTTACGTAATTAAACAAGAATGAAATTTAAAAATAGCTCAGCATCTTAGAATCTCAGAAACTTAGAATCTTATTTATATTTATTCCTAAACCACACATTAAAATAACAAAGGAAAGCCTCCCGAAAAACAGAAAAAAAAGATTTCTTTAACGCATTTTATTCTTCAAAAAATTACGGACGGGGATATCAACAAATTTTAATATCAAATGGGCAAATGCTATTAAAAGTAGTACCCCTATAACCATTATACTGTGCATTGTCATCAAAGTGGGTTTGTTTGCTTCGACATAACTTAAAAACAACCATAAAAATAGGTAGTGGATCATATACAAGGGATACGATATTTCTCCAGAGAATTTACAAATTCCTTTTGCTTTTTTTGATACATCAATTCCAGCTCCTAATGCTAGTAAAAAAGGAAAATAAAATAATACTATCACTGTATCTATAATCCAATTTAGATCTTTTATAAATGGAATAAAAAAAGCAACGGCCAATAGAATGCTTAAACTTGTAAAATTAAGGTTAGACTTAATGATCCATTTGCTTCTAAAAGCTAATATTCCAACCAAAAAAGAATAAAATATACGAGCACCACCACCAAAGAAATTATCACCACCAAAGCCAACAGCAAGATTTTCATAATGATGACCAACATAAACTAGCAGAATAGCGGCTACTATAGTAAACAACCAAAGTGCTTTTTTGTGCAGTTTAAACAGAATGATTGCATAAAAAATATTGGCAATATATTCCCAAAATAAAGACCATGTTGGGGGATTAAAATGAAATAAGTTAAAATAACGTTCTGTTATCAACGGATAAGGAATCATAAAGGCTGACGAAAGAAACATCAATAGGGTTTCCTTAATGCCATATTGCCCATAAAGTGAACTAAATGGGTCAAAAACAAAAGTCAGTAATCCTATAAACGCGCCAATAAAAACTAATGGCTGCAACCTAATTAATCTTAATTTAAAGAAATTTAGCGTTCCGATTTCCTTAACCCTGCTATCATAGGCATATGCAATTACAAAGCCCGAAAGACAGAAAAAGAAATCAACCGCAAGGTAGCTATGTGCAATCCAGTTATCGACATAATCCGGAACTGAAAATTCTAAGAAATGAAAGAAGACAACTGCCACAGCCGCCACACCTCTGAGTCCATCTAAAATTTCAAAATGTTTTTTACCCTTTAAAACAGCAGGAATGATCGGAGTTGTTGTCATAAGTAATTTATATTAAGTAAATTGTGATTGTTTCAAATTTTGCACAAAAGTATAAAGGAATATCGCTTAAATGTGTATTTAATCGATGAAGTGTGTGTTTTTAACACTTATTAAGCAAAATTAACAATCATAATCCACAAAATTTCTCTGTGCAATGATATGTCTGTTAAAAGAAAAATTAGATTTTACATTTATCAAAATGCCTCATATACAAAGAGATACTTCAATACTAATTTTTTTATTGGTCTTAGCAATTGTGTAAATTTTTTAACTGCAAATAATGTGAAGTTTAATTATGTAGAAAAGGGAAAAGTAAAATCTATTGAAACGAAAAACATTGAAGTAAAGTGCTAAGAAACTTTACCCGCAAAATTTAACAACTTTTATTGTGAGCCAGAAAAAAAAGGAAAAAATTCAACTATCAAACTATTCTCTAATCATTTAGGCATTAAAAGAGATGAAAAAATCAGTATAATTCTTGGAGACTTATCATTTTTTATTAAAATTTTCATCAAACAAAAACTTAAAAACGACACCAAAAACGACACCTACAAAAACAAAACACCTATAAATCTTTATAATTATAGCATTTTTCTATTTATACTTGTTTCTGAACCAAACCTTTTGCCATTCCCTTTTTAGGATTAAAAAGGCAACTTGTTCAGCAAGAATAACCAAATCCGAACCGTCGAGTTTTTTTATTTCGTCTTCGGAGACATCGATTATGTAAAGTAGATTGAGATACTCCGCAAATTTATACTGAATAAGGCGATATACTTTTTCATGAAGTTGAATTTTCAATTCATCTGGAGTTATACTTTTGGGAAAGTCAACTGCTTCATTGGCCAAATTAAAATCCTTATTCAATTGTGCAATCAAACTAATGTAAAGCTCTTCCTTACTGGCTTCCTGAAGTAATAAATCGGTATTTGCTGGCGCTATAAACATATTTTAAATTTCAAAAATCAATGGCAATTTCAATTACAAAAATCAATAACAATTCAGACTTCAATGATAAATTTCAATTTCTAATTTGTTATTGAAATTGATTTTTGCCATTGACATTGCTACACTTTCCTGCCCATAAGGTTTTCACCAAAAGTTCTTAGCATTTCCTTTTTTGAAAGTTCTATATTCAACTTTTCCAAGGTTTCAAATGCCTTAAAAGTAAATTTTTCTATAGCTTCCTGAGTCGCTTTAGAAGCACCTGATTGGTTAAAAATAGCTTTTGCGGTTTCTATTTTCTCGGTATTATCGTCTAATTGCAAAGTGAATAATTTTTCTAGTTCCAACGCTTTTTCGGGAGTCGAAAACTCCAATGCTTTGAGATACAAATAGGTTTTTTTATTCTCAATAATATCTCCACCAACTTGTTTTCCAAAAGTTGCTGGATCGCCAAAAGCGTCCAGATAATCATCCTGCAACTGGAAAGCCAATCCTAAATTAAGTCCGAAATCGTAAATCAAATTAGCTTCCGTTTCTGAAGTACGGGCGATAATAGCACCCATTTTCATTGCAGCCGCCACCAAAACAGCCGTTTTGTACTCAATCATTTTGAGATATTCCGGAATGGTTACGTCTTTTCGGGTTTCAAAATCAACGTCCCATTGTTGGCCTTCGCATACTTCGAGAGCTGTTTTACTAAACAATTTTGCTAAATCCCTAAAAACTTCTGGCTCATATTGCTCAAAATATTGATACGCCAAAATCAGCATCGCATCTCCAGAAAGGATTCCGGTATTGACATTCCATTTTTCGTGAACAGTCTCATTGCCTCTTCGCAAAGGCGCGTCATCCATGATATCATCGTGAACTAGCGAAAAATTATGAAAAACCTCAACAGCCATTGCTGCTGGAAGCGCTTTTATATAATCAGTATCAAAAACTTCGGCTGCCATCAAAGTCAAAACGGGTCGCATTCTTTTTCCTCCCAAGCCTAAGATATAATCTATAGGCCGATATAAATTTTGGGGTTCTCTATTGAATGACTGATTTTCTAAATAGCTAATAAAAAATTCCTGATACTGATGAATAGCGTGCATATAATAAAATTTCTGCTACTCTTCGTAGCCTTAAACTTTGAAAATAAAAGCCCAAAGATACAAATTCATTTTTTACCATATAAGTCATATAAGATTAAACAACCAATCCAAGCGTAATTTCCCTGACCATGAATACCTAAGTTTAAAACAAATAATCTTTGTTTTTTAACCTTATAAATCTTCCAAAAAAAAAGGTTGTCAGCGGGAAAAATAATCTCACAATTTAAATCTTAAAAAAATTCACACAACCTGCATATTTAACATTTTAGACAAAAAAAAACAACATTTAAATCGATTCAATTATGAATTATTAAATTCTAAAACAGCCCAAAATAAAGGCATAGTTTTTGACTATTAAAATATTTCAAAAAAACATTGGAAACTTTATTGGTATTTAAAGTTTCCTTTCTACATTTGCAAAAACAAAAGAAACTTTTATAGTGTCTAAAGTTTCCGATTTAAACTTACAACATCAAAATTTACAAAAACCAAACATTAGGAAACAACTTTACTAAAACCAAGAATAATGGAAAACGAATGGTCAATTGATTCGAACGAATCAGACGTACTAATAAAATCAAGACATTCCCTTATAGGATATATGCCGGGCACCAAGAACAATTTCAAAGGACATGTAGCCATTCAAAATGACGAAGTGGAAGACGCTTCGATTGAGTTTTCTTTGAATGTAAATGATAAACCAATCCACGCAAATCCCGAAAATAAGGACCCGAAATTCAACTATCTTTTTAATGAAGAGGAAACTCCAGTTATTAAATTCAAATCCACTTCTTTTGAAAAAATTAACAAAAACCTCAATTTCCTAAAAGGCTTTCTTACTATCAAAAATGTTACCAAAGTCGTAGAATTAGACACTGAATTCATTGGATATAACAATTACAATGGCGTTCAGAAAGCTTCATTTGAGGTTACCGGAAATTTCAACCGCAAGGAATTCGGCCTCAGCACCAATCATCATCTCGATGGACATCCAATTGGTAGAGATATAAAACTTATTGCCAATTTGGAATTTTCTCATTAAGAACAAACTTTCAACAAAACCAAAACTCATTTGATGACTAAATAATACAATACCACAACTCCGATTATTAATTACAAAGAGTTACTCACGATGAAACAAAAAATTATACTAAAATCAAACGAAATGTTTCTCAAACACGGTTTTAAAAGCGTGACAATGGATGATATTGCAAATGAAATGGCAATTTCGAAAAAAACAATATACCAACATTTTGAGAACAAAATCGACCTGATTGAAGCAACAACACAATACTTATTTGAAACTATTTCCTGTGGTGTAGATGAAATTTATGCTATGGACAAAAATCCAATCGAGGAACTGTTTATCATCAAGGATTTTGTTTTGAACAAATTAAAAGACGAAAGCACATCGGCCATTTATCAATTGCAGAAATTTTATCCGCAAATTCACAAAAAACTGATGGCGGGGCAATTTGACAAAATGGGTGATTGTGTGATAGAAAATTTGCAAAAAGGGATTAAGCAAGGTTTGTTCAGACCTCAGATAAATTCTGAAATTATTGCCCGCCTCTATTTTGCTGGAATGTCAAATCTAAAGGATGCTGAACTTTTTGACCCAAAAAAATTCAGCCCGACAACTGTTCAGGAAACGTATTTAGAATATCATCTCAGATCAATTTGTACCGAAAAAGGCTTAACCATATTAGAACATTTTTTAAACCCAACCCAATCATGAAGAGAATACTTTTAGCAACATTCTTAAGCTTTGCCCTTAACGCACAATCCCAAGGAACAAGCACAACGGCAGTACAGCCGCTGACATTAAAAGCAGCAATTACGTACGCTCTTGAGAATAAAGCCGAAGCAAGAAAATCAAAATTAAGCATTGAAAACAGTGAATATAAAATTCAGGAAATCCGTGCGAAAGCTTTACCGCAAATCGCCGCGAACGGAAGCTTAACCTATAACCCTATTTTACAAACCAATGTTCTTGACGGTGCCATGTTTGGAAAACCGGGAGAAGCAATCCAGGTTTCGTTTGGGCAAAAATGGACTTCGGGAGCGGGAGTTTCATTAAACCAAACCATTTTTGACGAAGCAGTATTTACAGGCTTAAGAGCCGCAAAATCTACTCGTGAATTTTATCAAATAAACGATCAGTTGACAGAAGAACAAGTGATTGAAAGAGTTGCAAACAATTATTATTCGGTTTACGTTCAACGTGAAAGATTGATTTTATTGGACAGCAATTATGTAAATACCACAAAAGTGCGAGACATCGTAAAAGGACAATATGAAAATGGTTTGGCCAAAAAAATTGATTTGGATCGTATCATCGTAAAATTGTCAAACATCGATACGGATCGTCAACAAATTCAGAATCAAATTGAATTGCAGGAAAATGCCTTGAAATTTTATATGGGAATGCCAATTGAAACGAAAATTGTAATCCCAAAAACCGAATTTGCAGTAACGCCTCACGCATTGACCGAAGCGCCAAATACGGCAAACCGAAGTGAATTTTTGCTTTTGAAAAAACAAGAAGAATTATTGGAATTCAATAAAACAGCTGTTAAAGCAGAATATTATCCAACGCTTTCTTTGTTTGCAGGATATAATTACATCGGACAAGGACCTGAAATGCCCCTTTTTGCAAAACCAAAAGATGGCGTGTATTGGTCGGATTACTCTGCAATTGGATTGAATATGAGAGTTCCTATTTTTAATGGTTTTGGAACCCGAGCAAGAGTAAGACAAGCCGATGTTCAGATTCGATCACTTCAAGAAGACATCAAAGACACACAGCTTGCGCTTGATTTGGATTACAGAAATGCAAAAACTCAGATAGAGAACAATATCAAAACCATTCAAATCCAAAAAGAGAACATGCGATTGGCAGGTGAAATTTTGAAAAACACCAAAAATAATTACCTGCAAGGACTAGCTTCATTAACAGATTTATTGGATGCCGAGAATGCATCACTCGAAGCACAAAACAACTATACAAGAGCCGTATTGGCCTACAAAATAGCAGAAATAACATTAATCAAATCTAAAGGAGAACTTAAAACCCTATTAAACTAATAAATAATAAGATGAAAAAGAATTTAATAACCGCAGCTGTAATTTTGGGAGCATTGACACTTATTGCTTTTACTTTAAATAAAAATAAAAAAGAAAACGCTGCAAAAATTGCAATTGTAGCCGAGAAAAACGCTGCCGTTTCTGTAAAAGTATCTGAAGTTAAAACCGAAGAAGTTTCTCTTGATTTTGTCGCAAACGGAAATTTTGAACCTACTCAGGAATTAACATTTTCTGCAGAAAAATCAGGAAAAATAATTCAGGTTTTGGCCAAAGAAGGAGATCGAGTAAGCGTTGGGCAAACATTGGCCATCATGAGAGGTGACGCCATTAATGTAAATGCTCAAGCTGCCGAAGCGACTTATATGAACGCAAAATCGGATTATAGCCGTTTTGAAAATGCATATAAAACCGGAGGAGTTACCAAACAACAATTGGATCAATCCAAAGTGGCTTTGACAAACGCCGAAGCAAATTACAAACAATCCAGAATCAACATTGGCGACACTCATATCAAAGCTCCAATAAACGGAATCATCAATAAGAAATTTATCGAACCAGGTTCTATTATTTCGGCAACTCCGGCAACTTCTTTATTCGAAATTGTAAACGTTTCAAAATTAAAACTTACCGTAACTGTTGACGAAAGCCAAGTTGCGAGTTTGAGAGTTGGAAACACAATCGAGGTAACAACAAGTGTTTATCCTGATAAAAGTTTTTCGGGCAGAATTACATTCATCGCAGCAAAAGCAGATGGCAATTTGAATTTCCCTGTTGAAATTGAAATTACAAATAATGCCAATAACGATCTTAAAGCAGGTATGTATGGTACTGCTGAATTCAAGTCGGCACAACAAAAACAAGTGATGACTACCGTTCCAAGAAATGCATTCGTAGGAAGTGTAAGCAGTAACCAAGTATTTGTTGTAGAAAATGGAATCGCTAGATTGAAAACAGTTACAGCGGGCAGAATTTTGGGTGATAAAGTTGAGGTTTTGAATGGTTTATCAAATGGTGAAACAGTAATCACAACTGGACAAATCAACCTTCAGGACGGAAATGCAGTAGAAGTTATTAAGTAAAATAGTCCTTAGTTGTTAGTCCTTAGTAATTAATTAGCCTTTAGTAATTAGCCAAACTAAAAACTAGGGACTAAGGACTAGTGACTAATCACTAATTACTAGCCACTTATCCACTCTTTAAAAGAAAAAAATGAAATTAGCAGAAATATCCATAAAACGTCCTTCGTTAGTGATTGTATTATTTACAATTCTAATCTTGGGAGGACTGTTCAGTTACAAGCAATTAGGGTATGAATTGATCCCTAAGTTTGACATGAATGTAATTACTATTGCAACCGTTTATCCTGGAGCTTCTCCAAGTGAGGTTGAAAATACGGTTACTAAAAAAGTCGAAGATGCGATTGCTTCTATAGAAAATATCAAAAAAATCGATTCCAAATCATACGAAAGCCTTTCGGTTGTAACCATCACATTAACTTCCAATGCCAAAGTGGATGTTTCTATGAATGATGCGCAACGAAAAATAAACGCCATTATTAGTGATTTACCTGATGATGCCAAAACGCCTTCGCTTAATAAATTCTCATTAAGTGATATGCCAATTATTACTCTTGGTGCGAATGGAAAAATGGATGAAGCCGCTTTTTACGATTTGATCGATAAAAAAATTGCTCCTGTTTTGTCTCGTGTTCAAGGTGTAGCTCAAGTAAATATTATTGGTGGTCAGGAACGCGAAATTCAAGTAAACCTTGATGCCAAAAAAATGCAGGGATATGGTTTGTCTGTACCACAAGTGCAACAACTTATCTTATCCTCAAATTTGGATTTCCCAACTGGAAGTATCCAAACCAGAAACCAAAAAATATTAATTCGTTTAGCGGGTAAATACAAAAACGTTGAGGAATTAAGAAACTTGGTAATTTCATCTGCAAATGGAGCTCAAATCCGCTTACAAGATATTGCCGATGTACAAGACACTCAAAAACTGGCTGAAAAAATTGCCCGTGTTGATCAAAAAAGTGCGATTATTTTACAAATCATCAAACAATCAGATGCTAATGCTGTAGCAGTAAGTGAATTGGTTGCCAAAACTATTACCAAATTAGAGAATGATTATAAATCAAATCATTTAGAACTAAAAACGGCCAAAGACAGTACAATTTTTACCTTAGAAGCAGCAGAATCTGTATTACATGATTTATTTTTTGCTGTATTATTAGTAGCATTCGTAATGTTGTTCTTCTTACATAGTGTTCGAAACTCTTTGATTGTAATGGTATCGATTCCGGCTTCGTTAATTGCAACTTTCATCGGGATTTATCTTTTAGGATATACTTTGAACTTAATGAGTTTACTTGGACTTTCATTAGTAGTAGGTATTCTTGTGGACGATGCGATTGTAGTTTTGGAAAATATTTACAGGCACATGGAAATGGGCAAAAGCCGTATCCGTGCTTCCTATGACGGAACTGCCGAAATTGGAGGAACCGTAACTTCGATTACTTTGGTAATTGTGGTGGTATTTTTACCAATTGCAATGAGTTCTGGATTGGTATCCAATATTATTACGCAATTCTGTATGACCGTAGTAATTTCGACTTTATTATCTCTTTTGGCTTCGTTTACAATTATTCCTTGGTTGTCTTCTCGTTTTGGAAAACTAGAACATTTAGAAGGTAAAAACCTATTCGAAAGAACTATTCTTGGATTCGAAAATTTATTAACTCGTTTTACCAATTGGGTTACTGAAATATTAGAATGGTGTCTGGATCATTATTGGAAAACCATTGGAGTTGTAGTTGTATTATTCTTTGCATCAACTGTAGGTTTAGTTGGTGGTGGATTTATTGGAGGTGAGTTTTTCGCGTCTTCAGATAGTGGTGAGTTTTTAGTTCAAATTGAAATGCCAAAAGACGCTTCGGTAGAACAAACCAACTTTATGACGCAAAAAGCAGAAGCGTATTTGAAACAACAGAAATACGTTAAGAGTCAATTTACAACTATTGGACAAACTTCTGAAGGAATGGGAGCTTCTCAAGCGACTGCCTACAAATCGGAAATTGACGTTCAAATGATTGACCAAAAAGATCGTACCGATGATGCTATGGTGTATGCTGCAAAAATTAAACGTCAGTTGCAATCTGTTTTAGTTGGTGCCAAAGTAAAAACAGTTCCGGTTGGTATTACAGGTACTGCTCAAAATGCTACTTTGGGATTAATTGTAACAGGTTCAAGTACGGAAAGTGCAATGGCTTTTGCAAAATTAGCAGAAGCAGAATTAAGAAAAATCCCTGGAACTACCGAAATCAAATTAACCGTTGAAGACGGAAATCCAGAAGTAGATGTTAAAGTAGATCGTGATAAAATGTCGGCTTTGGGATTGACATTGCAAACTGTCGGTATGACTATGCAAACTGCTTTCAGTGGTAACACAGATGGAAAATACAGAGCCGGTGATTACGAATATGATATCAACATCAAATACAATGCTTTTGATAGAAAAAACATTACCGATGTTAGTAATCTGATTTTTATAAACAATCAAGGTCAACAAATCAAATTATCACAATTTGCGACTATTACCGAAGGTTCTGGACCAAGCCAATTAGAGCGTAGAGACAAATCGGCTTCGGTTACTGTTCAAGGTCAAAACGTGGGGGTTCCAACTGGAACTATCGTTCAACAATGGCAAAAACAATTGGATAAACTGAAAAAACCAACCGGTGTAGATTACATTTGGGGTGGAGATCAGGAAAACCAATCCGAAGGTTTTGGTACTTTAGGAATTGCATTGTTAGCCGCTATTATTTTGGTTTACTTAATTATGGTTGGATTGTATGACAGTTTTGCTCACCCGTTTGTGGTATTATTTGCAATTCCGCTTTCGTTCATTGGAGCGATGTTAGCTTTGGCATTAACCAATAAAACATTGAACATCTTTACCATTTTGGGTATTATCATGTTGATTGGTCTGGTGTGTAAGAATGCGATCATGCTTGTCGATTATACCAATCAAAGAAGAAAAGCTGGTGAAACAATCCGTAAAGCTTTAATTCAGGCGAATCATGCTCGTTTACGTCCAATTTTGATGACTACCATCGCGATGGTTTTCGGTATGTTCCCGATTGCATTGGCTTCAGGTGCTGGTGCTGAATGGAAAAACGGTTTGGCTTGGGTAATTATCGGAGGATTGATTTCATCTTTGTTCTTAACCTTAATCATCGTTCCGGTTATCTATGAAATGATGGAGAAATTAATTGCTAAATTCTCTAAAGGAGACAAAATTGATTACGAAGCCGAAATGGTCGCTGACTATGTTCACGAAGAATTAAGCGAAGACGGCTTTAACCCAAAACACACATTATAGTACCTGATAATTGTGATAGAGAAACCACCAGAAATCTGATTTTTGGTGGTTTTTTGTTTTATAGCAAAAAAAGGGCTTTCAATATGTTTGAAAGCCCTTTTTTATTGAACATATCAAGAGAGAAAATTGCGGTTTCTAGTATTTAAATCTTTGTGTTCACGAGCGGGACGCTCGCGCTAGCGGTGCCAAATTGGCTCCTCAAGATTCCCGATAACACGGATTTTATTTATTCTAACTGTATTAAACTCTGCTATTTTTTGGGGCTAAAATCCACCATCCATTCAATACCATATTTGTCTCTAAACATCCCAAAATAGGAACCCCAAGGACTATCGCCCATAGGACATTCAATGTTTCCGCCTGCTGAAAGTCCGTTAAATAACTTGTCGGCTTCTTCTCTACTTTCTACGCTAACAGATATTTTAGATCTATTTTCATTTTCATCTACGCGACCCATACTTTCTGGAACATCATTTCCCATCAAAATATTTTGACCAATAGGCAACGCAATATGCATTATTTTATTCGCTTCATTTTCTGGTATTGGATATTCTGCGCTTGATATATCTTTGAAACGAACGATTCTTTCGAACTCTCCACCAAATACCGATTTGTAAAAATTGAATGCTTCTTCGGCATTTCCGTTGAAGTTAATGTGAGGATTAATAAGTGCCATAATTTTGATTTTTAAAGTTGTTGCTTTTCCTTTCTTATTCCAAATACCTGAGTCCAAAGAGTAGCAATACAAGGATGTCTCACTCATTTAGTAGGTCTCATAAAATTGCTCTAAAGACCATAATTTGGATAGTTTGGTCTGAAAAAAGGTTGAGTTATCTTTTCTTTCAAATATAAGAAATAATAGTCATAAATTAATTTTGTACTCTATCAATCAAAAGCTAATTACTTAATTTTTAATACAATCCGACCAAAACAACGGAAACTTAATTTGTTTTTAAAGTTTCCATTATTATATTTGCATTACAAAATTATTACAAAAAAAAACTTAAACATGGAAAATGAATGGAAAATTGATTCAAACGAATCAGACGTGTTGCTAAAAACAAAACGTTCTTTGATTGACTACATGTCTGGAACCAAAAATAATTTTAAAGGACACGTTGATATTCAGAACAACGAAGTGAAAAATGCATCTATCGAATTTTCTTTGAAAGCAAACGATAAAAGCAAAAACTCCGACTTAAAATTTATTGACTTTTTTGATTATAATGAAACTCCGGTTATTCAGTTCAAATCGACTTCTTTCCAAAAAATCAATAAAAACCTCAACTTCCTGAAAGGGCTTTTGACTATCAAAAACATTACAAAAGTTGTGGAATTGGACACCGAATTCATTGGATACAACAATTACGATGGAGTAGAAAAAGCTTCATTTGAAATCACAGGAAGCATCAACCCAAAGGATTTTGGTCTCAAGTACAACCCGTATTATGTTCACGGCGGATACGCGGTTGGTTCTGATATTAAACTCATAGCCAATTTAGAATTCATTCATCAATAAAATCGATTGCAACTATATTTATCGAAAGCAACAACTTCATAATTTTACACTAACCAACTGACCAACAACAAAATACCACACAAAATGAGAGATAAAATCGTATCCAAGGCAAGTGATTTGTTTTTAAAACTTGGTTTTAAAAGCGTCACTATGGATGATATCGCCGGCGAAATGTGCATTTCCAAAAAAACGATTTACAAATATTTTTGCAATAAAGAAATATTGATTGAAGAAAGTACCGAGATGGTTCACAAAACCGTACACGAAGTCATCAGCACCATCGCTGCCAAAGACTACAACGCGATTGAGGAGAATTTTGAAATCAGGAAAATGTTCAAAGAAATGTTTCAGGTAGCCGACACCTCTCCGTTATATCAATTAAAAAAACATTATCCCGAAATCTATCAAAAAGTAATGAATAGAGAACTCGACGAATGTAATAAGTGTTTCAAACAAAATATCGAAAAAGGAATTCGTCAGGATTTGTACCGTAACGATTTGGATATCGATGTTTATGTTAAATTTTATTACATGTTAATTTTCAGTATTAAAGAAAATACAAGCTCCGAAAAAGAATCCACAAAATTGGAATTACAGGCGCTAGAATACCACACCAGAGCGATGGCAACTTCAAAAGGAATTGTCGAGCTTGAGAAACAACTACTTAAAATCAAACCATAATGAAGAAGATATTTATTATAAGCCTCACTCTTCTAGCCATGTGCGTCAATGCTCAGGACTCGAATAAGACTTATTCTTTTTCGCTGCAACAAGCTATAGACCATGCACTGGAATACAATTATTCGGCCATAAATACCGGTCGTGATATCGAAGCTGCCAAAGAAAAGAAATGGGAAACTACCGCAATGGGATTGCCTCAAATAAATGCCGGAGTCGACTTTACCAACAACTTTGTTTTGCAAAAATCGGTAATTCCTGCCGAATTCTTTGGTGGAGAACCCGGAACTTATGCCCCAGTGGCTTTTGGAACAAAATACTATATGATTGCCCATTCCTCTTTGAGTCAGCTTATTTTTGACGGCTCTTATATAGTGGCGCTTCAGGCCTCCAAAACGTATTTGGCTTATTACGAAAATGCCAAAAAAAGGTCGGACATCGACATTAAGGAAATGGTAATTAACTCCTATGGGAATGTTCTATTAACCAAAGAAAACATAGACATTCTAGAAAAAAATATTGCTTCGCTTCAAAAAACACTCAATGATACCAAAGCCATTTACAAAAATGGTTTAATCGAAGAAGAAAGTGTCGAACAACTAGAAATCACTTTGGCTTCGCTAGAAAGTACCTTAAATTACAACAAGCGTTTACTTGACATTACTTACAAAATGCTTAAAATTAATTTGGGAATCGACATCAATGACCAAATCACTCTAACCGACAAACTGGATGCGCTGACGGTTCAAAACATGGATCTTTCGTTTTCCAATTCGGATTTTGACGTAAACAATAACATCAATTATAAAATAGCCACCAATTTTGAGGAGCAAAGAACATTGGAGTACAAACTTCAAAAAAGCAAAGCGTTGCCCTCACTATCTGCCAATCTAAATTTTGGATATAATGCTTTTAAAGATCAGTTTGAATTTTTTACCAAAAATCAAAACTGGTTCAATTATTCCAATCTAGGACTTAGTTTGAATGTACCAATCTTCAGCAGTTTGGCCAGAAGTTCCAGAACACAACAGGCAAAAATTGCTTTGGATCAGGCAAAAACACAATTAAGCGAAACCGAACAAAAATTAAAATTGCAATATGCTGCCGCAAAAAGTGAATACGAATACAGCATCGCTGATTATGAAACAGCCAAAAGCAATTTGAATCTCGCCGAAAGAATCGAAAAGAAACAACAAATCAAATTCACAGAAGGGCTTTCAACAAGTTTTGATTTCAATGACGCTCAACGCCAATTGTACACCGCCCAGCAAAAATATTTGCAAACGATGGTGAACATCATCAACAAAAAAGCCAGTTTAGAAAAAATCATAACTAAATAATGACTCCCATTAAATATAAACTTATGAAAAAGATATTCATCCTAACCACCCTCTCCATCGCATTGATTGCCTGCAATTCATCCGAAAAAAACCAATCGGTTGACGCTATTATCGCATCCAAAGATGTAAAGGCTATAACCGCAAAAAAAACCGAACTCCAAGCGCAACTTACCCAAATTGACGAAGCATTGGCAACTTTGGACGTAAATAAGGAAGTCATTGCATTGGTCAGTGCCGTACAACTGAAAGACACCACCTTCAACCACTATCTAGAAATACAGGGAAATATTAATACTAATGAAAATGTATTGATTCAGCCAGAATTTCCTGGAAACTTGGTGGAATTGAATGTAAAAGCTGGACAAAAAGTAAGCAAAGGACAAGTTTTGGGCCGTACCGATGATGGTGGTATGAGTCAACAATTGGCGAGCGCCGAAAATCAATATGCTTTGGCCAAAACCACTTTTGAGCGTCAAAAAAATCTTTGGAGCCAAAAAATCGGTTCCGAAATACAATACCTTCAAGCACAAACACAAATGATTTCGGCACAAAAAGGAGTTGCCCAAATCAAAGCCCAAATTGCCAAAACAGTAATTAGAGCGCCTTTTTCGGGAACTATTGATGAAGTTTTTGTTGAAAAAGGAGAAGTCGTTGCCGCAAATCCAAAAGGATTAATGCGAATCGTAAATCTGGGAAATATGTATGTTTCTACTTCTATTCCTGAAACCTATATCGGAAAACTAAAAATAGGCACCGAAGTTGATGTTTATCTAACTTCATTGAACAAAACTTACAAAGGAAAAGTGCGCCAAATTGGTAATTTCATCAACCCGAATAACAGAAGTTTCGGAATCGAGGTAAGTGTTCCCAATCCGGAAAATTTATTGCGCCCGAACCAAGTAGCAAAGCTGAAAGTAATCGATTATGTAAGCAAAAATGCTATAGTTGTACCTACTAATGTGATTCAGCAGGATTCTAAGAAAAATAATTTTGTTTATACGGTGGTTGATTCAAAAGGAAAATCGGGTATTGCAAAAAAAGTGATTGTTCAAACAGGCCAGTCTTCAGACAATGTAACGGAAATTTTAAACGGTTTGGATGCTAATGCCATAATAGTTACCGAGGGAATGAACACCATTTCCGACGGGATGAAACTAAACTTTTAAAAGTTTAAAATTGTTTAAAAGTTTAATTGTTTAAGGTTGTTTAAAAACAACTACCCTTTAAACCAAATTAAACAACTTTAAACATTTTTGAACCAAATTAAACCAAAATCATATGTCACATCAAAATAAAGAATTTGGAATATCAAGCTGGGCTGTCGACAACCGCGTTACAGTCTATATCCTGACTTTGTTGATTGTAATCACTGGGGTAATTGCCTATGTTACGATGCCGCGTGAGGATTTTCCCGAAATTATAGAAAATAAGGTTTATATCTCGTCTGTTTTCCCAGGGAACTCTGCCGAGGATGTAGAGAAATTAATCATCAAACCGCTTGAAAAGGAAATCAAAAACATCAGTGGCGTAGAAAAAATCACCTCTAGCTCCTTTCAGGATTATGGGATGATTATCGTTGAGTTTGAAGATAAAGTAACCATTCTGGATGCAAAAACGAAAATTAAAGACAAAGTAGATATCGTAAAAGCAGACCCTGATTGGCCAAACCTCGACAACGGAAGCAAGGTAGAACCAAGCGTATTTGAATTGAATATTTCTGAAGAAGTGCCAATTCTGAACATCAACCTGCAAGGAAATTATACGACACAACAACTTAAAAAATACGGAGAATTGCTTCAGGATGATATTGAGGAAATTCCTGAAGTGAAAAAAGTAGACATTCTCGGCGTTGATGACAAAGAGGTGGAAATTGCTGTTGACATTTTCAAAATGACGGCTGCTCAGGTTTCTTTTGATGATATTCAAAATGCGGTCAAATACGAAAACATGACACTTTCGGGTGGGAATTTGATTTCGCAGGGTTCCAGAAACAACATCAGAATCGTAGGTGAAATCAAAGACCCAAAAGAACTGGAAAACATCATTGTAAAACACAATGGCGGAACCGTTTACCTGAAAGATATTGCTGTAGTCAGTTTCAAAGAAAAAGAAAAAACGACCTATGCCCGTGAGAAAGGTACCGAAGTAGTTATGTTGAACGTAAAAAAGCGTTCCAACCAAAACATGATTTCGGCAATTGAACAGGTAAAGGAAAAGATAAAAGAAGCACAAGCCTCCTATTTACCATCCAACCTAAAAATTGAATTGACTAACGACCAATCTTCGCGTGTAGAACACCAAGTAAACGAACTTTCAAACCACATCATTTTCGGGATTGTATTGGTTATGATTGTGTTGATGTTTACCATGGGACTTAGAAACTCGTTGTTTGTGGGAGCTGCGATTCCTTTATCGATGCTGATGGCGTTTAGTATTCTGTCAGCATTTGGACTGACATTGAACACGATGGTACTTTTCGGATTGGTAATGGGACTGGGAATGTTGGTGGATGACGGTATTGTAGTCGTCGATAACGTATTTGCCAATATGAAAAAAGGAATGCCCCGCTTGGAAGCTTCCAAAATTGGTATCGGCGAAATTGCATGGCCCGTAATAGCCTCGACAGCAACCACGCTAATGGCTTTCTTGCCTTTTGCCTTATGGCCTGGTACTATGGGAAAATTCATGAAGTACTTCCCAATGACACTAACCGTAACACTATCGGCTTCTTTGTTCGTTGCGATGGTCGTCAATGCTGCCATGACAGGTGGATCCATGGAAATAGAAGACAAAAATGTAAGTAAAAAATCGGCAAAATTATACTCGATAATTTTCACCATAATTGCAGTTATTTTTGTGTTTATCGGAAACATTTACGATTCAAAGTTGGCAAGAGCCATAGGTCATTTGGCCATCATATCTTTTGGACTGATGTGGTTGTACAAAATAAAGCTCTACCAATGGACACAGGATTTTCAACATAGTTTTTTCCCAAGAATGGAAGAAAAATACAAATCCTTTTTGAGAAAAATTTTGACTGAAAGAAAAGCCTGGTTTGCCTTGGCAGGAATTATCGGAATGCTGATTTTATCTTTTATGCTTGTGGGCATATTCCCGAGAAAAGTATTGTTTTTCCCTGATAATATTCCGAATCAGGTAATTGCCTACATCGAATACCCGCAGGGAACCGATATTGAAAAAACCAATAAGGCTACCCTTTTTGTAGAAAAACAGGTTATTGATATTCTAAATAAATATGTAGATCCAAAAACCAAGAAAAACTTCCTTGCCGAATCCATTGTTTCGCAAGTGGGCGTAGGTGCCGGAAACCCAAACGTAGATGCGGGATCGGCTTCGGAAACGCCTTTCAAGGGAAAAGTGACAGTAAATTTCTCCGAATTTAAATTCCGAAAAGGAATCAATACTGCCGATATTCTCGAAGAAATCAGAGGTAAAGTTAAAGGAATCGCAGGAGCAACCGTAACGGTCGAGAAAGACTACAATGGACCTCCAGCCGGTTACCCAATTAGTATTCAGCTAACCGGAAATGATTATGACGAAATGCTGAAAGAAGCCGATAAGATGATCACTTTTATCAATTCTAAAAACATTCCCGGAATCGAAAAACTTAGTATTGATGTAAACAAAGAAAGTCCGGAACTTGAAGTAAAAGTAGATCGCGTAAGCGCTGGAAGTTTGGGCGTTTCAACCGGACAATTAGGATTCAATTTGCGTCGTTCTGTTTATGGACAAGAAATTTCGACCTACAAAGAAGGCGATGACGATTACAACATCACCATGCGTATGCAAGATGATCAGCGCAAGAACGAAAACATTTTGTTTAACCAGTCTTTGACGTTTCGAAACCAGACCAATGGACAAATGATGCAAGTACCGATTTCGGCCGTTTCAGAAACGGAGAAAACGAACACTTACAACCAAATCAAAAGAAAAAACCAAAAACGTATCATGACGGTTTATTCCAATGTTTTGACTGGCTACAATGGGGACGAAATTACCAAACAAATTGCCGCCGATTTAAAAGGCTATCAATTACCAAAAACAATTACCTATTCCTTTTCGGGAGTGCAGGAAGAGCAAGGCAAAAACCAAAGCTTCCTTTTCTATGCCTTGTTTTTGGCAATGTCCGGAATTACAATTATCATCGTGTTGCAGTTCAACTCGGTTTCAAAAACCATGGTGATATTATTCACGGTATTGCTCAGTTTTAGTGGGGTATTCTACGGTTACGTTATTGCTGGAATGGATTTTATAGTTTTAATGACCATGATGGGAATCATTTCGCTGGCGGGTATTGTTGTGAAAAACGGAATCGTATTGATGGATTTCTTTGTTTTGTTATTGGACAAAAAAGTAGCTGACAAACACCTGCAAAGCCATGACGACCTAAGCTTAGACGAAATCAAAGAAGTAATCATCGAATCTGGAAAATCAAGGCTGCGCCCGGTATTACTGACAGCATTAACAGCAGTATTGGGATTAATTCCGCTTGCCATCGGACTGAATTTTGACTTCTTCTCCTTGATAACCGACTTGAATCCGCACATCTTCATGGGAGGAGACAACGTGGTTTTCTGGGGACCATTGGCCTGGACTATCATCTTTGGGTTGACCTATGCAACGGTCTTGACTTTGATAATGGTACCCGTAATGTTCTATTTAGTAAAACGAACCAAATATTGGCTAAGAGATAGAAGATTAGCTCGAGCTACTGAAGAATAATTTTTCCTTTTTAAAATTTATACAAACCACCTGAAAATTTGATTTTTGGGTGGTTTTTTGTTTTGTAGTTGGGATTGTCTATATTCGGGGAGAGTAATGATTCCAAAATCAAAGCGCTTTGTTTAACAGAACAAAAGTTGTCAGTCACCTAACCTTAAGCAATTTATGAAAAAAGGACTTTACATACTATTTCTAATTTTATTTTTGAATTGTACAGGAATTTCAAAATCAGATAAACAGGAGTTTGGAAAGGTGAAAATTGGCGATGAAATGTTTACTCAAAATCCTCAATCTGAAAACCTATTTATTTGTAAAGACCATGTAGAAGATTTTGATAATGGATTTTCTAAAATTGAACTAAACCCAGAAAATATTAAAATATTAAACTCCAAAAATGATGGTTACGAATCAACTCAAATCGAATTTGTAATCGACAAAAATTTAAAAATCTATAGTGTTAAATACACATATAGCGATGATGTGGAAGATGGATCAAAAACAGAATATAAAGTAATTGATGCTAAAATCAATATCAACAAAAATCCATTTGAACAAAATTCGAAACAAATTATCTCATCTTATTTATTAACAATTAAAGAAACAAATATTCCGGGTGAATTTTGGAAATTCAAAAAAGAAAGGGAATATTATTTTAAAGGAAAAATTGAATGTAAATAAACTGGTTCTGTTAGTGTGCAATTTCGTTAAGTTAAACTTTGTATTTTCTCGCGAAGACGCGAAGACGCAAAGTTTAGAACCTATTTCTTTGTGTCTTCGCGACTTTGCGAGAACTATATTTTAAAAAAAACCGCTAGCGCGAGCATCCCGCTCGTGAACGCAACAATAAAGAAATAACCATTGCCAATCGGCACGAGCGGGACTCTCGCGCTAGCGAAGTAAAAAAATTAGTAACTCTTTCATAAACTAAAGGCTAGCGCGAGCTTCTCGCTCGTGCCCGCAATACAAATCATTTTTTATATTTAAAAAAATAAAAAACAATAACTTAGCATACAACTAAGAGATACAGTCATGAGAGTTTTATTCATTTCCATCCTACTCTTAACAGTACAATCCTGTGCTACAAAAAAGGATATCAAGAAACTACTTTTGCCTGAAGGAATAAAATCGGCTACAGAAGAAATATATTCTGTGGTAAATAATCAAAAAATGCTTTTGCAAAAAAAAGAAATGGTTTTTACCCGAAACGGTCGCATCAAATACTCCAAAACTGTCGATGCTTCTGGAAATTTAGTACAGGAAACCAAAAAGAAATTATGGTTTGTGGTGGAAAAGTATCCAAATAAAGAACCTTATTACTGTAAAACACGATGGAAACCCAACCAACGAGAACGCATCAGTTGTTACACCCAAAAACAATACAAACAAAACGAATCCATTTATCATTATAATTCTGATGGATCCATCAATAAAACAACAGATAATTTTAGTCCTTTCTGCACACAATATTTTTATTACACTGATAAAAAGCTTTCCAAAATTACCATCAAAAACAAAAATGACACGATTGTTGACGAAATTTTAATCACTTGTGAAGCCAACGACGAAAAAGGCGCTTGCTTAAAACAAACTCGGATTTCGACCAAAACAAACAATAAGCAAGAAATACTCTTGTTTCCAAGTTATGATTAATTGACGTTTATTTTAAAAAATTACAAACTAATTTATTTGAGTTGAATCGTCATTTGTATTACAACCAAGTAATGGCAAATTAGCTTTCTTTACAGGCAGAAAAAAGGAGAAAACCGTTTTGATTTTCTCCTTTTTATTTTATAAAGTCAATCGCTATGCTACTCCGCTGTAACCGGGTCAATTATTTCGGAAACAAGGCTTATTTTAGTGACTGGAAACCCACCTTTATCGCCATGTTCCCGTATCATTTCTTCATTTGGCGCGATGTAAACGCAATAAATTTTGTCATTGGTCACATAACTGTGCTTCCATTGTATTTCTGGTCCCATTTTTCTTAAAACATCACAAGACGCATTCGAAATTTCTTTTAATTGTTCAGGTGTCAAATTCCCTGCGTTGGGAATTTCCCTTTCAATAACATACTTTGGCATACTAATTAGATTAAAAAAGTTAGAATAAAACGAGAATTCACATTAGGATTTCGTTGATTTTTTTCACGCAGACTACGCAGATTATCGCAGATTTTATGCTTTAAAACAATTAAAAATCCGTGTGACCCGAGCGAAGCGAATAGACGAAGTAATCCGTTTAATCTGTGTCATCTGTGTTCCATTGCGTAATCTCGAACAAAAGAGATTGATGTAGAAAGTGGCAGTTTTCACAATTGCATTTCAAATTCAATAAATCTGAAAGCACTAAAAGAATCAAAATCGGCTGATACAGTAACCCATAAAAGCCGATTTCTTAACAAATACAAACTTTATGATTCTCAACTGTAGTAAATAGATATTTAAAAAACTAACTAATTCTCTATTTTGCCCAAAATCATACGCTGTATTTCTACGTTAAAGTTACGATAAATAGCAGCAAACCTATCACAACTTAACAAAGTTATAACACTGAAAATCAATAAAAAAAGGAGAAAACTTTTGATAGCTTTCTCCTTTTCTTAAAATTAACTATGTATTGCTATTCGTTTGAATTTGCAAAAGCATCCTGTCTCCAATTTTTAACTTTTGCAATTTGGTTATTGGAGAAATCTACTTCGGCTAGACTATTTTTCCCGTCTTTTTGTGACCAAAAAAACCATTTGCCTGTTTTTACGCCCGCAGTATATTCGCCTGAGGCAATTTTATCTCCAGATTCATTGTAAGAAACCCAAAGTCCTTCCAATTTACCGTTTTCAAAATAGCCTTCTTGTTGCACTTGCCCATTTTCATAAAAATAAGTGGCTTTAACTCTTTTGCCAAATGGCTCCAAAACAGGTTTCGCATTTTGTCCAAAAATAATACCTGAGAATAATACCGCTACTAAAATTACAAGCTTTTTCATATCGTTAGTTTTTAATTGTTTACATCTTATTGTATCAAAATTAGAGACAAATTTTACATTAAAAAAACATTTTGGTAACAATTTCGTAACATAGACGAAAACTTAACATTGGAAATTAAAAACAAGGAAAATTCTTTCTAAAACGGGATGATTTTACTTAAATTGTGTCAAAATTGAATTTTTAAGAAAAATTTAAAAAAGGTAAAAGGTAAAAAAATGCCTTTCGCAATCTATAATTGATAATTAGTCCTAAATTTGCACTCGCGCAAAAATGGGCAAAAAACTAAAATTTATATCATGTACAGAAGTCATAATTGTGGCGAATTGAACGCCTCACATATCAATACAGAAGTTACTCTAGCAGGTTGGGTTCAAAAATCCAGAGACAAAGGATTTATGAATTGGGTTGATTTACGCGACCGTTATGGAATTACGCAATTGATTTTTGACGAAAGTCGTACTGTGAAAGAAGTTTTTGAAGCTGCCAAAACATTGGGACGCGAATATGTGATTCAGGTAAAAGGGACAGTTATTGAGCGTGAAGCCAAAAACAAAAACATTCCTACGGGAGAAATCGAAATTTTGGTTTCGGAACTGAATATTTTAAACACAGCTTTGACTCCTCCGTTTACTATCGAAGATGAAACTGATGGCGGCGAAGACATCAGAATGAAATATCGTTACCTTGACATTCGAAGAAATCCGGTAAAAAACAGTTTGCTTTTCCGTCACAAAGTAGCGATGGAAGTACGTAAATATCTTTCGGATCTTGATTTCTGTGAAGTGGAAACACCATACTTAATCAAATCAACTCCAGAAGGCGCAAGGGATTTTGTCGTTCCATCGAGAATGAACGAAGGACAATTCTATGCCTTGCCCCAATCGCCTCAAACTTTTAAACAATTATTGATGGTGGGCGGAATGGACAAATATTTCCAAATCGTGAAATGTTTCCGTGACGAGGATTTGCGTGCCGATCGTCAGCCAGAGTTTACACAAATTGACTGCGAAATGGCTTTTGTGGAGCAAGAAGATATTTTGAACGTTTTTGAAGGATTGACTCGTCATTTGCTGAAAGAATTAAAAGGCATCGAAGTAGCTAAATTCCCAAGAATGACCTACGAACACGCGATGAAAACCTACGGAAATGACAAACCAGATATTCGTTTCGGAATGGAGTTTGGTGAGTTAAATCAATTTGCACAACACAAAGAATTCCCCGTTTTCAATTCGGCTGAATTGGTAGTGGGAATCGCTGTTCCGGGAGCAGGAAACTATACTCGTAAAGAAATTGACGCATTGATTGACTGGGTAAAACGTCCACAAGTTGGTGCCAGCGGAATGGTTTATGTAAAATGCAACGAAGACGGAACTTTCAAATCATCTGTGGACAAATTCTACGATCAAGAAGACTTAACGAACTGGGCAAAAACCACAGGAGCAAAACCGGGCGATATGATTTTTGTACTTTCCGGTCCAGCCGATAAAACAAGAACACAATTGAGTGCCTTACGTATGGAATTGGCAACTCGTTTGGGACTAAGAAATCCTGCTGAGTTTGCACCACTTTGGGTTGTTGATTTCCCATTATTGGAATTTGATGAAGAAAGCGGTCGTTACCATGCGATGCACCATCCATTTACATCCCCAAAACCAGAAGACATGCATTTATTGGAAACCAATCCTGGAAAAGTTCGCGCCAACGCCTACGATATGGTTTTGAACGGAAATGAAATCGGTGGAGGTTCAATCCGTATTCACGACAAAGCAACACAACAGTTGATGTTCAAATACTTAGGTTTTACCAAAGAAGAAGCCAAAGCGCAGTTTGGATTCCTGATGGATGCTTTCCAATTTGGAGCTCCTCCTCACGGTGGTTTAGCGTTTGGATTGGATCGTTTAGTCGCTATTTTAGGCGGACAAGAAACAATTCGCGATTTTATTGCTTTTCCAAAAAACAATTCGGGTAGAGACGTCATGATAGATGCTCCATCAATTATAGATGAATCCCAATTAAAGGAATTGCATATTAAATTAAATTTAAAAAACTAGACAAAAACATTGAATATCAATAATTTTAGAAAAAAAAATATGATTAATGATTTTCGTATTGTATTAAAGATTACATTTGTTTTATTATAAATTATTATTACTATTACAATGCGTACAGGTACAGTTAAATTTTTCAATGAATCTAAAGGTTATGGATTCATTACAGACGAAGAAACAGGAAAAGACATTTTTGTTCATGCATCAGGAATCAGCGCGGAAGAATTACGCGAAGGTGACAGAGTAAGCTATGAAGAAGAAGAAGGAAGAAAAGGTAAAGTTGCAGCTAAAGTTGCAGTTATCTAATATAAAAAAAGATAGATACCTTTTTTTGCGTAAGCGTCTAGAGAACGTTCCGATGTATCGGGACGTTTTTTTTTGCATTATTCTCATTTATGAACATTTCAAAAATGGTATTATGAGTAGTAGGTAAAAATTTATGATAATTTTTTATTTTTTCTAATATTAATTTTGATTTTCCACTTGTGATTTACACTCACTAGAGCTATCTTTGTCGTTCATTTCTAAGCAAAATATTTACAATTATGCAATCAGAACAAATAAACTACATTCCGGTCTTTATGCAGCTTGCTTTGGCTGTGCTATTTGTAATAGCCGTAATTATAATTTCCGGCAAACTAGGACCAAAAAGATCATCAGAAAATAAAGACAAAAACTTTGAGTGCGGTATCGAATCGATAGGAAACGCAAGAATCCCATTTTCGGTCAAATATTTCCTTGTAGCCATCTTGTTTGTACTTTTCGATGTCGAAGTAATATTTTTATACCCTTGGGCAGTGAATTTCAAGGATTTAGGAGTCGAAGGAATGATAAAAATGATTATCTTTATGATGCTTCTTTTAGTTGGTTTCTTCTATATCATCAAAAAGAAAGGTTTAGAGTGGGAATAAAATAATTTTAAATTATTAATGTTGAATTATAAATTAATTAAAACATTTCAAAATTTAAAATTCAACATTCAAAATAAAAAAACAAAATGAGCGATTCAAAAATAAATATGGTAGCCCCTCCAGAAGGTGTTGTTGGTGAAGGTTTTTTTGCCACAAAACTAAATGATGTAGTGGGATTAGCACGTGCCAATTCTCTTTGGCCATTACCTTTTGCAACTTCTTGTTGCGGAATCGAATTTATGGCTACAATGGCTTCGCATTATGATTTGGCCCGTTTTGGCTCTGAAAGAGTAAGTTTTTCACCTCGTCAGGCTGATATGTTATTGGTAATGGGAACCATTTCAAAAAAAATGGCACCAATTTTGCGTCAGGTTTACGAACAGATGGCAGAACCTCGTTGGGTGATTGCTGTTGGTGCTTGTGCAACTTCAGGTGGAATTTTTGACACTTACTCAGTATTACAAGGGATTGACAAGGTAATTCCGGTAGACGTTTACGTTCCTGGCTGCCCTCCTCGTCCCGAACAAATTGTGGATGGTGTCATGAGATTACAAGAGTTAGTAAAAAGCGAATCTGTAAGAAGAAGAAGTTCACCAGAGTACCAAGAATTATTGGCATCTTATAATATTCAATAAGTAAAATGGCGTTAGAAACAACAGAAATTCAACAAAAAGTATATGAAACTTTTGGTTCAAAAGTTTTAGGATTCAATCAGGATAAAGACATTTTTACATTTGAAGTAGAATCGGATATTATTACAGCTGTTATTCTTTATTTAAAAAATGAACCTACTTTACGGTTTCACTTTTTGACCGATTTGTGTGGTATACATTATCCAGACAATGAAGAAAACAGACAATTTGCAGTTGTTTATCATTTACATAATTGGTACGACAATAAACGCATCAGGATTAAATCCTTCCTTAACGGATTAAATCCTGAAATAAAAACCGTCACCAACATCTTTTTATGTGCCAATTGGATGGAAAGGGAAACCTATGATTTTTTCGGAATCAATTTCATCGGGCATCCACAGTTGAAACGTATTTTGAATATGGATGAAATGACTTCTTTCCCAATGCGCAAGGAATTCCCTTTGGAAGACAGCGGAAGAACCGACAAAGACGACAGGTATTTTGGAAGAACGCCATCAAATTGCTAAAAAAAATATATATAATTTTTCACATTAGATAAATGTCAGAACTATTATTACCACCGGAGCATCGCTATGCTAAAATAATTCAGGAGAAACACAATGAAGACGGAAGCGAGCTTTCCATTCTGAATTTAGGTCCTACACACCCCGCAACGCACGGTATTTTCCAAAATATCCTATTGATGGACGGTGAAAAAATTCTGGATGCAGAACCAACCGTTGGATACATCCACAGGGCTTTTGAAAAAATTGCCGAAAATCGTCCTTTCTATCAAATTACTCCACTTACAGACAGGATGAACTACTGTTCTTCGCCAATCAATAATATGGGATGGTGGATGACATTAGAAAAACTTCTTGATATAAAACTTCCTAAAAGAGTCGAATATTTACGTGTAATTGTAATGGAACTTGCCCGTATTTCTGACCACTTAATTTGTAATTCAATTTTAGGAGTTGATACAGGTGCCTATACTGGATTTCTGT
Source organism: Flavobacterium gilvum (assembly GCF_001761465.1). Classification (NCBI taxonomy): domain Bacteria; kingdom Pseudomonadati; phylum Bacteroidota; class Flavobacteriia; order Flavobacteriales; family Flavobacteriaceae; genus Flavobacterium; species Flavobacterium gilvum. The sequence goes on along the minus strand of NZ_CP017479.1, from coordinate 1,274,934 downwards.
ATGTTATGCAATTTAGAGAAAGAATCTACGAAATATACGAAGAAATTTGTGGTGCACGTCTAACGACTAATATGGGAAGAATTGGCGGTTTTGAAAGAGATTGGTCTGAAACTGCTTTCAAAAAACTTGATGCCTTTCTTGAAGATTTTCCTGCAGTTTGGCAAGAATTCGAAAACTTATTCACCAGAAATAGAATATTCATAGACAGAACAGTTAATGTTGGATCCATAACTGCTGAAAAAGCTATGGCCTATGGCCTTACTGGACCTAATTTACGTGCTGCCGGAATTGACTACGATGTGCGTGTAGCACAGCCTTACAGTTCTTATGAAGACTTTGATTTCATTGTTCCTGTAGGGAAATCAGGAGACACTTACGACCGCTTTTGTGTTCGTAATGCCGAAGTCTGGGAAAGTTTAAGCATTATCCGTCAGGCATTAGCCAAAATGCCGGAAGGAAATGAATACCATGCTGATGTTCCTGAATACTATCTTCCTCCAAAAGAAAATGTTTATACCGATATGGAATCCTTGATATACCATTTCAAAATTGTGATGGGTGAAGTTCCTGTTCCAGTTGCCGAAGTTTACCATCCTGTAGAAGGAGCTAATGGTGAACTCGGTTTTTATTTAGTTACTGACGGAAGCAGAACCCCATACAGATTGCATTTCAGAAGACCTTGTTTCATTTATTATCAAGCTTATCCAGACATGATTAAAGGGCAAATGTTATCTGATGCCATTGTTATTTTATCAAGTTTAAATGTTATTGCTGGAGAATTAGACGCATAAATTATGGTACACACACATTACAAACAAGAAATAAATATGACTGAGGAATTGATGTCCCGCATCAATGAGTTAATCAGTCATTATCCAGAAGACAAAAGAAAATCGGCTTTACTTCCCGTATTGCACGAAGTCCAAGATGCTCACGACAATTGGTTAAGCATTGAATTACAAGATAAAGTTGCCGAAATTTTGCAAATAAAACCAATTGAGGTTTATGAAGTGGTTTCGTTTTACACGATGTACAACAGAAGACCCGTTGGTAAATACATGCTTGAATTTTGTCAAACTTCACCTTGTTGCTTGAACGGTGTTGAAGATTTGATGGATTATACCTGCGAAAAATTGGGCGTACAAGTAGGAGAACCTACAGCAGACGGTCTTTTTGAAGTAAGGGGTGTAGAATGTTTGGGAGCTTGTGGTTACGCTCCTATGATGCAATTGGGTGATTTTTACAAAGAGCATTTGAACAAGGAAAAAATCGACCAACTAATTGCCGATTGCAAAGACAATAAAATAATATTACACGATAAATAAGATGTCACAAAAAATATTATTAGACAAAATCAATATTCCAGGGATTAAAACCTACGAAGTATATCGTGCAAACGGCGGTTATGCTTCTGTAGAAAAAGCACTGAAAACATTAACTCCTGACGAAGTAGTTGAAGAAGTGAAAACTTCTGGGTTACGTGGTCGTGGTGGTGCTGGTTTCCCTGCTGGAATGAAATGGAGTTTTATCGACAAAAAATCAGGAAAACCACGTCATTTGGTTTGCAACGCCGATGAGTCTGAACCGGGAACTTTCAAAGACCGTTATTTGATGGAATTTATTCCTCATTTATTGATCGAAGGAATGATTACTTCCAGTTATGCATTGGGTGCAAACCGTTCCTACATCTACATCCGTGGGGAATATATGTGGGTATTCAAAATATTGGAAAGAGCCATCGCCGAAGCAAAAGCTGCCGGCTGGTTAGGAAAAAATATATTAGGTTCTGGATTTGATTTAGAATTATACGTTCACTGTGGTGCCGGAGCTTACATCTGTGGTGAGGAAACTGCTTTGATTGAATCATTGGAAGGAAAAAGAGGAAATCCTCGTATCAAACCACCATTCCCAGCTGTTTCGGGATTGTGGGCAAATCCAACCGTAGTAAATAACGTAGAAACTATCGCTGCCGTGCCATGGATTGTAAACAATTCTGGGGCTGATTATGCGAAAATCGGTATCGGAAGATCTACAGGAACCAAATTAATATCTGCTTCGGGACACATCAAAAATCCTGGAGTTTATGAAATTGAATTAGGATTAAGCGTCTACGAATTCATGAACTCTGATGAATACCTTGGTGGAATGAGCTCTGATCGTCCATTGAAAGCTTTTGTGCCCGGAGGAAGTTCTGTTCCTGTTTTGCCGGCACATTTAATCTATAAAACCGCTGCAGGCGAAGACCGTTTGATGACATACGAATCATTGAGTGACGGTGGTTTTGCAACCGGATCTATGTTGGGTTCAGGAGGATTTATCGTATATAATGATACTTCTTGCATCGTTCGAAATACTTGGAATTTCTCCCGTTTTTACCACCACGAAAGTTGCGGACAATGTACTCCTTGTCGCGAAGGTACAGGCTGGATGGAAAAAGTATTGCACCGTATCGAAAACGGTCACGGACGCGAAGAAGACATCGAATTACTATTAAGTATTCAAAGCAAAATAGAAGGAAACACTATCTGTCCTCTTGGTGATGCAGCAGCTTGGCCAGTGGCAGCGGCAATTCGTCACTTTAGAGATGAATTTGAATATCATATTCGTTTCCCAGAAAAAATAAAAAACAGAGACCATTTTGTTGCCGAACCATTTGAAAAAGTGAAGCACCTAGTGGCAAAACAAGAAGTATAAATAGTTTCAAGTTTCAAGTCTTTTTAGTTTCAAGTTATAATACCTGAAACTTTAAACCTGAAACTAAAAAAACAAAGGATAATGAAAGTAACCATAGACGGTCAAGAAATTGAAGTAGAAGCAGGAACAACGATTCTGCAAGCTGCGCGCATGATTGGTGGAGACGTTGTTCCGCCAGCGATGTGCTATTATTCAAAATTAAAAGGGAGCGGTGGGAAATGCCGTTGTTGTTTGGTTGATGTAACCAAAGGAAGTGACGCAGACCCAAGACCAATGCCAAAATTGATGGCATCGTGTGTAACAGGTTGTCAGGACGGAATGGAAATCGCCAGTAAAGCATCTCCAAGAGTTCAGGAAGCTAGAAAATCAGTTACCGAATTTCTATTAATCAATCACCCATTGGATTGCCCTATATGCGATCAAGCAGGGGAATGTGATTTGCAAAATCTGAGTTTTGAGCACGGAAAATCAGCATCCCGCTTTATCGAAGAAAAGAGAACTTTTGAACCAGAAGATATCGGTCCGAACATTCAATTACACATGAATCGTTGTATTTTATGTCAAAGATGTGTGCAAGTCGCAGATCAATTGACAGACAACAGAGTTCACGGAGTATTGGATCGTGGTGACCATGCTAACATTTCGACTTGTATTTCTAAAGCGATTGACAATGAATTTTCAGGAAATATGATCGATGTGTGTCCGGTAGGAGCTTTGACTGACAAAACCTTTAGATTCAAGTCAAGAGTTTGGTTCAACAAACCATTCAACGCGCATAGAGATTGCGATAAATGTTGCGGAAAAACAACCGTTTGGATGTTTGGAAATGAAATCCAACGTGTTACAGGTCGTAAAGATGAATTCCATGAAGTAGAAGAATTCATTTGCAACACTTGTCGTTTTGACAAAAAAGAAGTTTCTGATTGGGTAATCGAAGGGCCACGCGAATTTGAAAAAGATTCGGTTATTAATCAAAATAACTATACTCGCCCAATCGAAAAAGTAGAAATTGACACTGAAAAAAATATACTTTTTGGTAGAGATCAAGACAGAAAAAAAATAAGTATGGCTTCAATTCCATTGGACACTAACAACCAAAAATCGTAAAAAATGGAAAGTACATTTGTTATAGAAAAAAGTGTTGTTATTATAGCAGTTTTTGCTCTTACCATGGTTATGGCTATGTATTCCACATGGGCAGAACGTAAAGTGGCCGCTTGGCTACAAGACCGTATCGGGCCAAACAGAGCTGGACCATTAGGTTTGTTCCAACCTCTTGCCGATGGTTTGAAACTGTTTTCAAAAGAAGAATTTGAACCTAATACACCCAATAAATTTTTATTCTTTGTAGGACCCGGAATCGCAATGGGAACAGCGTTGATGACGAGTGCAGTTATACCTTGGGGAGACCGTTTACATTTATTTGGAAGAGATATTTTATTGCAGGCTACAGACGTAAACATTGCCATATTGTATATTTTCGGAGTAGTTTCTCTTGGAGTTTACGGCATCATGATTGGTGGATGGGCTTCCAATAATAAGTTTTCATTAATGAGTGCTATTAGAGCCGCTTCGCAAATGGTTTCTTATGAAGTTGCAATGGGATTGTCCATAATTGCTTTGATTATGATGACAGGAACTTTGAGCCTAGCAGAAATTTCAAAACAACAATCAGAATGGCATTGGAATGTATTTTATCAGCCATTAACCTTTTTGATTTTCCTTATTTGTTCTTTTGCGGAGTTGAACAGAACACCTTTTGATTTAGCAGAATGTGAATCGGAATTGATTGGTGGTTATCATACTGAATATTCTTCCATGAAAATGGGATTCTATTTATTTGCCGAATATGCAAATATGTTTATTTCCTCGACAATTTTGGCTGTTTTGTTTTTTGGCGGTTACAATTATCCTGGAATGGGTTGGGTATTAGATCACTTTGGTGTAAATGTTGCCAACGTACTAGGCATGATGGCTTTGTTTATTAAATTATGTGGTTTTATCTTCTTTATCATGTGGGTTCGTTGGACGATACCAAGATTTAGATATGACCAATTAATGCATTTGGGATGGAAAATTTTGATTCCGCTTGCGATTGTAAATATTATGATTACCGGAGTTGTGATTTTAAGAACTGAAATAGCTACTTTTTTCGGATTTTAACAGAACACCTATAGATAACGGGACTAGCCCTGATAGAAGCGGCATCCTTTTATTTTTTCCTTTAAAAAATAAAAGATACAGCGGATAGCAGGATTAGCTACAAATAAAAAATATAAAATGTCAATAGAAACTATATCCTTATCAGGAAGAAAGAAAGTGGTCTCAAATAAAGAGATGACTTTTTTGGAGCGCATGTATCTAATTGCGATTGTAAAAGGTTTGTTCATCACGCTGAAGCATTTATTCAAAAGGAAAGCGACGATTCAATATCCTGAGCAAGTTCGTGAGATGAGCCCCGTGTATCGTGGACGCCATATGCTAAAACGCGACGAACAAGGCAGAGAAAACTGTACTGCCTGTGGTCTTTGCGCCTTGACTTGTCCGGCCGAAGCCATCACAATGAAAGCCGCCGAGCGTAAACCTGAAGAAAAGCATTTGTACAGAGAAGAAAAATATGCTGAGATATATGAAATCAATATGTTGAGATGTATTTTTTGCGGACTTTGTGAAGAAGCCTGTCCAAAAGATGCTATCTATTTGACTATCTCCAAAGAATTGGTTCCTTCCAGTTATGACAGAGAAGATTTCATTTTTGGGAAAGACAAACTGGTTATGCCAATGGAAATGGCTTTGAAAAATACTCAACTTAAAAACGCTAACTAATGTCAACAGTACTTATTTTATTTTGCGTATTGTCTGCAATCACTTTGCTTACTGCATTTTTGACTATTTTCAGTAGAAATCCAATTCATAGTGCCATTTACTTGGTAATTTGTTTTTTCTCCATTGCAGGGCATTATCTATTGTTAAACGCACAGTTTTTGGCAATAGTACATATAATTGTCTATTCTGGGGCAATTATGATATTACTGTTGTTTACCATCATGTTGATGAACCTGAACCATGAGGATGAAGTTCACAAACCAAGATTCACGAGATTGGGTGCGATTGTTTCCTTTTGTTTGGTTTGTTTGGTTTTGATAAAAATCTTTATCGACTCAAAACCTATCGTAGAATACGATTATACGGGTGAGGATTATCAATCGATAAAAGTGCTCGGAAAGGCATTGTTGAATGAATATATGGTTCCTTTTGAATTTGCTTCCATTCTGCTTTTGGTGGCTATGATTGGAGCTGTGCTGTTGTCTAAAAAAGAAAAAATAGGAAAATAATGAACAATATTTTAACTCAAATTGGTATAGAGAACTATATCTTCCTGTGTGTAGTCCTTTTTTGTATTGGAATTTTTGGTGTTTTGTACAGACGAAATGCAATCATTGTGTTTATGTCTATTGAAATCATGCTGAACGCCGTTAACTTATTGTTTGTGGCTTTCTCAACTTATCACCAAGACGCACAAGGGCAAGTATTCGTATTTTTCTCCATGGCAGTAGCGGCGGCAGAAGTTGCAGTTGGTCTCGCCATATTAGTTTCGATATTTAGAAATATTGGATCTATCAGCATCGATAATTTAAAAAACTTAAAAGGATAAATGGCAATGGATACCAACTTAGCTTTAGTCTTACTATTAACTCCTTTTTTAGGATTTTTAATTAATGTTTTCTTTGGAAAAAGTTTAGGAAAATCGGTTTCGGGAATTATCGGAACGCTTTCTGTGGTGATTTCGTTTATTGTTACCGTTTCCTTTTTTCTTCAAATAAATCAAACAAAACAGGCCATAGCAATTCAATTGTTTGATTGGATTCAAATCAGCAATTTCAATGTGAGTTTTGGCTTTTTGCTGGATCAATTATCTGTTATGTGGTTATTGTTTGTAACCGGGATTGGTTCATTGATTCATTTGTACTCCATCAGCTATATGCATGATGACGAAAAACTGCATTCTTTCTTTGCTTATTTGAATCTTTTCATCTTTTTTATGATTACCCTTGTTGTTGGAAACAACTTATTGGTAATGTTCATTGGTTGGGAAGGAGTTGGACTTTGTTCTTACTTACTAATTGGATTTTGGTACAAAAACCAAGATTACAATGATGCCGCCAAAAAAGCATTTATCATGAACCGTATCGGGGATTTAGGATTACTGATTGGAATATTTATCCTAGGTAGCCAATTCTCCACTTTGGATTTTACAACATTACAATCTGCTATCGCCGGCGCTCACAATGTTGATACACTTTGGTTAAGTATTGCCGCTTTGGCTCTGTTTATAGGAGCTTGTGGTAAATCGGCACAAATTCCTTTATACACTTGGTTGCCTGATGCGATGGCTGGGCCTACGCCTGTTTCTGCATTGATACACGCTGCAACGATGGTTACTGCTGGTATCTTTATGGTATCCAGAATGCATTTTTTATTCGACTTAACACACGATATACAAACTATTATTGCCGTAATTGGAGGCGTAACTTCATTGGTTGCCGCAACTATTGGTTTGGTTCAAAACGACATCAAAAAAGTACTGGCCTACTCTACTGTTTCCCAATTAGGGTTAATGTTTTTGGCATTAGGTTTTGGTGCTTATGAAGTTGCCATATTTCACGTAATTACTCACGCTTTCTTCAAAGCTTGTTTATTCTTGGGATCGGGATCTGTAATACACGGTTTGCACGGCGAACAGGATATGCGTAAAATGGGTGGTTTGAAAAAAGCGATGCCTATCACTTTCTGGACAATGCTTATTTCATCATTAGCTATTTCCGGAGTTCCTTTGTTTTCGGGATTCTTTTCTAAAGACGAAATTTTGATGACCGCTTTCCACCATAACATTCCTCTTTGGGTTGTTGGCTCTGTTGCTTCTATAATGACTGCTTTTTATATGTTCCGATTGATGTTCCTGACTTTCTTCAATGATTTTAGAGGAACTGAGGAACAAAAACACCATTTACACGAAAGTCCGGCTTTAATAACATTCCCTTTGATTGTATTGGCAATTTTGGCAACCGTTGGAGGTTTAATTAGTTTACCCGGAAATAGCTGGCTTAACGAATATTTGGCTCCACTTTTTGCGAAAGCGGGAACAGAAGAACACGCATTGGGAACTACCGAATATATGCTAATGGCGATTGCTGTAGTTGGCGGATTAGTCGGAATTGGAATTGCTTATTCTAAATACATCAAACAAAACGCTGTACCAAGCGAAGATGCCGAAATAACCGGATTTTCAAAAGTATTGTACAACAAATACTATGTTGACGAATTATATGATTCCTTATTTGTAGCTCCTATAAACAGTTTGTCAAAACTATTCAGAGACTATGTAGAAACTGGAATTTCATCAGTAGTGTTTGGATTTGGAAAAATTGCCAGTGAACTTAGTTACCAAGGTAAAAAATTACAGAATGGAAGTGTCGGACTATACCTATTTGCTTTTGTTTTAGGCATGTGTGCCATTATTTCATTTTTATTTCTAGCTCAATAATTATATACCATGAATGTATCTCTAATATTAATCATCCTTTTAGTTGGCGCATTTGCAACTTATTTAGCTGGTGACAAACTCGCTTCAAAAGTGGCTTTATTTTTCGGGTTAGCGGCTACAGGTTGCTCAATTGTTTTATTAAATCATTTTAATTTAGGCGAAAACATCAGTTACAGCAGCCAATGGATAACGTTGCCAAAAGTTTCATTTGCTTTGCATGCCGATGGATTGTCATTGGCAATGATTTTGCTGACAGTTGCCTTAACTGCCGTTATAATCTTATCTTCTTTTGGCAATGAATTCAAAAATTCCAAAGCAATTTATTCCCTTATATTGTTTATGGCATTTGCAATGACAGGAACTTTCTTGGCAAGTGACGGCCTTTTATATTACATCTTTTGGGAATTATCATTGATCCCGATTTACTTTATCGCTTTGATTTGGGGTAACGGAGATGCCGAAGAACGCAAAAAAGCAGTCGTTAAATTCTTTATCTATACATTGGCAGGATCTTTATTCATGCTGGTTGCGTTTATTTATATGTACCAAAAAGCAGGTAGCTTCCTGATTGAAGATTTATATAAATTGGATCTATCCATAAATGAACAAAAATGGATTTTCACGGCTTTCTTCTTGGCGTATGCCATTAAGATTCCGTTGATTCCTTTCCATACCTGGCAAGCAAATGTGTACCAAAAAGCGCCAACCGTTGGAACCATGCTTTTATCTGGTATCATGCTAAAAATGGGATTGTACAGCCTTATCCGTTGGCAATTGCCTTTGGCGCCTTTAGCAGCCAAAGAATACATGTGGATATTCATAGGAGTGGGTATTGCCGGAGTAATTTACGGTTCGATTGTTGCTTTAAGACAAAAAGACCTGAAAAAATTATTGGCTTATTCTTCCCTTGCTCACGTTGGGTTGATTGCCGCCGGAACTTATGCTTTGAATCTTGACGGTTTTAGAGGAGCTGTTTTACAAATGATTGCTCACGGTTTTGTAGTAGTTGGATTGTTCTTCGCTGCCGAAATCATTTTCAGAAGATACGAAACACGATTAATTTCAGAAATGGGTGGAATTCGTTATCAATCTCCAAAATTCACTTCAATGTTTATGATTTTGGTGTTGGCTTCTGTGGCTTTACCAACGACTTTTAACTTTATCGGTGAATTTACGGTGTTATACAGCCTTTCGCAAGTAAATATATGGTTTGCCCTTTTGGGAGGAACAACAATCATTTTGGGGGCTTATTATATGTTGAAAATGTTCCAACATGTGATGCTTGGAGAAACAAATACTAAAGTTTTTGCTGATGTCACTTTTGCGGAAGCTTTGACATTGGTAATCATCATTGCGGTTCTGTTTTTCTTCGGATTGTATCCGAAACCAATCAATGACTTGATAACGCCAAGTCTTGAAAGTATTTTGAAGGTGATAAACAGAGTATAGAAATTTGATTTTAGAATGAAGATTAACGATTTTTGATTTAAGATCTAAAGTCTTTTTAAAAACCGAATCTTTCAATTATAAAAAGTATAGTATATAATAAAAACAAAATAGGTAGATGCAAGTTTGAAGATGACAACATTTGAAAATGTTAATCTAAAAGCTAAAATCCTAAATCAAAAATTAAAAAATGACAACATTAATAGCTATAATAGGATTAGGTGTTTTAAGCCTTATATTTGAAATCTTTGATTTTAGAAAAGCAATTATTCCAATATCAATTATTGGATTATTAGCCATTCTAGGACTTAACGTTTCCGAATTTAATTCTCCTGAAAGTTACTACAACAACATGATTGTTGTAAATAACTTTTCGGTTACTTTTTCTAGTCTATTTATCGTATTAACCTTGTTTTTGATTGCTTTAGGACATAGTTTTTACGAAAATCACCAAAGCAAGCTTTCAGATTATATAGCTATTAAAATCTTCTTATTATCTGGGGCAGTAGCCATGGTTTCTTTTGGAAATCTGGCCATGTTCTTTTTAGGAATAGAAATATTATCGATATCGCTTTATGTACTTGCTGCAAGCAACAGGGTAAATGTAAAAAGTAACGAAGCCGGTATGAAATACTTCCTGATGGGTTCATTTGCATCCGGAGTTATACTATTTGGTATTTGTATGATTTATGGCGCGATGGGATCATTCGACATTGTTGAAATTGGTGAAATGTCACAATCTGCAGAACTTCCTATTTGGTTCCCAATCGGTATTTCATTGGTTACTATCGGAATGCTATTTAAAATCGCTGCCGTACCATTCCATTTTTGGGCTCCAGACGTTTATGAAGGTTCCCCAACTTTGACTACTGCCTTGATGAGCACTTTGGCAAAAGTTGTGGCAATTGCAACACTTTATAAATTATTATCAGGTATGCATGCCGATATTAATTACTCGTTCCAACTTGTAGTGGTCGTTATTTCGATTTTGTCTATGACTGTTGGTAATATCATGGCATTAAGACAAGTCAATGTAAAACGTATGCTGGCATTTTCGGGTATTTCGCATGCCGGATTTATGCTAATGGCGTTATTGACTTTAGCCACTTCGGCCGGAAGTTTATTGTATTACACTTCGGCTTATGCATTATCTGGTATTGCCGCATTCAGCGTTATATTATATGTATGTAAGAACCGAGAAAACGAAGACATCGTAAACTTTCACGGCTTAGGAAAAACAAATCCATTGTTGGCAGCCATATTAACAGGATCATTGCTTTCGATGGCAGGTATCCCGATATTTGCAGGTTTCTTTGCCAAACTGGTTTTGTTCAGCCAAACGATTCAGGCGGGTTATTTAGTAGTGGTTATATTTGCGGTTATCAACTCTATTGTAAGTGTTGGTTATTACTTCAAATTGATTTTGGCAATGTACACCAAAGAACCAAACGAAACCCGTACTGGAAAACCATTCCTGATTTATGCAGTTGCGGTTGTTTCCATTCTCTTGAATATCATCATCGGATTATTCCCTTCACTGGTTTTGGATTTATTAGCATAAAATTAAGTTCAAAATAAAATATAGTAAGGCCGCTAACAAATTGTTAGCGGCTTTTTTGTTTCATGAAAAAGAACAAATGTTGATAACAAAATCTCACAAATACGCAGTAATTACTTATATTTATATTCTCTAAAAAAGTGTTACCAAATGCCATTATTCCGAAAACCCTTTGATTCAAATCGATAAAACTGATAAAGAAATTGATAAAATGGTGTATGAGTTGAGTGGGGAAGATGTAGGGATAGTGTCCTTGGATATAACGGTGACATAAGATTTAATAGAATTAATTATTGTAGTGGAAAACATTGCAACTAGCGTAGATGAGCAAATAAAAAAGCTTTAAGAAAGCAATCTAAAATTTAAAACAGCTATCATGAAAAACGAAATCATATATACTTTAACCAATAACTTTGAATCACATTCCAATCAAACTGAGGATGGAACAGAGTTTTGGTTAGCAAGAGATTTACAACACCTTTTGGGATATACCAAATGGGATAATTTTATAGGGGTTATATCTAAAGCAAAAACGGCATGTGAAATCTCTGGAGAGAACATTGAAGATCATTTTGCCGACGTCGGGAAAACGATACAAATGCCTAAAGGTGCTGAAAAAGAAATACAAGATATCATGCTTACGAGATATGCGTGCTATCTAATCGCACAAAATGGCGATCCGAGAAAGGAAACGATTGCTTTTGCACAGCGTTATTTTGCAATTCAAACAAGAAAAGCAGAATTAATAGAACAAAAAATATTGGAATATGAACGTGTTCAAGCCAGAAATAAACTCAAAGCAACTGAAAAAGAACTTTCTCAGGTGATTTTTGAACAAACGGGAGGCAATCAAAACTTTGCCTTAATTAGAAGCAAAGGAGACACAGCCTTGTTTAATAAAACAACACAACAAATGAAAGTAAAATGGGGACTAGCCGCTGCAAAACCCTTAGCTGATCATATGCCTACTATTTTATTAAAAGCAAAAGATTTTGCGACTGAAATAACAATTTTCAATGCAAAACAGCATAAAATGAAAACTGAAAATCAAATTTCTAAAGAACATATTACTAATAATAAATCTGTTCGAAGCACATTACTATCGCGCGGTATCGTCCCTGAAAATTTATCCCCAGAAGAAGATATTAATAAAATTGAAAGAAGATTGGCCTCTGAAGAAAAAAAGGCTTTAAAAAATCCAGACAAGTTAAATGAAAAATAAAAACAAAAAGTAAACAACTATCCAAAAAAACCATTGAAATAAAAAATTGTAGCCCCAACATGCTAATTATCAAATATAATCGTTAAATTACGATATTATTAAAATTGCAATTTATGGGAACTTCAAAGCACATAAATTTCGATGAGCAAACAAATGCAATTGCAGAAATTTGCAAAGCACTCGGGCATCCAACCCGTATGCAAATAATGACGCTGTTATGGAATAAAAACAATAGAACCTGTGGCGAAATTGTCGCTTTAATTCCATTGGCACAATCTACTATTTCCAAACATCTATCCGAATTAAAAAAAGCCAATCTTTTGAATGTAAAAAATGTTGGGAAGAAAACTATTTATTCTTTAGAAACAGATAAAATTCAATTACTTAAAAAATATTTGTCGAATTATCTTTCCAATAGATTAATTACGGCTGAAGAAAAACCAAAAGTTATTCCTGCTTCACCAAAAGTAAAGAGAGGAAACAAACCATATTTGAAACAGTACAACTACGAATTTGAACATAAAAACCCCGAAACTGACTTAGACAGCGAATCACTTCACAATTAAATCCAAAATTCAAAATCCTAAAATTTGAATTTCATACTTTTGTACTAGAAATTATTTGGCATCGCTTAACAAAACAAAGATGAAAAATCAATTAAAAGTACAAATCTGGTCAGATGTAATGTGTCCGTTTTGCTATATTGGAAAAAGAAAAATAGAAGAAGCACTCTCCCATTTTGAAAACAAAGAATCAGTCGTAATCGAATGGAAAAGTTTTCAATTGGATCCTAATTTTGTTGCAACTCCCAACGAAAATATTGTAGATCATTTGGCCGAAAAATACAGAAGAGACACTGATTGGGCTCAATCCATGATTGATAACATGACTGTAAATGCGAAAAATTCGGGCTTGGATTTTCATTTTGAAAAAGCCATTTTGGCTAATTCACAAAACGCCCATCGATTATTGCATTTAGCCAAAAAACACCAACTATCCGACGAGGTAAAAGAATTATTGTTCAAAGCCTATTTAACCGATGGTCTGAATGTGAATGATTGGAAAACATTACAGGAAATAGCCCAAATAGTTGGTTTACCCCTGGAAGAAGTCAATCAACTGATTAGTTCTGACAACTACCTAAACGAAGTAAGACAGGACCAACAAGAAGCTCAAGCTCTTGGTGTAACTGGAGTTCCCTTCTTTGTCTTTGACAATAAATATGCAATATCTGGAGCACAACCTGCTGAAACATTTTTGAAAGCACTTGAACAAACTTGGGAAGAAGGAGAATTTATTACTTCCATAAAAACGGATGTCTCTTCAGAAACCAATAGTTGTACAATAGATAGTTGTAAATAATTAAAAAATGAACAAAGAAACCAAAACTATCCGTTGGGGCATCATTGGCTGTGGCAATGTTACAGAAGTGAAAAGCGGTCCCGCCTACCAAAAAACTGAAGGATTTACTATATCGGCAGTGATGCGCAGAGATGCAGAAAAAGCCGCTGATTATGCCAAAAGACACGGTATAAACAAATATTACACAAACGCTGACGAACTGATTAACGATCCAGAAGTTGATGCCGTATATATCGCCACTCCTCCCGATTTCCATAAGTTTTATGGGCTAAAAGTTGCCGAGGCCGGAAAACCCTGCTGCATCGAAAAACCTTTGGCTCCGAATTATCAGGAAGCATTGGCAATTGCTGAAGCTTTTCAAGCAAAAGAAATTCCTTTATTTGTTGCTTACTACAGACGAAGCCTTCCAAAATTTGATCAAGTAAAAAAATGGATCGATTCAAAAACCATAGGCGAAGTAAGACACATCAGATGGCATTTAAGCAAAGCTGCAAACAACCTAGATCGTTCTGGTGAATACAACTGGAGAACTGACGCAAAAATTGCAAAAGGAGGCTATTTTGATGATTTGGCCAGTCACGGTTTGGATTTGTTCGTTCATTATCTTGGCCCAATAAAAGAAGTTTCGGGCATTAGCCTCAATCAGCAAGGTTTGTATTCTTCGAAAGATGCCGCGGTAGCCAGCTGGCTTCACGAATCTGGTGTTACCGGTAGCGGAAGTTGGAATTTTGGTTCTTTTGAAAGAGAAGATGTAGTAGAAATTTACGGAAGTAAAGGCAAAATCACTTTCTCTATTTTTGAAAATGACCCCTTGATTCTGAAAACCGCTGACGGGGAATCAAAACACATCATAGAACAGCCCGAAAACATACAATTGTATCATGTTGGACAAATGAGGGATGATCTTTTAGGGAAACAAAAACACCCTTCAAACGGATTCACAGCTGCCCATACCAACTGGGTAATGGATCAAATTATAGGCAACTAATTGTTAGCAAAATAAAGCACAAATTTCATGCTCTAGCGATTAATACCAGTAAGTTAAGAGATTTTAGATTAACGATTGTCGATTTCAGATTTGGTGTAGACAAATAGTAGATTCTCCGTTTTACAAGGTCTTTGACTTCTTAAATCAAAAATCGTTAATCTAAAATCAGCAATCTTAATTTTTTAGTTTAACCAAACCCAAACGATTTATCAACAGCACCAAAAATTAACCTACCTAATCCAAAAGCATATTCCGCTATTATGTAATTTTACATCATGTATGCTTTAGTCGATTGCAATAATTTTTATGCTTCCTGCGAACGTGTTTTTCAACCGAAACTCAACGAAAAACCTGTTGCGATATTATCCAACAACGATGGCTGCGTGATTTCTAGAAGCAACGAAGCTAAGGCTGCTGGAGTGCCAATGGGAGCTCCTGCATTTCAGATTAAGGAATTAATCAAAGAAAAAAACATTCAGATATTCTCTTCCAATTATCCGCTTTATGGTGATTTAAGCAACCGTGTGATGGCTATTTTGGGCCAGTTTACCCCCAACTTGGAAATTTACAGCATAGATGAAGCTTTTTTGAATTTTGACGGCCAAAACATTTCGGATTATCATGATTATGGTCTGCAAATGAAAAAACGTGTCCAAAAATGGGTAGGCATTCCTACATGCATTGGCTTTGCCGAAACCAAAGCATTGTCTAAAGTCGCCAATAAAATTGCCAAAAAATTCCAGGATAGAACAAAAGGTGTTTATGTAATAGACAGCGAAGAAAAACGCATCAAAGCCCTGAAATGGACCAAAATCGAAGACGTTTGGGGCATTGGTTACCGCACAATCAAAAAAGTAAAACTCCGCAAAATCAATACCGCATTCGACTTTATACAACCACAGCACGAAGCCTGGATTAAAAAAGAAATGGGTATTGTCGGCCTTCGCCTAAAATATGAATTGGAAGGAAAATCAGTTTTAGATCTAGAACCTATTACTGAACAAAAAAAGAGCATCTCCATCACCCGAAGTTTTCCCAAACAAATAGCCGATTTTGATTTGCTTCGAGAGCGCATAACTACTTTTGCCGCCGTTTGTGCCGAAAAACTGCGCAAACAACACTCCTGCTGCCACACCATCATTGTGATGCTAACAGTAGATAAACATTCGGTTAAAACGTCTCAGTACTATTTTAATATGGCGATGACACTGCCTTATTCCAGCAATTCAACTTTGACCATTTGCAATGTGGCTGTTGAAATGCTAAAAAAATTACACAAAGGCAACGAAGGAATCAAGTTCAAAAAAGCAGGTGTTATTGTGACCGAATTAATCGATGAAAACCGAAAACAGTTTCAATTATTTGAAGAAGAAAATCCAAAACACTTGGCTTTGATGAAAGTAATGGATCGACTGAACCACAAAATTGGTGATACCAAAATAAAATTGGCAAGTCAAAATTTAAGCCTGACCTGGAATATGAACCAAAATCATCTTTCGCCAAGATATACCACAAATTTCAAAGATATACTCAAGATACAATGTCTGTAAAAAAAGAACAAAAACTCACTTTTTTTCGCCCCGACTTGCAAAGCGACCTTCAAATTCCGTACATCGGCGATGGAGTTTCGGCAGGATTTCCCTCGCCTGCCAACGATTTTCTGGAAACCACCATTGATCTGAACAAGGAATTAAGCGAAAATCCTTTGGCCACTTTTTATATTAAAGTCAACGGCAACTCGATGATTGATGCGGGCATCAACGACAAAGATGTTTTGGTTGTAGATCGAAGCCTCGAACCGCAAAATAACCGAATCGCAATTTGCTCCATCGATGGCGAATTTACCGTAAAACGCATTCAGGTCGAAAAAGACTGTTTGTATCTAATGCCCGAAAATCCGAGTTACCAACCCATAAAAGTCACTGAAGAAAACCAACTTATCATTTGGGGAATGGTTACTTATGTTATAAAGAAAGTTTAAGAGTTTAACCGCAAGGTTCACAAAGAATTACGCTAAGTTCGCAAAGCTTTGTGCCCTTTGCGTAATTCTTTGTGAACCTTGCGGTAAAAAACATCTCATTGGTAAACTAAAAAATCCGTTCAATCAGTGACCCGAGCGATAGCGAACAGGCGAAGCACGTCCGTGGCCAATCAAGCAATCTGCATCATACCAAATTTTGGAATAAAAAAAAGTGTGAAACCGAACGAATTCAGTTTCACACTTTTTATATAACT